>JADHWN010000038.1 GCA_016783455.1 Candidatus Bathyarchaeota archaeon
GCGTACAGGGGTGAGAACAGGAGGTTGACGGAGAGAAAGTTTAAGAGCTTGGAGAGGAGAGCGTTAAGCGGCTTGCGGAACTGATGCGGATACCATCCTTGCACCGGAGTTCCTCAAGCGTTTCTCATAGGAGCCTAGCTCCTCAGCCTGGGAATCGATAATCTTGATCTCGTCGTCGGGGCGTCTCGACTCCAGGAATGCGGCGAGTTGAATAGCCGCCGTGGGGGGAGGAAGATACTCTCCCATCAAGAACCAGAACTCCTTAGGTGGCTCAATGAAGACGACTTTCAAGATCCTTCCTCAACAGATGTGGGCCGGACCTCATTGAAATAACTTCATATTGAGTCCAGAAGATGGATCCATGAGAGTGAAAAAGGGAGACTAAAACTCCTAAAAAATTTCCAGCATTAACAAGCCTCGATGACTATCGAGTAACAGAGTAACCCATCTATTCCATGAGAATCGTTCTGGAAAGATGGGAAGAGGTGTAAAAGATGTTAGACCTTTTAATTAACGGGGTAATCCTAGGTTCAATCGCACTTGCATTATTGGGCTCCTCCGCCTTCATCGTCAAGCAGTGGGAGAAGGCATCTGTCCTGCGATTCGGTAAGATAGTAAAGATAGTGGAGACGGGTCTCCACTTTAGGATACCAATGATCGACGCCATCCAGAAAGTTGACCTGAGGACCATGACCGTGGATATGAAGGGGCAGTCCGCCATCACCAAGGACAACATCTCGGTGGGCATCGACGCCGTCGTCTTCATGACTATCGAGGACACCGAGAAAGTGATCACCCAGATCAGGGACTACGCCGTTGCTGTCTCCAAGTATGCACAGACCGCCATCAGGAACATTATAGGTCAGTACAACCTAGACGACCTCTTGGAGAGCCGGGAGGAGATCGTCCTCAAGCTTAAGGATGAGATCGACAAGCTCGCCAAGGAGTGGGGGATCGACATCGCCAGGGCCGGCCTCCAGGACATCAGCCTACCCGAGGACATGAGGAGGGCCTTCGCCGTCCAGGCCGAGGCTGAGAGGGAGTCTCGAGCTATCCTCATCAAAGCCGAGGCAGAGCTAAAAGCCTCAACCAAGCTGGCCGCTGCCGCCAAGAACATGGCGGACCCCAATGCCATGCAGCTCAGGATACTCTCCACGGTGAACGACGTCAGCAAGGACCAGAGCAACACCATAATCCTGGCGCTCCCCCTCGAGACACTCAAGGCAGCAGGTATACAGGGCGTAGCCGGCCTATCAGCGATAAGCAGGGACACTAAGAGCACATAGAGAAGCCCCTAACTTCCCCCTTTTTCTATTCAATAGAAGTCAGAGGAGGTTTATGACCTGTGGAAGCAGGGCTATCAACCCCAGGACTATGCATAGGCTCCAGAACCTTACCCTCCTGGCAAGTTTTAGGAGGAGATCTATAGTCAGGAGGGCCGAGATGAAGGAGGCCAGCACCGAGAGAAGGACACCGACGCCCAGAGGGGGCACCCCCTCGATCACTATCAGGCCCGCTGCTGCGGCGAAGACGGCTGGAATGCTCATCAGAAATGATATCCTGAAGGCCTCCGCCCCAGAGAAGCCCTTAAACAGCAGGACGGACGTCGTCAGCCCCGACCGTGAGAGCCCGGGAAGGGCCGAGAGACCTTGAGAGAAGCCGAGGGCAAGCCCCTCCTTGGGATCCAGGGATTCAGAGGACTTCGCTTCTGACACTTTCACCCCTCTCTGGACGACACCGGTCACCAGGAGAGCCACCCCAGTTAGGATCAGGAGTGCATCCCCGTAGAAACTCGCACTCTTGGCGAAGATGAACAGTGGCAGCCCGATGACACCGGTCATAATGGTTGTGACCAAGAGGAAACTAAACAGTCCTCTATCCCTCTCCGATCTACGGAGCAGAATATCCACGACCTCATGCCTGAAATACACGAGGGCAGCCAGACCGGTGCCCAAGTGGATGAATACTGACAAGTCGAGGGCCTGAGAGGCCTCCAGACCTAGGAAGACCGTCATCAGTATGACGAGGTTGCCCTGACTCGATATCGGCAGCCACTCCAAGACACCTTGGAGCAGTCCGATGAGCAGGTAGGTTAATAATGATTCCACAGAAAAAGGGAGGGTTATATCGGATAAAACATCTCCGGGGGTGTGGAGGTCACGCCTCCGTCTTGAGGGTCGTTAGGACCTTCTCGGTTGCACCTACCCCGGCTCCGGCCTCCATGGCGTGGCCCAACTCCATCAGCGACATCTCCATGGCAGACATGGTGGCAACGAGGTCGTTATTTGTGCAGCAGCCCATGTGGCCAACTCGAACCGTCTTTCCGCCCAGCTTACCCAGACCGCCAGCGATGATGACCCCGTACTTGATCCTCATCAGGCCCCTCATGTCCGAGTCGTTAATGCTTTCTGGTATGACTGGAACCGTTAGCGTGTGGGCCTCGGATCCCTTGGCGGGGAACCAGTCCACGTTCAGAGCCTTGAGCCCTGCCATGTAGGCCTCGGAGAATACCTCGTGGCGCCTCCATCTCGCCTCAAGCCCCTCCTCGTCGATTATCCGGAGGGCCTCCAGCATCCCCAGGACCATCCCGACGGCCGGAGTAGCGAAGTAGCCTCGTGGGTTGTCCATGATGGGCTTCCACCTCTTGAGGTTGGCGTAGTAGTCGTCGATGGGGGTCTTCCTCTTCTCCACGACGTCCCACGCCTTCTCGTTGAGGCAGAACATAGAGATCCCCGGGGGGGCACCCACCGCCTTCTGGCTGCCCGTTAGGCAGTAGTCTATGTTCCACGCGTCCATCTTCACGGGCATCCCCCCTATCCCACAGACAGAGTCCACGATGTAGAGGGCGTCTGTCCCCTTCGCCAGTTCGCCGACCTTATCGAGGGGGTTGGCGATCCCAGTGGACGTGTCGACGTGCTCCACTGTGAAGGCTTTGTAGTCGTTTGACGACAGCTTCTCCTCTAGCATCTTCAGGTCCAGGGCGTCCCCCCAATCGAACCTGAGGCGGTCCACGACGCCCCCGTGGGGCCCCACGATCTCCTCCCACTTCTCGCCGAAGAAGCCGTTCTCAACGCAGAGCACCTTGTCACCCTTCTCGATGAGGTTGGAGATTGCTGCTTCCATCCCCAGGGTTCCGCTCCCGGAGAGCATGAAGGGCGTGCCCTCGGTTCCGAAGATCTTCTTCTGCAGCTCCAAGGCCTCGACGAAGCCGTCCACGAACTCCCCGCTCACGTGGCTGAGCACGGGCTTCGCAAGCACCCGGAGGACCCTGGGCGAGACCATGGTCGGCCCTGGGATCATTAATAGCTCACGTTCATTGCTCAAGCAATACACCACTCCAAACTCATCCCCTTCGTAAATAACGTTTACCGCGGAACGAACGGATAAAGTAAAATGGATTATGTGACTAGTACTCCTCCGTGTAGAGGTGCATGGGATTTGACCGAGGTTACTGTACCGAATCTTCAGTGGTTCGGGGATAAGCCATTAACACTTGAATTCCCAGACGAATGGGACGTGAAAAGATGCATGATGGCCTGCGAGGGGCAGCCTCCCCTCTCAGAGGCTGAGATAAAGGCCGCGCTTGAGAACCCCCTTGGGACGAGACCTCTCAGCAAGCTTGCGGAGACCGCGGACGAGGTGGCCATACTCATCGACGACATGACCCGGCCCACTAGGTCCCACCAGTACGTGGAACCCATCCTAGAGGTCCTCCACGGTGCTGGCATCCCAGTGGACAACATCAGGTTCATCATGGCCACCGGAGCCCACGGCACGGTCTCAAGGCTGGACTTCGTGAAGAAGCTCGGGGATGACGTGGTCGCGGATTACCAGTGCTACAACCACAACCCATACGAGTACCTCGACCACCTGGGGGAGACGAGCCGTGGCACTCCTGTGTACGTGAACTCAGAGGTCATGAGCTGCGACCTCAAGATCGGTGTCGGTACGGTCCTCTTCCACAGGCTGATGGGATTCAGCGGCGGGGGCAAGATCATCCTTCCTGGGGTAGCGGGTCTGGACACCATCGAGCACAACCACGGGAGCGTTGGAGGCTTCGGGCCCCAGTTCACGGCCCATGAGACCACGGGGTACCTGAAGCATGAGAACAACGTCATGCGCATGGACTGTGAGGAGGCCGCGAGGCTGGCCGGATTGGACTTCAAGCTGGACAGCGTCCTCAACCTTGAGAGGAACCCCATCGAGCTCTACACGGGAGACTTCGTGGAGACCCAGAGGCATGCGGCAAAGGGCGTGGACAGATGGCATAGGTGCGAGTCCCCCAAGGAGATGGACATCGTCGTGGCGAACAGCTACATGAGGGAGAACGAGGCCAACATTGGCATGTGGCCTGCCTACAACTCTGTGAAGGAGGATGGGACCATCGTCCTGATAGGCAATGACATGAACGGCGAGATAGTCCACTGGATCTTCGGGCGTCATGGGAAGAACAGGGGGGCCCGGCTGTGGAGCTCGAAGAGGAGGCCTCTCAGACGGGGTAAACGCCTCATAATCCACTCCCCCTACAAGATGAGGAGCTACGACATGAAGCTGGGCCTGCCCGAGCAGACCACGTGGATCAGGGACTGGGATGAGGTCATCGAGGCGCTGAAATCCGAGCATGGGAAGGGCTCCAAGGTCGCGGTTATCCCGGACGGCACATCCTGCATCCCAGATGAGATCACCATCTGACCTCTCCCCTTGTTTCGGGGAAGACTCCAATCTCATGGCGACGTAAGTATCTTAATCCTCCATGTGTCCATTATCAGATACGTGGGCGTTTAGAGATGGCTAAAGCGATCCAGATCGATGAGAGGGACAATGTGGCTACTGTGACCTCCGACGTGGGGGTGGGTGACGTGGTGGAGGTTCTCTCCCCCGAGGGGGAGGTCCTGATGAGGCCCCAGATGACGGGCGCGGTATCATTCGGGCATAAGATTGCGCTGAAGGGGCTTGTGAAGGGGGATCAGGTCGTCAAGTACGGTGAGGTCATAGGCGTCGCCTCGTCTCCCATCGGGGTCGGCGTGTGGGTGCACACTCATAACGTGGAGAGCGCGACGGTTCCCACTTCGGTGTATGTGGAGGGTGGGGCATGACCGTGTTCTACGGCTACGAGAGGCCGGATGGGAGCGTGGGGGTTCGGAACCACCTCCTGGTGCTGACGCCCATGGACTGCAGCATCGAACCGGCGAGGAAGATCGCCGTCCAGGTCGAGGGGGCCGTGGCGGTCACCCAGCATCACGGATGCGGGTTCGACTGGATGGTTGCTAACACCCTGATTGGGACGGGGAGGAACCCGAACGTGGCGGGCGTCCTGCTTGTGGGGCTGGGCTGCGAGTCCCTGACCTGTGAGGTCCTGGCCGAGGGGATCCAGCCGACCGGGAAGCCCGTGGAGACCCTCGTCATCCAGGAGGAGGGCGGCTCTGTGAGGACCACGGAGAAGGGAGTGAAGATACTACGGAAGATGGCCGAGGAGATCTCGGAGCTTAAAAGGGAGCCGTTCCCCCTGTCGAAGCTGATGCTCGCTGTCGAGTGCGGCGGCTCGGACGCGACCTCGGGTCTGGCCGCGAATCCCGCTGTGGGGGTCGCCGCCGACATGCTCGTGGACGAGGGGGGGACAGTGGTCTTCGGGGAGACCCAGGAGATGACGGGGACCCAGCACGTCCTGGCGAGGAGGGCCGTCGACGCAGGGGTCGCGGAGGCGATCCACGCCATGATCGGCAGGCAGGAGCTGCGGATGAGGGCGGCGGGCATCGACAGCAGGTTCATGTCGAAGGGGAACGTCGAGGGGGGGCTCACCACCATCGAGGAGAAGAGCCTGGGGGCCATCCGTAAGGGCGGGACCAGGCCTATCCAGGGGGTGCTCGGGACGGGCAGGGAGGGCTTTGACTACCCGAGCAGGCCTGGGCTCTGGCTGCAGGACGGCACCGGGTGGGATGTGCCCTCGGTCACGGGGATGGTGGCCGCCGGGGCGCAGGTCGTCGCGTTCACGACGGGGCGGGGCTCCACAACGGGCCACGCGATCGCTCCCGTGCTGAAGGTGACGGGGAACCCGGGGACGTACTCGAGGATGGTGGATAACATGGACGTTAACGCCGGTGCGATCCTCGACGGGAGCGAGACCCTGCACTCCGTCGGTGAGGGGATCTTCAGGGACGTAGTTGAGGTGGCCTCTGGGAGGATGACGAAGGCGGAGGTCCTGGGCTATCACGACTTCATCGTGTATAAGACCAGTGGCTTGGCGGAGAGGCTGCTTGAGGTCTGCCCGCCTGAAGCCCTCCGGGGTGGGAGGGGACGTTCCTCTGAGGCGGCGCTAGAGCCGGGTTTCTGACGGTGGAAATGCGTATATCCTTTGATGGGGGAGGGGTCTGTGATGCAGCGGGACGGATATAATCTAGAGGTCATCGTGACGGGTGACGAGGTGCTTTTCGGTCGGATCCAGGACACGAACTCGAACTGGTTGGCGCGGAGGGCGGTGGAGCTGGGGGCCCACCTGAAGCGGGTGACCGTGATAGGTGACGAGGTGGACGAGATCGGAGGAGTCCTCAGGGACGCGCTGACCAGGGGTGACGACATGATCGTCTTCACGGGGGGGCTGGGGCCCTCGGAGGACGATCTGACGGTTGATGCGATCGCCCGGGTCGTGGGCAGGGATGTGGTGCACGACCAGGGGGCCATCGAGAGGATCAGGGTGAGCTACGAGGCGCGGGGGATCGAATACTCGGCACGGGGTGAGAGGATGGCCCGGATCGTGGAGGGTGCGAGGGCGATCCCGAATCCGGTGGGGCTGGCGGCGGGGATGATGCTGCAGGAGGGGGGGACGTTGATTGTGACGTTCCCGGGTATACCCGTGGAGATGGAGGCGATGTTCGACGGTTTCGTCGCCCCGATCATCGAGGAGGGGGCGCCCACGAAGTTCGTGGCGAGGACGCTTACCGCCCGGGTGAAGTTCCTGGAGTTCTTCCCCATCTACAGGCAGATGCATGTGGACTACCCTGATGTCTACATTAAGAATGCGGCGACTCCCCCGGAGTCGAGGGAGGGGAGGGAGAGCGTGAGGGAGATTAAGGTGGATATCGTAGCGGAGGGGGGGAGCCGGGAGCTGAGCGAGGGGCGGTTGGAGGAGGTGGTCTCCGACTTCAGGGGGAGGATCGAGGCGAAGGGGGGCGTCCTATTGGAGGACTCCCCGTAGGGTGTGGAGATTCGGCTGGTCTAGGGTTCTATGGCCTGTCCCAGGTCCTCGAATTGGGCTGTGTAGGAGAAGTAGCTCCGTAAGTTGGTTGCGAGGTCCACGAGGGGGGTCCTGACCTGTGTCCAGCTGTCCCTGTCCCTTATGGTGACTGTCTCGTCGTCCAGGGTGGCGTAGTCGATGGTGACGGCGAGGGGGGTCCCGGCCTCGTCGGAGCGGGCGTAGCGTCTGCCGACTGATCCCCTGTCGTCGTAGAACGTGGTGAATCCCACTTTCTCGAGGGCTGCGTGGACCTCCTGGGATTTCTCCTTTAGGCCGTCCTTGGTGACGAGTGGGAATATGGAGAGCTGGTAGGGTGCGAGGTCGCGGGGGAGGTGGAATATGTTGCGGTTGTCCTTGCGCTCGTAGGCGTGTTCCAGGGCGGTGTAGAACTGTCTGCCGAGACCGAAGCTGGGCTCTACGACGTGGGGGGTGAAGCGGGTGCCGTCCTCGCGTAGGACGGTCATGTCGGTGTCGGCTCCCTTCTGGTGGGATTTGAGGTCGTAGTCTGTGCGGTAGGCGTGGCCTGCGACCTCGAGCCATCCGTGGCTCAGCTGGACCTCGTGGTCGTAGGTCTGGGCGGAGTAGTGGGCTCGCTCGTCGGGGAGGTGGGCCCTGAATCTCTGGCGGTCGTGGGGGACACCGAGGTGGGTGATGAAGCGCTTGGAGACGCCCATGTAGTAGGCGCTCCACTCCTGGAGGATGAGTCCTTTCTCCACGGCCTCCCTGATGGTGAGCTCGAGGGGGGTCCTCTCGTCGTTGGCCAGCATCTCCTCTGTGATGAGCCTGATCTCCTCGTCCTCGACCTCATTGAGCCAGGGGCACTCTGGTTGCTGGGGGTCGAAGAATAGCTCCAGTTCCATTATCGTAAACTCGCGTGTGCGGGTGAGGCCGCGGCGGGGGCTGATCTCGTTCCTCATGACCTTGCCGACCTGGGCGAGGGCGAATGGGAGCTTCTCCCGGGCATGCTGGTACCCTCGCTTGAAGTTTATGAACATGCTCTGGGCTGCCTCGGGGCGGGCGTATCCCGTGAGGCCTCCCGTGGCGCCTATCTGGGTTTTGAACATGGTGAGTATGAGGGTGGGCTCCTTGAGGGGTGAGCTGCATCTGGGGCATTTTATCTTGTGCTCTGCGAGGAGGCGTTTGATGGCGTCTCCGCCCATGGCCTCGACGTTCTCGAGGCCGGTCTTGTCCTCGATGAGGTGGTCTGCCCTGAAGCTGTGGCCGCACTTTGTGCACTCTGAGCTGTACTCCTTGAAGTTGGAGATGTGCCCTGAGGCTTCGAATACGATCTCGGGGCTGATGATGGGGGCCTCGATCTCGAGGATGTTCTGCTGGCGGGTGAAGTGGTTGCGCCATGTGCGCTCTATGTTGCGCTTGAGCTTGGTACCGAGGTCTCCGTATGTGACGTAGCCGGAGAGGCCTCCGTAGATCTCGTAGCTGGGCCAGTAGTAGCCTCTGCGCTTGGCGATGGCGGTGATTGTCTCGTAGAGGTTGGGGTCGGTCATTTCTGGTTTATGGTTGTTGGGCGTGTGGCTTATAAGTTGCTGGATGCGGCTGGCTTAGGATAAGCGTTTGGCGGAGGCGTTTTTTGGATGTGCATTCATACACATTTTGACCTGTATCGGATCCGGTTGGAGCGTTTTTAGGGTTCCTTTGCTTGTTTGGCGCTTCATTCACAGTCGGATGGATGACCCCCCCCCTCCCCCTCTTTCATTTGGGGGAGTTTTTTAACCTCCTTTATGTAAAGGGAGTCGTGGGATCGCGTAGAAGATAAAAAAAACTGTAATAAAACATATCTTTCTCTACGTTTGCGAGAAATTAGTATTGGGGGAGGCGATGGGTTTACTCTTTCTCTTTCCCCATACTCTTTTCTAAACTTCCACCTAATACATGACGGAGAAATGAGCATTGGATGTTAGAGACGCACGCGATGACGACGTCCGGGGCTTCATCGAATGCTACAGGAAGATCTGGGAGTCGCTGCGGGGGATACTCCCAGACGAGTACGTCGAGGAGGTGATCGAGGAAACAGACCAACCGGAACTGGCCGACAGGATCCGGACCGGGATAGTCGCCCCTGAACGTGTCATCCTCGTCGCCGAGGAGGGAGGGGAGATCGTCGGCCTGGCCCAGGGGAGGACAAACAGGGGGGGCTACAGCTGGCTGGGCTTCATGGGGGTCTCCCCCGAGAATCGACGGAGGGGGGTCGGCAGGGGGCTGCTCAACGAGTTCATCAGAATATCCAAGCAGAGGGAATGCACGAAGGTCAGCCTCGACACCGCGCCGTGTCTGAAGCCCGCCATCAAGCTCTACACGGAGATGGGCTTCATCCCCGAGGGGTACATGAGGAACCACATGCACGGCCTCGACCTGATCTTCTACAGCCTATTCCTCTAGGGAAGGCCTAGCCACCCACGATATCGGTCAGGTGAGAAGCCCCAACTCTTTTCTTCATAACGAAATCGAACTGGGTTATTGTTAAATAGATTCTAGGCTGATTCACCAATACATGTTTTAATGGTGGTATTATGAGCGATGATGTATACGGACAACTCGCTGATGCACTCGATAAACTCCCCAATGGATTTCCTAGAACCGACTCAGGAATTGAATTAGAGGTATTGAAGAGGATATTCACATTAGAGGAGGCAAGAATCGCTAGCATACTTGGGAGAGAGATGGAATCGTATGAAGACATCTCTACTAGAGTTGGGCTAGAACTTGAGACCGCTAAAGAAACATTGTCCGAAATGGCGCAAAAGAACCTACTCTGGAGTACAGATATAGATGGAACGCCACATTACAGGCTCGCTCCATGGATTGTAGGCATATACGAAGCTCAGAATAAGAGAATGGATCACGAATTCGCCCACCTAGTTGAGGAGTATTTCCTTGAGGGTGGAATGGAAGGACTGATGCAGCCGCTTCCCTCCATTCATCGGGTTGTACCAGCTCAGAGTGCGGTTAAGTCTGAGTGGATACTGCCATACGATGATGTAAAGGCGATCATCAATTCGAGTAAAGTCTTTCATGAGAGCCAGTGCATCTGCAGAAAACAGCAAGATCACATAGGGAGAAAATGCGATTTCCCGTCGGGATTATGCCTTAGTTTCTCCTCACGTGAGCGCCCGCCTCGACCTGGAGACATATCCAAGGAGGAGGCTCTTGCGGTGCTCGATAAGGCTGAGGAGATCGGGCTCGTACACACGGTCAGCAACGTGATGGAGGGTCTAACTTATGTGTGTAACTGCTGCGGGTGCTGCTGCGCAATTCTGCGGGGGGTCACAGAGTTCGGCGTCGAGAACTCCGTGGCTCAGGCCAACTATTATGGGGTCATAATTGAAGGGGAGTGCATTGGCTGTGGCGCCTGTGAGACGAGATGCCATGTGAACGCTGTCTCTATCGTTGATGGGCTAGCCATAATTGAGAAGGAAAGATGTATCGGCTGTGGCCTGTGTGTTACCGGATGTCCTACGGGTGCTGCTGGACTCGTCTTAAAGCCTGAAGATGAGAGGATGGACCCACCTGCTGACTTCTCGACGTGGGAGAATGAACGACTAAGAAATAGAGGACTGGCCTAGCCAGCTATTTCTTCCTCCCCATACTCTTTTCTAAACATCCACCTAATGCTAGAATGAAATGGTCGACCTGACCCTCGCCTTCATGGCCCTGCAGACGTTAAGCATCACCATAGGCGTTGTCTACCACATCATGACCCTGCAGAACACGCGCAGAAACCAGCACTTGACACTTGAAACCAGGCAGGCCTAGCTCTTCATGGGATATACGACAAGGCCCAGAGCGAAACCTTCGTCGATGCGATGGAGTGGTGGCAGTCCGTCGATTACGAGGAACTAGATGAATTTCTGGAATTGATACAAGGTGAAACACCAGAAGCTCGTAAGAACCGAAGGCGGTTCAGCACCGTCGGAACATATTATGAAGGCGTTGGTGTTCTTGTCAAGGAAGGACTGCTCAATATTCGCTGGGTTGCTCTCCTTATGGCGGGCATGACGCGAAGAATGTGGGAAAAATTTGAGCCATTGGTTGAAGGATACCGGTCTCGGACGGGTCAACCTAGAATGGCGAGTGAATCGGAGTAACACTACAAAGAGCTGATGAAGTATCTCAAGGAGCACCTGGAACTCAAAACCTAATCCTCTACCACTTGCGCGCGCCCCTTTATATTTGACGCTTCTTTCCTATCAAGATGGGTGAGACTTTTGGCGACCATAAGCTACGTGAGGATCTACGGGCCGCCGATCCTGAAGGCGATAAGGGAGCTGGAGAAACTGGCGGTGGGCATGCCCGAGATCTGCATCATGGACACGATACTGGTCAACGCCCCAGAGCTGGACTCCTACCTGAACGACCCCGATGTAGCCGCTGACTACTTCAGCTCGATCCCCATCAATGTCAAGGTCGAGCGGTGCAGCACCATCATCAGCAGGTCAGGCGAAAAGCTGGGGGAGTACGACTTCTTCTTCGAGTGGTTCACGAAGCCGACGCAGGACCAGATAAACGATCTGATTAGGGTCATAGACGAGAGGCTGGCGCCCCTGGGCTGCAAGTACACTCTGACGACGAAGAGCTAGAAGGCTGATCTTCCTCCCTTTTTTATATACTGGCCGCACGCGGAGTAACTTATTATTACTCTAGAGGCGGAGTTTCAGTCATGAAGGTTCTCATCGCCTACGGCTCCCGTTGGGGGAGCACCGAGGAGATCGCGGGAAGGCTGGCAGGATTCCTGGGGGAGGAGGGCGTGGAGGCTGACCTGCTGGACGTCAAGAGGAATAGGAACTGGCCCTCCCTGGAAGGGTACGACGGGGTGATAGTGGGCTCAGGGGTGAAGATATCGAAGTGGATGAGGGAGCCCCAGGCGTTCCTCAGGAGGAAGGCCAACGAGCTCAAGGGGAGGAGGGTGGCCATCTTCGTCTCCTGCATGTCGGTGCTCGCGGACCCCGAGTCCGCCCGAAGGGACCTCCTGGAGAGGGTGGCTGAGGAGGCTGGGGTGGAGGCGGTGCTGATGGAGGCCTTCGGGCCCCTAGCGGACCTGGGGCCGAGGTCCAAGATGGGATTCATTGACAGGAAGATCGCCGGGGCGGCGATGGCGGGGCTGTCCAAGGATAAGGGGCTGGAGTTCGATGCTGGGGGAAGGAACGACCTGAGGGACTGGGGCAGGATAAGGGAGTTCACCCGCAGGTTCGCAGAGTCGCTGCGAGGTTAACCCCAGCGAACATAAAACCCGCGTCGGATGGTCCAAGATCCTCCGTACTTTCCCTGGAAAAAACAACCTCCGACCGTCATTTCAGGTACCCACGTGACTCCAATCTCTCCGAGGCGGTGAAACGAATTGCTTGAGGTAAATATTTTTCCATGTTCCCTTATAAAGAAGTTTTAAGTGAGGCTCCATTATTGGGTATGCATTGCACCCGCATGGACCAGTGGTGTAGGGTGATGCGCGATGACGAGGAAGACTGCCGACTCCCTCAGGAAGACGCTGAAGGGCATCTCCCTGTCGCTGCTTCCACTCTCGTTCAACCTCGTCGGAATCTTGGCGGGGAGCATTCTAGCCTTCTATCATGCATTCATCACTGCTAATCCCTGGGCGCTGGTGGTCTATCCTGGCATCCTCAGTATCAGGGGCGCCATCGGAGGGATGTACGCCGGGAGGCTTGGAACCGCCCTCCACATTGGGACTATAAAGCCCACCATCAGGGGAAACACGAGGGAGTCGTCCACGCTCCTGAGTTCGATTGCGACCTTGACCCTTCTTAGCGGCCTTGTCCTCAGTGCGGTGACCTCGTTATTTCTGTACCTCTTTGCAGGTGCCACGCCTCACGAGGTCATCCTATCCGTCCTGATCATCATCGCCACAATGGCGACCTCGGTTCTCGTGATCTCCCCCATCACCTTCCTCATCTCAGTGTACTCTTTCAGGAAAGGGCTGGACCCCGACGTTGTCGTCTACCCGATAGTCTCGACGGTGGCAGACGTCATCATCACGGTCTTCTACATCGTCATGATCAAGGGCGCCCTTTCCAACTACCTGATGATCGCCATCGCCGACCTTCTCTACGTTTCCGTTGTCGTCGTCGTGGTTCTCAGGAACTACAGGGACGCGGAGTATGTGAGGACGATCAGGGAGTTCGTGATAACTCTGGTGATCGTGTCCATCGTCGTGAACATCACGGGCTTGGCCCTCGAGGGCTTCACAAAGAGGATCGGGATCCCGAGGGAGGTCTTCGCGGTCTACCCCGCGGTCATCGACACCGTCGGCGATGTAGGGGCGATCGTGGGGTCGACCGCCACAACGAAGATCATACTCGGCCTTATGGCTCCCTCGCTCCGGGGCGCCAGGGCTCACTCCGCCCAGATCCTCAACACCTGGGCTGCCTCGCTGATCCTCTTCATCGCATACTCCTTCGTCTCGTCCCTCCTGTTCGGGTTCGAGCATCTGGGCCGCCTACTGCTCCAGCTGGTGGCCGTGAACATCGTAGTCGTGCCCCTGATCGTGCTGGTCACCATCGGCATAGCCGTGCTCACGAGCAGTAGGGGCTGGAATCCCGACAACTTTATCACGCCTATCGTGAGCGTCCTCTCAGATAGCTTGACGACCTTCGCCATCCTTTTCGTCGTCTACATCTGGAGGTAGCTCCACGGGTTTGGATGCCATGGGAGAGGGGGGATCAGGCGCTGAAGGTCAACTCGCGCACTATCTCCCTCCTCTCCATGCCCTCGATGTTCTCCGGTATCTCCTTGTTCCAGAAAGTGACGTTGTAGGTGTGTAAGTCGATCAATGGGAACCATTTTTTCTGAAGCTCTACATATTCCTTGTCTCGGAGGGATTTACTGTAGAAGCTCATGAAGCCCTCCTGAGCGTCCAGGCGGATGATGAGGACTCTCCCGTTCCCTGAGCCCCCCGTCGTGGGGAAGAACTTTACCCGGCCCCCGCCCGTCAGGTCGTCGAGCTTCTTGAGGCGGTCCTCCATCATTAAATCGTGCTCGGCGACGAACCCCTTTTTGACGACCCATGTCTGGATGTAGTAGAGGACCAAGACTTCGCCGAGAGGGAAGTATGCTGATTAGCGAAATAAGTGTTGTTCCTTAGGTTTTACGGGTAGCCGGGTGTGAATTTTAGACTTCCGTCAGGGAATCTAAAGATCCGCATCCCACTATGAATTTTAGATGTGTCTTGATCATGAGGTTGATATGTCATGAATTGAAGGGCGTTTATTCATGTGAACGTAAAATTTGGATAATATCTCTTCAGTTTTTTTTACGATGTTAGAGGATTTTACCCAAAATTGAAACGTTATATAAGGTGCCCTTCCAAACATTACTTAGGTTTTTAAAAATGCCTTTTGTGAGACGTTATAAGGATATGAACACGGATCTCGAAGCACTCTACAAGGACATAGTCGGGGAGCTGCAGAACGAGAAGGAGCTAAACATCGGCAAGGAGTTGAAGGGCGACGTGAACGGCGTACCCTTCATGAGCGTCACAGCGAACAGGGCTACCATACCGAAGATGGTCACTGGTACCCTGAGGGAGGTGACGGTCACCATCACCGGGGAGAGGAGCGACTACCTCATCGAGATGCACACCGGCGAATGGTTCAGCAACCTCGCCATGCCCTACTTGGGAGCGACGATACTGGTGGGCCCCCTGGTGGGGC
>JADHWN010000039.1 GCA_016783455.1 Candidatus Bathyarchaeota archaeon
GTGTTTAGCTCGTTACGCATATAAGTCAAATTAAATTCTAAACAGTGCTTATTTTAACATTTTCATGATTTATTTAGCAAAAACTAGATAGAATATAAATAAATCTCGCTTATTTTAATCTGAGCTAAACACGTACATAATTTTTAATTAAAATAATCTGGATCATACTTCAATGATCTCTACGTTAGCCCTCGGTACGGTGACTATTGTTCCGTCGTCGAGCTCAACATCGAGAACCCTCACGTAGGACTCCGACTTGAGCCGCTGTAGCTCGACCGGTAAGCTTGAGACCTTTCCGATGGTTCCAAAGTAAGGCTGCCGAATTATGCGCACAGGTGTGCCAGGCACCATACCTGAGGTCAGCTCCCCAGCCTCCTCCAATCTTGGATCCTCCTCGTGGGGGATGATGATCTCGGGACGGAGGACCCCTGCCCTGATCTGGGTGGCTCCATTGACGGAGGCGAGGCGGCCCTCGAACATCTTGAGGAGGTCGAAGGTTCTCTGCGACATCGTCAACCTGCCAAATCCCTCAGTCACGATGAGGGTGAGGCCGACATCCTCGTGCCCCGTTATCGCGACGCCTATCTCCTCCCCGGTGAACTGAACGATGTCGGTGTGGCGGACTCCTCCCACCATGATGCAGGAGACGCCGACTTCACTGGCCTTCCTGAGGGCGTCCAGGGTGACCAAGGACCCCCCAACAAGAACCGCACCTCGATCCTCGGCATGAATGTGCTCATCTGTAAGCTCCTCCTCGGGGGAGTCAACCGCGATCCTGATCATCCCGTGGCTCTCACCGCCGATGCCGAAGATGCCCTGAACGAGGGCGGCGTTGGTCTCAATGACGACGCCCTCTCCCGGCATCACTTCAAATGCTTTTCCAGGAATGTAGGCGTTCAAGTTGAGGGGTATCGGGGCTCCCCTGAGGATGATCTGACCGGTGATCTCAGATACGGACTCTATGTACCCATCTATTGGAGAGACGACCTGTTTCTTGATCAGTCCGAAGAGGGCGCTGTAGTAGGCGATGTTCTCCCCCTCACTGACCTCGTCACCCTCCTTCTTCAGCATGTACCTGAACAGATCTATGGCGTCGACGCCCATTATCGATGACGCCTTCACGATCTGGGGCTCGCCACTGATACTTGCCTGCGCCACGATGGTGCTGTATTCCACCTCGTCACCGACCTCGACCAACACCTTTCCCTTGATGGGGAGGCGGCGAGTCTTCTGGACCAGTATGGACCGCTTCACCTTGAGGCCGGGGGTGTAGGCGTGGGCCTCTGACGATGTCTTGTCCTCTAACTGATTCGATGTCATCTTAGATGATCTCCTCAAGCTCTTCCTCGGGATAGAGGTCGAGAGCCTTTAACCACTCCTGAAGCAGCCTCCTCCTCGCGCCGACCTCCTCAGGGAGAACAAGAGGTCGACCCCTGGCGTCAATGAGCACTCCAGCCGCTCCCCCCATGATCGTGGTCTTGACGATGTGACCGTCCCCCCTTCCAACGTCGAAGTGCTTCGCGGGTTGTATCACCGCTTCAGCCTCGCTCCTCTCCGGGAGCTCGATGCGCCTGACCTCCCCGAATTTCAGCTTCTCCACCAACGTCTCCCCACTGGGCATCTTCAGCTCCACGGTCATCACCTCCTCCCCTAGCTCCGCCGTTCCGGCGGGGGCTATACATGTGCCAAGTCTTACGAGGCAGTCCTTGTCGAAGATGCTCCAGGCTGCGTCTCTGTAGACAGTCGACAGGACGCCGAGGTGAGGCATCATGAAGACGCTGTCCTGGAACATCTTCGTCACGCCCTCGGGCTGCCAGGCGTCGGTGAGTATGAACATAGACTGGACCCTCCTCGGAGCGTGACTGAGGAGTCCCCCAGTTCCGGCGAAGATATCGATGTCCATCATCTTAATGTAGGTCTCCGCCAGCTGCTGCTCGAACATCGAGGCGATGTCCCTCTCCACTTGGATCCCCTTGAGCCTCGTCGCTATGGTCCTGTGATGGACCAGGCCGAGGCGGAGCGCCTCCCTTGCAACGGAGTGCTCCACGATGAGGTCCTCAAGGGTCTGCGGGATGGTGGTGGGCCTAATCATCTTGTTCATGAGCCTGCTTGAGACGTCCTCCTCGTCGAGGTCGAAGGGCAGCCACCGCATGATGTTCTCGATGCCCGCCTCCTTCATTACGTTGGTAACGCTGTAGCTCATCCCCAGGTTGGCGCTCACGCTCCTGACAAAGCGGTCGCCGACCACCGAGTAGACGTTGGTCGTCGCCCCCCCTAGCCCCACGCCCAGGACGTTCTCCTTGAAGCTGCTGGCTATGAGCTGCATCGCTATGCCCTCGCCGGCTGGCGTAGGCATGATTCCGACATCCGTCCACTTCATGAGCTTCGAGTATCCCGGTGCGTGGCTCATGACGTGCTCCATGAAGAGCTCGTGGACCGCCCGACGGGCGGGCTCTGTGTTCTCCAGCTCCAGCACGGGGCGGATGTTGTCCACCATATCGAGGGCGAACTCCTCGCCCATCAACTCCTGTACCTGTGGCCTCATATCCTTGTTGCCTGCGTAGACGATGGGGAGCTTATAGGCGACGCCGAGTCGAGGTTTCGGCTCTGCAGCCTTGATCAGCTCCACGATCTCGATGACTCTGGCTGTCGCCCCACCGTCGGTGCCTCCTGCGAGGAGTATCATGTCCGGCCTCAGGTTGCGTATCCTCTGGATCTTCTGGAACAGCTTGCGTCCGTCGTCCTGGGCTATGACGTCCATAACGATGGCGCCCGCTCCGAGGGCTGCCCTGTTAGCGCTCTCGGCGGTCATCGTCTTGATGAGGCCGGCGACCATCATCTGAAGGCCTCCCCCAGCGCTGCTCGTGGTGACGTAGAGGTCTACACCGATGTTCCCATCATAGGGGACGATGATGCCGCTACCGTCGCTGGCGAGTATCTTGTGGTGGATGAGCTCCTCCACCTCCCTCACGGCGTTCTGGACGCCCATGGTGACATCCTCGAAGGGAGCCTCGACGGTCGTCGGCGCCTCGCCTGCCACGAGGAACCTCCACTCCCCCTCTGTCTTGTGGAAGAATCTGGCCTTCGTCGTGGTACTCCCGACGTCGGTCGCTAGAATATATTGCATCTCATCAAGCGGTTTCCTGGTTGAGGCCAACGCTATTCCTTAGAGTTCTTAGAAGCCTATCCTTAAAGTTTTCTTATCATTGCAGATTAAACTATTTTATTTAAGGTTAGAAGGGTAGGAAGCGCCTCCAGCCCTTCTTTGACTTCTCCTCCTTTGCCTCACCATTGACAGTCTCCTCCTTGGGTCGTTCATCGGCGGCCTTGGCTTTATCCTCCTGCTCCATGGCCTCTATTAGCGAGACAAGTTTCTCTATGTTCCTGTGTTTCTCGAAGACCTGAAGGATGATCTCGCCCTTCATCCCCAGGTCTTCTCCCAGGGCTGGCAGTACGGGTGAGAGGAAGAGCCGTCCCATGGTCGCCCCCACGAAGCTCATGGGATTGAAGGTCTCCAACAGCATTATCGCTGGGACTACCATTCTGCGCTTGCGAACCTCCTGGGCCACCCTCAGGATTACCTCCTCCTCTTCCTCAGGGGTAACCTCGTGATTCGAAAACATTTTTCACACGTTCAGCGTCGTAGGCTGATCTAACTTCATTACGAGGGATATAATAACTTCTCTGAATGCCCTAGAACCACTGGATCTAGATCTGACGATACTGTTAGTTGCATGTTAGATGAATATATAGAACATAGGGCGTAGATAGTTAGAAGGTCGTAGACATGTTGTCGTCTTCACTCGTAGGTCAGGGGGCAGACTTCTTTGACCTCTTTCTGATCGCTCTCCCCTTCATAGCGTTATACTTCTATTTCACCATGGGCAGAGGCGAAAAGCTCCCCGAAGGCGAGACAGTGACCGACATGTGGTACTTGCCCCAGGGTATCGAGGAGACGTACGAGACGATTCTAGGGGCCATCGAGGAGTGGAGGGAGGAGGAAGCCACATCGGAGTCCGAGAACTCAGGCCAGCTCCCAGGTCTCCTCAGAGGCCTCACAAGGAGGAGATCCGAGCCCAGGTTCGTCGAGAGGGAGAAGGACCCGCCGAGGCTCTACAGGATGCTCGACCGAAACGACCCGATCTACTTCGAGTTCACGGAGGTGGAGGGCGGGGGAACGGTCGTGAAGGCGACGTACAACTCGAACATCAAGGCCAGGGTGACCAGGTTCAAGGCGAAGCAGCCCCTCAGGATACCCGCGGTCCCCATCGGAGGCAGATGCCCGGCCTGCGGCAAGGCGACGCTTCCGGAGTTCAACCTCTGCCCGTACTGCGGTGAGACCCTCATCAAGGAGTAGGTAGACCGAGTGGGTCTTGTACCGCCTATCACCGGGTACATGGCTACGCTCGTTCCTGGGCGTTCTGATCCCTATTGAGGGGCTCAGTCACCATTGACCGTATAGGCAGCCTCACGAGCATGTCGATGAGGACGGGAATCATGAACACCCACTCCGGTCCCAGGCTCTCCCAGATATACCCTCCCTTAATTGGTGCGGGGATGGTGGTCGGCTGTCCCGTCGTGGAGTACGCGCCAGATACGCCGGCTTCAGAGGCCATGTGGGAGAGGCTGACCTCAATCCTTGGCTAGCCGACCAGGACTATTTCAGCCTGCCATCTGACCTCGCATGCCGGACGTTGCTCGACCTTCCGGCGAGCCACCCGATCTGGTCGGTCTCCCTCATGTCGAAGTCAGGGACGTAGGGCTTGATGTCCAGGAGGGGTGTGCCGTCGATGATGTCCACGTCCTCCACGTGGAGGGTGCAGCCGTCGATGCCGACGAGGCGCACTATGGAGAGCCCGATGGGGTTGGGCCGCCCCGGGATCCTCGTGGCGAACATGCCCCGTCTCTCATTGTCCATGTAGGGCTGGACCTGGAGGGAGTATCCCTCGGTCAGGTGGAAGTGGTACAGCAGGATGAGGTGGGAGAAGCCCTCGATGTCCTTGAGTCCCTCCCCGTACTCGGGATCGACGTGGACGCTCCCCCTGACGCCCACCGCCCCCGTGGGCTGGATCGGGGTGCCCTTGACCTCCTTGAAGGGGGTCCGGATCACGCCGATGGACCTATAGGTGATCTCCGACATCGCTTATCACTCAATGTCTACACTCGCTTCAGGGTTGATAAGGGCGATGAATAATGTGGGTTCGAGTGTGCCATCACTCTTTGAGGAAGTTGGGGTTCGTGGAGTCGTACTTGCGGGCCGCCTCCGGGTCCCCCGTGACGTTCTTGAGGAACTCACGTGCGTCGTCCCTGTCCCAGTCTCCCGCCTTCTCGTGGGCGTCGATGTAGTTCTGGGGCATAGGATGGGTGCCGACGACCACCGGAAGCCCCACGACGTTCTCGATGTAGGTCTTGTGGTCCCTGATGTAGGGGCAGACGGGGTATCCTGCCAGGTAGCATGAGGCGAGGTAGATGACCTCCGCGCCGTACTTCTTCATGTCGGCGGGGGCGAACTCAAGCCTCTCTCCCGGGCAGCCGCCGCAGGCCATCCAGCCCACCACCTCGATGGGCTCGTCCTCGGGGTACTCGGAGAAGACGCCGTCGCGCTCCAGCATCGACTTGAAGCACTTGTTGCCCGTGCATTTGCGGTTCCTGTCGCAGATCATCACGCCTATCTTGACCATTGCGAATCGACGTAGTTGTTAACCTGGCCTAATATGTCTTGTTCCCCTTGAACGCCCCAATATGTGCTATCTTCTACGCATACAAATTAGACCGCTTGTGGGGGTTAGAGCTTGATAATTGGCTTGTGTCACTCCCTTTTCATGATGATCTTGTGGAACATCTGACCTACGAAAATGAATACGATTATCCAGAAACATAGGACGCCGATGTTGGCGTTCAAGCCAAAGAAGGATGCCTGGCCTATTCCTACCCTGATGAGGTCGAGTGTGTGCGTCAGGGGAGAAAGAAACGCCAGTATTAAGCTGGCTTGGGGCATCGAATCCAGGGGTATGAACAGGCCGCTGACGAACATCAAAGGTATCCTGAAGAAGTTTAGCGGTATCATCACCTCACCTGGGCGGCCGGTTGGTATGGAGGCGAACAGTATGCCCATCGCTGAGAACGCCATAGCGGATAGCCCTATCCCGAGGATGAGGGCGATCGGGTCGGAGACGGACTGTCCAATCCAGTATAACCCTACTCCGGCTGCTATTGTGGAAATCCCTATTCCAAAGATTACGCCCGCCATAATCTTTCCCCAGAGTATCGCTATGAGGGCGATCGGGGCCGATAGGAATCTCTCGAAGGTGCGCATCCTCCTCTCCATGGGTATGGCGACGGGTCCTATGCTGCTTGCCGACCAGAAGACGGTCTGCGCGACTAGGACTGGTATGAGTCTATCAGGAGGCATGTTACGTCCCACGGAGAATGTGAAGAAGAGGGCGATCGGGAAGAGGATGCCGAACATCAGGGTTGGTGGGCGCATGTAGTAGACCTTCACGTCCTTCATGGTGATGGCCCAGCTCCTCCTTATCTCATCGAGTATGGTTACCTTCTTCAACGGTTTCTCCTCCTCTTGATGACCTCCGCCTCCATCTCAGTACCGGTGAGCTGGAGGAACGCGTCTTCCAAACTGGAGCCCAGAGTGTTGAGAGTGATGGGTTCGAGCCCCTGCTCCTCGATCACTCCACAGAGTTGACGCAACGTCAGGGTGGGGTTCTCGGTAATTAGCCTCAGCTTGTCTCCCCTCTTCTGCAACTCCATCACAGAAGGTAGATCTTCGAGGGTTTTCTGCATCTCCTTATTGGTCTCCCTGAAGGCTACCTCAACGGACTGGCTGCTTTTCATTGCCCTCTTTATGTTCTCAGGTGTGTCGATGACCGATATCTTACCACGGTTTATGATGGCGATGCGGTCGCACATCTGGCTGGCCTCCTCGATGTTGTGTGTCGTCAGGAATACCGTGAGCCCCTCCGTGTTGAGCTCCCGGATCATCCCCCTGATGCCTCGGACGCTTTTCACGTCGAGGCCCGAGGTGGGTTCGTCCAGGAACAATATCTTAGAATCGTTCACGAGCGCCATGGCGATGCATACCCTTCGCCTCATCCCGCGGCTGAAGCCCTCCACCTCCTCGTCCTTCCTCCCGTAGAGGTCGAATCGTTTCAGAAGGCTCTCCGCGCTCTCCTCCCTCCTCGCTTTGGGGATGCCGTAGAGCTTTCCGGTGAAGATGAGGTTCTCCCAGGCTGTGAGCTCAGTGTAGATGTTGCTTATGTCGGGGACGATCCCCATAACGGATTTCGCATCCACAGGCTGCCTGGTTATGTCGAAGCCCATGATGTAGGCTGCCCCTTCGGTGGGCGTCGAGACTCCCGTCAGCATCCTTATTGTCGTCGACTTTCCGGCTCCGTTGGGGCCCAAGAAGCCGAAGATCTCCCCCTGATTAACTTCGAAGCTTACATGGTCGACTGCTAGGAAATCTCCAAAATACTTAGTGAGGCTCTTTGCCTCGATCGCTTTTACCTCAGTCATGAGTTTAAATCCTCCTTAAAGTGCTCGTTGTAGAAAGCTATCATCTCGTCGAGTGCCCTTTTCTGCTCCTCCACCCTCTTCCGTCCGTCCTTCAGCATCTCAACTCCCTCCTTGGAGAGCTTGTAGACCCTCCTATCGAGCCTTGAGTGGTCCTCGTCCCACTCAGACTCAAGTAGGCCAGCCTTCTCCATCCGCCTGAGTATGGTGTAGAGGCTCCCTGTTTTCATGGGCCTCCTTCCAGCCATGAGTTCGTTGACTTCCCCGAGGAGCTTATAGCCATGCATCGGGGAAAGGAAGAGGGTCCTGAGGATGAGTAGCTGTACCAGGCTTCCACCGCGGGGAGACCTACCGGACACCGACATAGATAACAGCGTTACCTATAACAACGTAGCATATATTCATTTCGATCACCGCAGAGCCAGCTATCGCACGCCATCAATTACCTATTTACTCTGAATGTACTATGCATCCATTCTAGAGTTGTGCAATGTCTCAGGAACCGTGGTGAGTAGCGGCATCCGTATGAAGAGCTCCACGAGGATCGGGATTATGAAGACCCACATGGGTCCAAGGTTCTCCCATATCCACCCCCCAACTATTGGTCCGGGTATCGACGCCAGCCCAAGAGACAGGCCTATCAGCCCCCTCCACCTCCCGATGCAATCCCTGGGGACCAGCTCGGGGGTCATCGCCCCGTAGGCCACGTATGAGAGCATCCTGAAGCCCATGAGGAACCCGGCGAGAAGGAGCCACTCCGGGGAGGGGGCCAGGACGAATATAATGTAGGAGAGGCAGTAAACGGGCGTGAGGAGGTAGAACACCTTCTTGCGGCCGATCCTGTCGGTCACCCTCCCAAGAGGCGCGGCGAACAGGGCCTCGGCGAGGATCATGGCGGTCGTAATGCCGCCGATGACGAATGGACCTGCCCCCTTCACCTCGTGGGCATAGGGGTACCTGAAGGGGGTTATCATGCTCATCGTGAAGTAGTTGGTGGCGAGGAAGAGGAGCCAACGCTTCGTTGCTGTCCCCCTCCTGAAGACCTCTCTGAAGTCCTCGATGGGGTTGATGGATTTTGTCTTTCGCGGTGCTCTCTCCATCTTCACCATCCTCATGGCGGCGTAGACGACCAACATGATCTGTGCAGCGAACTGTATCCAGTAGAGGGGCCTGATGCCCTCGACGTTCATCCCGCCGAACATAGTCACCAGGAGGGCTGCAACCGTCGGGGAGAGGAGGGTCGGAAGGGCGCCTACGCCCTCGCAGAGGGCCTTTCCCGTGGCCCTATCCTCGTTGGGGAGGGAGAGGTCGCAGATGACGACGCAGGACCCCAGCCTCTGGCACAGCCCGGCTATGAGGATGGCCGGGATAACGAACTCCCACCTTTTTGCGAGGGCAAAGAGCAGGGGGGAGAGGGTGGATATCGAGATCCCCAGCAGGTAGATCTTCCTTATGCTGTACCTGTCTTGGAAGTACCCCAGGGGCAGGGAGATGAGGGTGCTGCCGAGACCGGAGGCGCTGTTCACGGCACCCAGCTCCAATGCCGAGGCCCCCATACCCCTGATGAATATATTGCTGTACTGCATTGTCAACTGGTTGAAGAAGCGGTTGAACACCTGCCTGGTGACCACGGTCCTCCAGTTCAGATTCTGTCGTCTCCAGACATCCCTGAGTTCGCGGATGAATGAGACAGCCATTACAGTCCTTTTAGGCTAGCTTAAGTTGTTAATATGTCTTCATTTAAAGACCTTAAAAAATTGTATGGATCAGGATTTCTAGGCTTGAGATTCAATGTAACGGCTTATTGCCTCAGAGACTTTGGTGCCGGCCTCGATCTTCCAGAGCCTTATACCGCTCATCTCCATCATCGTCTTGGCGCCTGGGCCTACGTCGCCGGCGAGGACGACATCCACGCCCCTGTCCTTGAGGTTCTTCATCACTATGGGTCCCGTGCCCTGGGCGAGCTTGGAGGCGTCGTTCTCATGTACGATGATCTCCCCTCTCTGGCTGTCGATGACCTCAACGAAGGTGAAAAAGGGTGCCTTCGCGAAGATGCTGGATACTCTGTCCCTTATCCCTCTATCTCCTTCGGTAGGGACAGCTATCAGTTCCTTGGGCGTCATATAATCTCCTCCAGTCTCTTCTTTACCTCTTTCAGCTGTGTCTCAAGATCCGTGAGATGTCTTTTTAGCATTTCCTTCTCTTCATCAGGGCTCGTCGGAACCAGAGGGGCCTCGTATGCGGGCTGTGGTGCTGTGTAGGGAGCTTGGAGTCCCATGCCCCTTCCCATTCCGCGGCCCATTCCTCGTCCTCCTCCGGCTCCACGGCCTCCACCCATACCTCGACCGTAGCCCAAGCCTTGAGCAGCTGGGATGGACGGCGCCTCGTTGAGGCCGCCGTTCTTGTAAGCCTCCACGGCCTGCCTCACCGTTCCACCGACCCCCGTCACCATCTTTATGCCTACCTGGGACAGGACCTGGGACGCGTTGGGGCCGAAGCGTCCGGTGAGAACTGCGTTGATCCCTCTACTGGCGACCTCCTGAGCTGCCGCTATCCCGGCTCCGCTTGCGTTGTTGGCGCTGTTGTTGGTTATCGCCTCGTATCCCATGGTCGCGGTCTCGACTATGACGAAGTACGGGCACCTGCCGAATCGGGGGGAGACCGTTGCGTCTAGGTCCGGGCCCGTGGAGGAGACTGCGACCTTCAAGGGGGTCAGTCCCCTACCTTTATCTCTTCGAGGCGCTTCTTGATGGCTTCCATCTGCGAAGATATGGCCGTCATCTGCTCCTCAAGGATCTTCTTCTCCTGCTCGGGCGAAGGGGCGTAAGCCCCCGTGCCATAGTAGGGGAGAGGCTGCGTGGGCCATGTGGTCGGTGTCGTGCCCTCCTCGACGTGCCTCTTCATCTCCTCGATATTCCTTTCGAGAGCCGCCCTGTCCGCTTGGAGCCTGTCAAGCTCAGCGCTAGTGTTAGGCGTCGGGGGGTAGGGCAAGCTTGACCCGTACTTGGGGTCGGCCCACCACCACCTGGGGAGCCAGGGGAACTTGGCGCAGTTGTAGGGGCTGGCGAGGCCGTAGCCTGTTCCGTAGCCCCTTCCATAGCCGGTTCCGTAGTATCCGTATCCTCTGCCGTATCCCATGCCTCTGCCGTATCCCATGCCTCTGCCGTAGCCGTAGAGTCGTCCTGGCCTCTGGTACGGTGGCAGGTCTCTGAAGGGCCCGTTTCCGGGGTACCTTCCTCTTCTTCCTCTATATCCCATATTTCTCATCTCTTTTCGTGCTTATGCACAGATTCAATTATGTGCATATGCAAAGAAACATATAAATATTGTGCATAATCACAGAATACCGTATGATGCGCAGGAGACGCAGAGGCCGCCAAGGGAGACACCCAATGCCAGTTTACATAGGGCAGCCCGCCGCCACAAGAGAGTTCAATCCGGAGCTCGGCAGCAAGAAGCCCCCCGTCATGCTCGAGCCCGCTGAGCTAGAGGCCATGAGACTCGTCGACCTCGAGGGGCTCTCCCAGGAGGAGGCCGGGGAGAGGATGCGAGTGAGCCGGGGCACCGTCTGGCGGCTCCTACAGAGCGCGAGGCAGAAGGTCACCGCCGCCCTGGTCGAGGGGAGGCCCCTCACGATCGACGATCAGGTAAATACAACTGATAGAACCTGAGGGTTTCGGATACCCCAAGAAAGATGAAGGATTGTTTCATACTCAAAATAGGGTTGAAGTCACACCTTCAACTGTGTTAACTTCGTCAATCACATTCCTTAACTAATGTTTAATGTGCGCCTGCTCACTCAGGCCGCTGTCGTTATGAGACGAGTGGATATGGCGGGCCTGGTGGGACTTGAACCTACGACCTCAGGCTCGTAGACCTCGAGACCTGTCGCACGAGGAGGATGGATGTGAGCCGCGGCACTGCCTGGCGGCTCCTCCATAACGCCAGGAAGACGGTCATCACGGCGATAGTCCATGGCTTGGTGTTAGATATCCTCCAGCCAGTGGACGCTTTACGTACCCTCGTCCTCGATTATCTTGCCACCTTCTTCGCCTCGACGATAATCGAGTGGGGTATCCTGAACAGCTTCATCATACGACCGGGAAGCTCGGGACCTCTGCTCACAGGCATGGGCTCCTCCATCCTAGTCACGTAGAGACCGCTGCCCCCCAGGGCGTTTACATAGTCGGAGAGGGTCCTGTGGAACTGAGTCGTCGTGAACCCCTCCGGATACACCTCGTCCCCCCACCGTATTCCGTACTGGTGCCTCTGGTTGTAGTCGTAGATCCTAAGGTAGAGGTAGTCCTTGCCACCGTCATCGTGGACCACCCTCTCCCAGTCGCACACGGTCTCACCATCCCTCGTCCTCGCCCAGCTGAAGCAGGGATGGAGGAAGATGGCCACGAACCTCCCGCCGTCCCTGAGGACCCGGGCCGCCTCCCCTATAGCCAATTCGTATCCGGGGATGTCCATGAGGGCCATGAAGCTGTAGACCAGATCGAAACCGCCATCCCCGAACATTCCCAGGTCTGCCGCGTCCGCTTGATGATATTCAACACCCAGGGGCTCCCTCGCCTCCTCATCGACGGCCGCCCGAATCATCTCCTCGCTGAAGTCGACGGCCACCACGGCCGCCCCAGCCTTCGCGAAGAAACGGGAGAAATAACCCTCACCACAGGCCAAGTCAAGTAGCCGCATCCCCCCGACATCCCCAACCACCCCCTTGAAGGCAGGACCGTTCATGTACTCCCTGTAGACGTCGCTACCACTCCGGACCCTCTCAACCCAGAACCCCACAGCCTCATCCCACCGCCGCCTCACATCATCGTCGCGATCCATAAACCCCCCCTCGAAGCAATGTAATCCACCCCAGGCGATAAAAGCATGATGCGGAGAAAACGAACCACAAACGAGCCCTCCCAAGAAGCCCCCCCCAAGAAAACGGACAAAAACCACTACAGAATCTCACAGAAAACCATGAAAAAAACAACCCCAACCGACCACCCCCTTCACACAGAGGAGACAACGCGCAACCCCAGGGGACACCCCCAACCCCTCCCGGGAACCCTTATCCTAAGCCAACCGCATAAGAAAAAACGCTTATCATATACTACCGTTCACAGCCACAAAACCCTTATCCCCCGCCAGCCTCACGTTGGTGGGCCGAGCCGGATTCGAACCGGCGATCTCCGCGGTGTGAACGCGGCGTCCTAACCAGGCTGGACCACCGGCCCCCCACCGCAAGGATCACCGCAGGAAAACCATAAAACCCTTTTCCCTGGCCCAACCTACCCCAATGAAAACAACAGAACCAAGAAAGAAGACTAACGCCCTCTGCCCTTCGTCCGCTTGGGCCTCAGGTTCTTACTCCGACACTTGCGGCACTTCGTCGCCTTCGGAGGATTCGTCACACCACAGCTCCTGCAGACCGTCTTGTTGATGAGATGGCTACGCGCAAGCTCCAGTTTAAACGGATCCCTCAACGACATCTATCTAACACCCACACCCCAACGTTCCCAGGGGCCCACCCTCTATTGGAACCCCCATATTTTACCTTTACTCAACCAAGCCAAGAAAAACGTTGCCCAGTAGCCTCGAACGAAGCCAACTAGACGGAGATCTCAGGCGAAATCGCCGCATCCGTGACGCTGAGAAGCTCATCGACCTCGATCGGCTTCAACAGGATCTCATGGATCCCGAGGTCAAGGGAGTCTATACACGCCTGGAGTGAAGGATATCCCGTGATCAGGATGAAGGCCATCTCGTCATCATTTTCCCTCAACCGACGCACGAGTTCATTCCCAGGGATGTCAGGTAGCTTGATGTCAACGATGGCCAACTGGAAGCCGGATGATTCACAAAGCTCCAAAGCCCGTCTCCCGGTCGTCGCAGCCTCAACAGAGTACCCATTTCCCTGCAAAATACGCTGAAACAGAAGGAGCATGTCCTCATCGTCGTCCACAAGCAAGATATTGGCTTTCATTGAGAAACATCCCTCGAATATGAGAACTAGTGAGATAATTCGTCAGAATAAGACTGTGTATGTACCCGCTATTACATATAAAAAGCCCAATTTTCGTTAATTTTCAAACCAAAAAACTGCTTATAGCACCCCAGTTCCATAGTAGAGATCTGTTTCTCACCTTCATTTACCTTATATTTCTTCTGCCCTCCACCTTTTCCAGTCAGAAAGAGGACTCTAGATGGACGTCTCCCAGACATCTGAGCATAATGCACAGGATTCATTGGATGTCTCAATGGATACGTTCAGTAATATGGTACAGATCCTGAACGCCTTGGGAAACGACGACTCACTAGCGATCTTCATGTACACGGCAAACGGAATCAAGAGCTCGAAACAAGCAATATTCGACCTAGGCCTGACACAGAAAAGATTCTACTCCAGGCTTAAGGACCTGATAGACGTAGGGTTCATCGAGAAAGACAGCGGAACATACCGGCACACCTCACTCGGCACAATATTCTACAAGATGGGCCTCTCCCTGATGAGCATACTCGAGAACAAAGAAAGGATAACTCTGCTAGATCAGTTAAAGCAGACTATGTCACTATCCTCTTCAGACCTAGACACCATCAAATCCATGGTGTCACAGGGCTCAAGCGACATAAGCGGCGTACTGGACCTCGTCTTCTTCTCAAGCAAGAAAGAGAAAATAGAGATGCTGCCCACATACGACAAACTCGTAGAAAAATTGGTCACTGAGATGAGCGGAACTAAAAGGACAATCTTACTGGCCAGCAGATATGTCGACAACAGGGTGATAGACTCGCTGCTGAAGGTGGCTAACAAGGGCATTGAGTTCAAAGTAATAATGGCTAAACACGATCTCGAAGACAAAATGAACAAGCTGCAGATGATACTCTCACCAAAGCTAGTCATGTCGATGATAGAGTACTTCAGCTCACCAGACATCGATGATCGAATGAGAGACGGAGATCTGCCGTTCAGCTTCTGTATCATTGATGACACACATTGCTTCTTTGAGCTACCAAGCCTAGGAGAGAGCAGCTTCTCCATCGCCTTCTTCCTATCAGACAAAGACATTGGCACAAGATTCTCAGCATACTATGACGCCCTATGGGAGATGGCTGAAAAGAAATCCATGCCTAAACTATTCCAGCAGCTAAGTAAATTCAGACAATAGAACATCGCCCTGTATTACGGCGTATAGGCTTAGTGTTCTCCTGAAAAAAATATGAATCAATTAATTCTAGGTAAGTGTTTAGCTCGATGAGCGTGCATGTTAAGTTAATACTCCTATGATGCTTATTTTGACATTTCCACGCAAGTAATAGCAATAATTACATAGAATTAAATTAAATTTTGATACTTTTAATCCGAGCTAAACACAT
>JADHWN010000040.1 GCA_016783455.1 Candidatus Bathyarchaeota archaeon
CCTCCTGGGATGCCCATGTTGCCAAGGGTCAGCTGCATTAGGCACAGGGCCCTGAGCAGCTGGGCTGCACAGGTGTGCTGAGTGAGGCCCATGGCGTACGTGATTGTGCCAGGCTTGATTGAGGTGTAAGTCTCAGCGATCTCCTCGAACTTCGCCACAGACATACCGGTGATCCTCGAGACCTCCTCAAAGGTGTAGTTCTCAAGGACCGATGTCAGGACGTTGTAGACCGTCTTCAAAGTCTCTCCTCCCGCACCTGTGGCCTCGCCGAAGAGCACCCTGTCCGCAGGTGGGACCTCGGGCCAGGGCTTGAGTTCACCGGACTTGGTTATGACGACGTGGGTCTTGACTCCCTTGTACAGGTTCTCGTTGCCGAGGTAGTCGAGGTCGGCAGTGCTCTCCATTGTGTAGAGGACGTGGTTGTAGACGTCCACGTTCAGGAGCAACGGCGCGTTCGTGTTCTCCACCAGGAAGTCGACGTCGTGACGGTTGTTGTCGATAGCGTACTTGGTTATCCCGTTGAAAATCGCTGCGTCGGTGCCTACCCTTACACGGCCGTAGATATCGGCCTGGGTCGCGCTCCTGCTGAACCTGGGGTCTATGACGATGACCTTCGCGCCGTTGTCCTTCGCCTTCCTCAGCCACCTGTAAGCTACTGGGTGGGCGGCAGCCGGGTTACCACCCTCGTGGATGATGACCTTGGCGTACTGCATGTCGAGGAAGTGGTTGGTCATGGCGCCGAAGCCGAAGGTGTTGGCCAAAGCCGCTACCGTCGACGCGTGGCACTTCCGTGCGCAGTGGTCTACGTTGTTAGAGCCCAGGATGGTCCAGAGCTTCCGGTTCAGGTAGGCCTCCTCGTTGTTGTATACTGCTGAGCCGATGCACCCGATCGGGTGCTCGTGCCCATCGAACCTATAGACTTCATCGGCTAGAGATGCCTTCTTTTGCATGATCCCCGTGGATTTGAGCCTGGAGATCTCCGAGTCGACGGACGGCTTCATCCAGTCCCCAATCGTGTTGAGGGCCTCTCCCCAGGTGATGTTCCTCCACTCCGGATCCTCCTCGAACCCCTTCTTGGGATTCGTCCGGATCATGGGGGAGGTCAGCCTCCTGGGGCTGTTGATGAGCTCCGTAGAGGCTCGTCCCTTAGGGCACAAGGTCCCCTCGTTCAGCGGATTGTATGGGTCTCCCTCGGTGTCGATGACCTTCCCGTTTGCAACCGTGGCGATTATCCCACAGCCAACGGCACAGAAAGTGCAGATGGTGGGCACCCGCTTCGCGTTCAGAACGGGGACCTGCGTGGGCGGTCTCTGCTCACCGAGCTTCGTCAGTCCAGGTGTAATGGCCAGCAGCGGTGACATGCCTGCAAATTTAAGGAATTCTCTACGTGAAAGTGATATTCTTGCCATTTCTATCTGTACCTACGCTACAATCTTGTTTTTTATATTTTACTGTCATGAGCGGAGTATATCCTGTCAATGTGTAGGGAACAACGTATCATTGAATAATTATTTAGTCGCCTTGGCAATTACTGACATCCCATTGATAACCCTTAAATTCTACAGAGAGATGTCGAAGTGAAATGTCCTCAGCACAACCCGATACAATAGACGAAGACATCGAGATGAAGATCCAGCTACTTGAGGCTCTCAGGAAGGGTCAGGAACCACTGTGGGATGACCCCGGAAGAGGTTTCACCCCCGACTTCCTGACGAGTGAAGAGTACCTGGGCCTCCAGAAGATGAGCGTTATCCAAGATACCCCCATGTCATACTACCTGGATGACTCGCAATACAACTTGGGCCTCCTCAAGAAGGCCCTCGCCACACTCATGTTCGAGATGAACGAGATGGAGATAGAGCCTGACCTCGATCCGATAAAACTGGTGAGCGACCTGGAGGGGGTCCTACCTGAACTCATGAGGAACGTGCTAAGGGTCGATCCCAACCACTTCGAGGCACTTTCTGTAAAACTAGGTGTCTCCCCCGTAGTGCTTTCAATGGTCGGCGGGGCGCTGATACAGCCCTCGATGATCTTCCTCGCCTCGCAGTGCGAGCAGGGGTTGCTAGATGCCTGGAATCACGTCAACTGCCCTGTCTGCGATCGTCAGACATCGGTTGTGTTGAAGTCCGAGGGAGAGGTCTGGCGCTTCAAGTGTCAGTATTGCCTCGCTGAGTACTGGATGGATATCTTCACGTGTCCTAGCTGCGGTTCAAAGGGCTTGGACGACAAGGAGTTCCTACTCGTGGGCGAGTCCCAGGCACTGGAGATAGTCTCCTGCAAGGCCTGCAGCAGCTACTACAAGATAATCAACAACACCAAGATTGAGACTCCCATATCCGAGGGACTCGAGGAGATCTACACAGGGCAGCTGGATGAGATAGCCCAGGGGAGAGGCCTGAGGCGTCTGGACGAGGCGGCTCCGAGGTCTGAGGACTGATCCCTATTTAGATAGGTCCGTGAGGGTGGTTAGATAGTCGTCACGGTACAGTCTCTGGATGCCCTCGTACAGCTCCTTTACCTCTCCAGCCTCATGATGTTCAAGTGCCTTGACGAGTGTCTCCTTTGCGGCTGATAGTTCGATTGTTGTCAGCTTCTCGAACTCCTCCAAGCTGGTCTCCAGGTCCTTCAGGGCGTTGAATATTTGAACCTTCAAGTTCCCGACCGTGCTTACCCCTGACCCAATGTTTCGGGAGAGTACCTGCAACAAGACAGTGGCATTCATGTTAATCCTCTGACCCAGCAGCACTGCCTTGGCGAACCGTGCTTGCTCGTTCGAAGTCATGGGAGTGAATCAGCACGACTCCGATATAAGGGTGTAAGCCTTCAATTGGGGTTAAGTCCTCGCGCGCGCGAATGTATAATCGTCCATTCAAACTGTTTCATGTAAATATGTGCACTTATTCTCAATGTTTTACTAGTAATGACAATAATGGTGAAAAGTTAATAAGTGCAAGCATGAAGTAAAGGGGAGTGATCCGGGATGATATATATTGGCGACCATCTCGCTTTCTGGATCTTTGGCTTCGCGATGACAGGCGTACTGGGATTGCTGATAGCGGTCTCATGGCTGTTCGGCGCAAAGAAGCCCAACGAGATCAAGACGACAACCTATGAATGCGGCCAGGATCCATTTGGTGACGCAAGCGACTACCGGCTCCTAGGCATCTCGCGATATTTCGGGTACGCGGTGATATTTTTCGCACTCGACGCCTTCGGATGGGTGGTGCTTACTGCCGCCATGTCCATAAACTTCTCCCTCAAGACGATCGCGATCGTCTCGGTGTACATCTTGATCGTTCTCATAGGAATTGGATACTTCCTCTCAGAGCTCAACAAGCTGGTGTATTGAGATGCAGGAAGAGACGAAAGAGCTAAGACGAAACTTTGAATCCGTGCCGGGCTCAGGTGTTGTCTACAACATCGTCGACTACCTCCTGGGCTGGGCGAGAAAGTACTCCATCTGGCCCATCCACTTCGTAACCGGCTGCTGCAGCCCCGAGTTTATGCAGTGCTCAGGCTCCGAGTACGACATGGAGCGCCTCGGAGTGCTCCCCTTCGCCAGCGTCCGGCAGTGCGACTGTATAATGGTCGTCGGCGTCGTCTCCCGGAAGATGGCCCTCAGGGTCAAGTACCTATACGAGCAGATGGGGGAGCCCAAGTACGTCGTGGCCGTGGGGGCATGTCCCACAGGCAAGGGGCCTTTCTATGACTCCTATGCAGCTGTCGCCGTCGACGAGTATGTCCCGGTTGATGTCTACATACCTGGGTGTCCGCCCCGTCCTGAGGCGATCATCCAGGGGATGATGCTGCTCCAGGAGAAGATCAAGAAGGAGAAGCGGTTGGGGGTCAAAGGATGAGCGAGGCAGACTTCATCAAGGCGATCAAGGCCAATCATCCAGACCTCGTCGTCTCCGCGGAGGTCCTCAGGAGCAAGAGGGTCTCGGCGGTCGTCAAGCGGGAGGGGTTCATCGAGGTCGCTAAGACCCTGAGGGACGACCTAGGCTTCAAGTTTCCGGTCTCCGGTGGTGCCATCGACTTCCCCAAGGAGGAGAAGATGCAGATGATGTACTACCTGATGAACCCGGAATCAAAGTTCATGCTCATCTACAAGGTCGACCTGCCCAGGGACGACCTGAAGCTCCCCTCCCTGACCCAGGTCTGGGAGGCCATGAGCTTCCACGAGAGGGAGGCCCACGAGATGTTCGGCATCGAGTTCGAGGGCCACGATAACATGATCCCTCTGCTGCTGTCTCCCGACTGGAGGGGCGGCCACCCGCTGAGGAAGGACTTCAAGGGGGAGGGTTCAGAGGAATGACCGAGCCAGTCATCGAGCCCGACATCATGCGGATGAGTTGGGGCCCTCAGCATCCCATGAGCGGCCAGACCCGTATCCTCCTGGACATCGATGGCGAGAAGGTCCACAGGATAATAGCCGACCTCGGCTTCACCCACAGGGGCATCGAGAAGATACTGGAGAACAGGACGTTCCTCCAGGGCATCATACCCATGGAGCGGATGGTGATGGCCGACACGCCCAACATAGGCCTGGGATACGTCATGGCTACCGAGGAGGCCATGGGCATCGAGGTGCCCGAGAGGGCGAACTGGATACGTTCAATGATCTGCGAGATGGCTAGGATCAACAGCCATCTATACGCCTTCGGGCTTCAGGCGGAGTCCACTGGCTACTTCCCGGCCGTCTTCCTCTGGACGACGGTAGACCGAACTATCATCCTACGTCTATTCGAGGAGCTGACAGGGGCGAGGTGGAGCCTAAACTTCTTCATGCCCGGTGGAGTCCACAAAGATCTCCCCAAGGGCTTCGAGGACAAGGTCATCGAGGGCGTCGAGTACCTCCGGAGGAGGTTCGAGCAGTACTGGGTCGCCATGGTAGAGAACGCCACATTCGAACTACGGTGTGACCACGTGGGTGTATTGAAACCCGAGGACGCGATCCGTCTCGGTGCCACCGGCCCCGTCCTGAGAGGATCAGGCATCCCCATCGACGTTCGCAAGGACGAGCCCTACGCCGCCTACGGGGACCTCGACTTCGAGGTAATCACGGAGTCTGCGTGTGACTCCATGGCGAGGACCAAGGTCCGGTACAGGGAGATCGGCCAGTCTCTCGACATCATGGAGCAGGTCGCCAATGAGGTCCCCAGCGGGCCCATCAGGACGAACGTTCCCCTCTTCGCAAGGGCGAAAGCGGCGGAGGTGCTCAGCCGCGTCGAGACTGCCCGAGGCGAGATGGGCGTTCACCTATTCACGGATGGGGGTATGAACCCATACAGGGTGAAGATCCACTCCCCCACGCTTAGGAACATGTACGTCTTCGAGAGGCTCGCGGAGCTCGACGAGATACTGGTGGCCGATATCCCTGTGCTCATCAACTCCATTGACCCTTGGTACCTGGATTCTGATAGGTGATTGTGATGAATGGAGAGGTGAAAATCTGAGATGAATATCGTCCTGACGCTTTGGAAGTTCATTATCGAGTTCCTGACAGTCAACGCCAAGCCTCTGCTCCAGATAATAGTCCTCCCCGGGCTTCTGTGGGTCATCGTCTACGCGATAATAGCTGTCTGGTTCGAGCGCAAGTTCCTCGCGAGGGCAATGCTCAGGGTCGGACCCTACTACTGTGGTGGAAGGTTCGGATGGCTCCAGCTCATCGCGGACTTCATCAAGCTCTTCTTCAAGGAGATGATAATCCCGAGGGACGTCAACACGTTCTTCTTCCTGCTCATGCCCGTTCTCCTGCCAAGCGTTCCCGCCCTGGCGGTCATTCTGATACCATTCGCCTCCGACTGGGTGCTCTGGAACGTGGGTAGCCTCGGCATGCCCATGTTCTTCGCGATCGCAGGGATCGCTCCCCTGATCCCGGTTTTCGCCGGCTGGGCCTCCAATAACAAGTACACTTTCATCGGTGCTTGGAGGGTGGCATACATGTACATCTCCGCCGAGATACCAATGGTACTCTGCGCCGCCTCCGTGGCGATCATGGTAGGCAGCTTCGACCTCGTGGTGATCGCCAGGGCTCAGGAGAATATGTGGTTCTTCATCCCTCAGTTCATCGGTTTCGTCATCTTCTTCCTAGGGGTAATGATCCAGTCCGAGAGGACGCCTTTCGACATGCCCGGGGCAGAGACGGAGCTGGTCCTCGGCTGGAGGACCGAGTACAGTGGCGTCCTCTACGGATTCGTCATGTTCACCGAGTACGTGGCGCTCCAGGCCTGGGCCCTGATGTTCCTGACCCTGTACTTGGGCGGCTTCAATGGGCCGGTGCTCTTCGGGGCGACCACCGCCAGCCACATCTTCTGGCTGGTGATAAAGTTCGTCCTCCTCGTGACCCTCGTCATCCTGCTCAGGGTGATCTTCCCGAGGCTGAGGATGGATCAGATGCTCAAGCTGGGCTGGCAGTACCTCACTCCTCTGGCGATACTCAACCTGGTCATCACGCTGGCACTGAAACTCTGGGGGGTGTACTGATGAGCTTCTTTAGGAAACTGTTCAAGCCCTTCTTAACCGTCCTGCCATACATCTTCAGGAGCGGACAGACCGTCTCATACCCGACGGAGAGGCCTATATTCGCAGAGCGGTACAGGGGGCGCCACAAGCTCTACCTCGACCGCTGCATAAGCTGCAACACGTGTGCACGGGTCTGCCCCTGCAAATCCATCGTGCTCGTCGAGGTGGAGGGCATGGAGGGTAAGTACCCGCAGATCGACTTCAACACCTGCAGCCTCTGTGGCTACTGCGTCGAGTTCTGCCCCAAGAACGCCTTGGAGTTCACCGACTTCGTGGAGTTCTCCGAGTACGATAGGAGTAACCTAGTCTACTCCCCCGAGCAGCTGACGGAGATTCCTGACCTCAAGGAGGTCCTCCCGATGCTGAAGAGGCGGACGGAGATCTATCTCACTAAGACTGAGATCAAGTTTAGGAAGGTGAAGGACGTATGATCGAGGTTTTTGTATTCCTGGCGGTGACGGTGGTATGCGCCTACTTCGCGGTCAGCAGCAAGAACATCGTCTACGGCGTCGTGTTCCTGCTCTGTACCAACCTGAGCCTCGGCGTCGTCTACTTCATGATGGGGGCCCCCACGGTTGCCCTCTTCCAGATAGCCATCTTTGCCGGAGCAGTCGTGGTCTTCTTCGTCGTCACCGTAATGTTCACACAGGCGGGGAAAATGATGACGGACGAGGTTGAAGAGGAGGTGCTTGAATGAGCAAGATGTTTAGATACGGAAACGTAGCGGCGGCTTTCACTATAGTCTTGGCCCTGCTCGTGTTCTCATGGCTCTCAGTTGGTGCTGATTTCCCGGTCTTTGAATTCACTTCTGACACTCTCAACAGGCAGCTGGTGCCCGTAGAACCCTACGATGACATCGCTAGCCTGGCGAGCCGATTCCTCTGGGACAACAGGGCCCTCGATCTGACAGGTCAAGCTTTCGTTATTGTTGCTTCAGTCATCTGCTGTCTAGCTCTGCTCAAGCTAGGGGAGGGGAGTCACTGATGGTCCCACTTGAGCCCTTCCTAGTCTCTGTCGGCCTGATGTTCGTGATCGGCCTCTACAGCCTCATGGTAAAGAGGGACATGGTGCGCATCCTCATAGGCGTTGAGATCCTATTCAACTCGGCGAACCTCTGCTTCATCGCCCTCTCCACGCAGGTCCCTGGATTCGTGGACCCCTACGCCCACTCTATTGTCATGATGGCTATCGTTCTTGACGGCACAGTTATCGCAGTTGGCCTAGCAATGGTGATGAACGTGTACAAGCATTACAAAACAATTGACATTAGGAAACTGAGGCGACTAAAATGGTAGACATTATCTCACAAGGCATCAACCTGCCATTGCCGCTACTGATGTTACTACTCGGAGGCCTAACCTCCCTCATGGTAGGTCTTCTCAGCGAGAGGATCGGGGTAGCAAAGCTAAGGGAAGTCTGGATGATAATCGTCTCAGCTGCGACGCTTACCTCAATCTATTACCTCAACCAGAGCGTGCAAAAAGCGGGTGTCCTCGTGATCTCTATATGGGGACAGCTTCCTCCCCTCGGGGGATGCTTCGAGATAGACACCCTCAGCATATTCATGTCGGGGAGCATCGCTGTCTTGGGATTCCTGGTCGCCCTCTACTCCATCAGCTACATGGAGAAGGAGAGCAGACTGACTGAGTTCTACACTCTTATGACATTCATGATGGCGGGCATGACTGGTGTCGTCATGGCTGGCGATATGTTTACTCTATTCGTCTTTTGGGAACTAATGGGCCTCTCCAGCTACGTTCTCGTCGCCTTCCTCAAGAGCAAGTGGGGGCCAATAGAGGCCGGTTTCAAATATCTTGTTATGAGTGCTACAGCCGGTGCATTCCTCATCCTCAGCATGGCCATCATCTATGGAATGACGGGCACCCTTAATTTCGCCGCTATCGCTGACAATCTTAGAGGCGCAGCAGTTTCACCTTGGATAATAGCCCTATTCAGCACTCTAGTAGTCGGCTTCGGTGTAAAATCGGCGATCGTGCCACTCCACACATGGCTACCGGACGCCCACCCTGAAGCCCCTAGCCCTATCAGTGCTCTGCTGTCTGGCATAGTCATCGAGACAGGCCTCTATGCATTAGCGCGAGTCCTGTTCCTCACTTTCGATCCTGGGATGTTCAAACTACCAATAGCGTTTCTCGCGGTTCTTACAATGACCTTAGCTAACGTCATGGCTCTTCTCCAGACCGACATCAAGCGGTTGCTGGCCTACTCCAGCATCGCTCAGGTCGGGTACATGCTCATAGGACTGGCGGCTGGGACAACCTACGGCTTCATGGCGCTCTTCCTCCACATATTCAACCACTCGATGATGAAGGGGATGGCCTTCCTTGCCTCGGGCTCCATCGTCCACGAGACCGGCACTCGGGACATTAGTAGCCTGAGGGGCATCGGGAAGATGATGCCTGTGACGTCCCTTAGCCTGTTCATCGCCCTGCTGGGGCTTGGAGGTGTCCCTGGCACGAATGGCTTCATCAGCAAGTACCACCTATTCAGTGCAGCCTTCGGCTCAGGCCTGGGGTGGCTTGGAATAATGGGCGTTCTCAACAGCGCCCTGAGTATGGCATATTACATCAGGATTATGCAAGTCCTCCTAGGCTCACCAAAAGAGGGCTTTAAGGCCAACGAGGCCCCTATCCTCATGTTAACAGTAACTATGGCAATGGCCGCGATTATAGTGATCCTAGGGATCTGGCCTGCCCCGCTTATCAACTTCGCAACGTCAGCCTCGCAATCCCTCGTTGAAGGGCTCTCAACCTACATCGGGGCGGTGCTTGGTTAATGATCTGCGTAAACTCTATTAACCTGATGTTAAAGAAGGTAGGAGATATGACGGGAGGTCTAATGTGATGGATACCGTCGCTTTGTTGACCCCCCTCGAGATAATCTTAAAGTACCCGGGTCCATGGCTCGCATGGATCCTCCCAATGTTAGGCGCACTTTCGATGCCCCTGATAAATAAGTGGTTCGGCCACAAGATAAGGGACTATGCGGCCGTCGTTTGGGGGCTCACAGCGGTCTTATCCGCCGCGTCGATGGTTCCCTGGCTTTTCTCAGGCCATTATCCTGGGGACATACAGATAGCGACGTGGATAACCTTTCCGAATGGCCACCCCCTCATGGTCGGCGTCCTCGTCGACCCGTTGAGCATCATCATCTGCAATGTAGTTGCATTCATCTCGTTCCTCATCATAGTCTACTCCACCTCGTACATGCACGGTGACGAACATCTAACGAGGTTCTGGTTCTTCTTCCTGTACTTCATTGGGAGCATGCTTCTCCTTGTTCTATCCGACAACCTTATCCAGACAATGGTTGGTTGGGAGGGAGTCGGCATCTGTAGCTACGGTCTCATCGGCTATTACTACCGGGACGCGAAGGATCGATGGCTGGGCGGACCACCTCCTCAGAAGATGTTCCCGCCATCTCACTGTGGGATGAAGGCGTTCGTGGTCACCGGCATCGGCGACGTCCTCATCCTAGGGGCGATCTTCATCATCTTCAACTTCGCTGGGACATTGAACTATGTGGAGCTCATCGAGACGGCTGGTGTGTGGGTTCCTAAGATAGCTGCCACACCGGGGTTGCTAGCCCTGACGGCGGTCCTTTTCCTAGGTGGCCCAATTGGCAAGTCTGCCCAGTTTCCCCTCCACGAGTGGCTGCCCGAGGCGATGGCGGGGCCCACATCTGTTTCAGCCCTCATCCACGCGGCGACGATGGTGAAGGCGGGAGTTTACCTCGTTGCGAGATTTTCCCCTATATTCTATCTTGGTACTTGGGTGATGCACATCCCTGAGGCCCAGGTCTACTTTATCACCATAGCGTGCGTCGGTGCGTTCACGTGCTTCATGGCCGCATCCCAAGCGCTCGTCTCTGTAGAGCTCAAGAAAATCTTAGCTTACTCTACAGTCAGCCAGATCGGCTACATGATGTTGGGGCTTGGGGTCTCTGGCTTGAGTGAGGGCGCCTACGTAGCCGGCCTCACTGCGGGCGTATTCCATCTGGCCAGTCACGCCCTCTTCAAAGCGGCCCTGTTCCTAGGCGCTGGCTCCGTCATCCACGCCATCCACACCATCTACACATTCAACATGGGCGGCATGAAGAAGTACATGCCCATCACATTCATCCTCATGACTATAGCCACGGCTTCCCTGGCGGGGATCCCGCCCCTGAGCGGTTTCTGGAGCAAAGACTCGGTATTTCTAGCATGTCTGGTTGCTGACACGCCCCTTTCGATGACCTTGCTGGCTGTGGGGGCCATCAGTGCTGCGATGACCTTCTTCTACAGTATAAGGTACATCAACATCACATTCCTCGGTCATGAGAGTCAGCACATCAAGGATATGGAGCACCACGGTCACCACCCCCACGAGGCTCCCAAGACCATGTGGGTGCCCATCGCGATCTTGGTCACACTCGTCTGCGTCGTCGGATTCCTTGGCCTGATAGGTTTCTTCGTGCCTTACTTCTCCCCAGAGATATTCATCGAGAAGCAAATGCACGCGATGCTTCACCACATGGAGATACCCCTGCACTCACACCACCTGGAGTTCTCAACTACACTGACGGCTTGGGGTACTTCCGCTGCCATGCTCCTGATCGGTGGGGTCCTGGGTTGGATCTTCTACCTTTCAAGGAAAGTGGACTCCGGGAAGTTCGTGTCTGGCAATCCCATTCTCAGGCCCATCAACACCTTCCTCGTCAACAGGTGGTACATGAACTCCACGTACTACGCCATCTTCGTCTATGGGCTGATCGACTTCGCGAAGGTCGTCTTCGCGAGCATGGAGAGCCTGGTCTTCGACAAGATAACCGCCTTCGTCAGTGGCTCCACAATTGCCATTGGGAAGGTGCTGCACGTCTTCGAGACCAAGGTCTACGACCCAGCAATAAACGTGGGTCTGGTTAACGTCTTCGTGGAGGGCGGAAGGATGCTCTTCCAAGACTTGGAGACAGATATTATAGATGAGGGCTTAAATAATGGAATCCCGGCGGCCATGACGGGGCTCCACAATCGCGTCAAGAAGCTTCAGTCCGGCGTCCTGTCTTACAACATTATATACATGGTCGTCATATTCCTAGTCCTGATCCTAGGATTCGCGTTGATACAGATGTATGGAGTTATATGAAATGGCAATACCTTACTCCTTGGCTCTGGTACTTCTAGTACCCCTAGTATCCGCACCTATTGTTTACTTCCTTGGTAAGCAGATGGGAAAGAAAGTTGGATGGGTGGCGACCCTACCGTTAATAATCACCCTATTATTGATAGCCAGCCTCGCTGTCGAGTTAAACGGCGGTGGGTCCTATAGCGAGAGCTATAGCTGGGCCCCCGACGCTGGCCTGACATTTGGCCTGCTCGTGGACGGGCTGAGCATCTGGATGCTTATCACCATAAACGTCCTCTGCCTCATGATCTGCGTCTACTCCGTGACCTACATGGAGCACAGATTCGAAGAGGAGGAGCACCACACAGGCGTCCCGACCCCGAACTCATCCTACGCCTCTTACTACGCCCTCTACCTTTTCTACGCGGTCGGAATGCTCGGCACGGTCTTGACTACAAACCTCATCCAGTTCTACCTGTTCTACGAGCTTATGCTCGTGCCTAGCTGGGCGCTGATAAACAACTATGGATACGGCGAGAAAGAGCGCATAGGCATGATGTACTTCATGTGGACCCACGTCGGCGCCGTGATACTGCTGGCAGGCATCCTAAGCAGTTTCTGGGTCACCGGGAGCTTCGAGATCGCCGCCCTCGCCGGAGTCGTCGGAAGCCCGATGGCGGGCTGGATTGCCTTTGCCATCCTAATCGGCTTTTTCACAAAAATGGCTGTCTTCGGTATACACATCTGGCTTCCCTACGCTCACGGTGAGGCGCCTACACCTATCTCTGCGCTCCTGAGCCCAGCGATGATCGGAATCGGGGCCTACGCGGCTACGAGACTCGTAATAATCCCAATGTTCCCGGTCTTCGCGACGTTCAGCACCGTCTTCTCCTTCTGGGCCCTCCTGACCATGGTGTACGGCGGTTTGATGGCCCTGGCGCAGGATGACATAAAGCGCTTCCTCGCCTACAGTAGCGTCAGTCAGATGGGCTACATCTTCTTGGGGCTCGCAAGCGCTGCGGAGTACGGCGTGTCCGGCGCAATATTCCACTACGTGACCCACGGCTTCGGGAAGTGCATTCTCTTCGGTGTCGCGGGTATCCTGATGTCTCAGGTTGGTACCCGAAGCATAAAGGAGATGGGTGGGTTGGCGGATCGCATGCCCATCACGGCGGTCCTGTGCCTGCTTGGCTTCTTCACCATCGGAGGTGTACCGCCGACAATGGGCTTCATGTCCAAGTTCTTCATCTTCAGCGGTACCTTCAGCACCGCATTGGCTGGCTCGACAACTCAGCTCCTTGTAGCCGTAGTGTCAATCATCATGACAGTCCTCACAGTCGGATACTCCCTCTGGACAGTGAGGCGCATCTTCTTCGGACCGCTCCCGGAGCACCTGAAGGATGTGAAGGAAGCCCCGCTGACAATGACTTTGCCCCTCCTCGTCTTCGCCCTGTTCTCAGTTATCATCGGCATCTATCCGAAGTTAGTCACAGACTACCTACTACCCTTCCTTGCCAACGCCCTCTAAGGGACAGTCTCAGCCGTCGGACACTAATTTTTCAATTAAGCTCCTATCCCACACTCGTTGAAAGTGGGGGGCACTCAGAGATTCTTCGGGGTTGGATTCATTTTATGATTTTACACAAGTTTTTTTAATGCAGATAGCGTGACAATTTAGGAAATGAGCGTCGCCGTCATAGGTCCCCCTTCCTTCATCACGTGCTTCGAGCTGATCGGAGCCGAAGGCTTTGACGCTGGGACCGGGGAAGCCGTGGCTGAGACAGTGAGAGACCTCTCGGATGAGGGGAGGTTCCAGCTCATTATTATACCCGAACGCTTCGCTGAGGAGACTCGCTCCGTTCGGGAGAGCGTTATGAATAGGGGAGATATCACACCCGTCTTCGCACTGATCCCGGACTTCACAATGGAGACGGGGATGAGAATGGCGGAGTTGCAGGCTGTCGTCTCCCTGGCGATAGGGACCAGACTAGAGTTGTGATGATATGAGTATGGAGAGAGTGTTATCAATGGGGGAGCGCCTTCAGAGACTCCTGGATGACGCGGAGACTAGGGCAGACGAAATCGTCGCTGAAGCTCAGAGGAAGGCAGACGAGATGGTCTCAAAGGCCAAGGCCGATGCTGAACGTAGGCGGAACATGGCCCAACGGGGAAGTGGCATCGATGAACTAATACGTGAAGCAGAGGAGAAGGCCAAGGTCGAGGCCGAGAAAAGTTTAGAGGATAATAAAAAGAAAGCAGAAGCCCTCAAAAAATTCCCTGAGGACAAGATGCAGGCAGCTCTGGAACTCGTGCTGAAGGAGGTGCTGCCTCAGTGAGCACGAATTCCTTGGAGTTGGAGTCCCAGCTCATAGAGAAGATCGTTGAAAAACGAAAAAACATCATGGCCCGTGCGGAACAGAAGACTAAAAAGATCCTGGCGTCTGCCGAGGAGGAGGTCAAGAAGATTAGAGCCGAGTCCGAGAAGCAGATCATATCGCTCGTCGGCTCCGAGTTGAGGGCTGTCCGTGACAGGATCGTAGGCAACGCAGAGCTGGAGGGCAGGAGGATGCTGATGCAGACCAGACAAGAGCTCCTCTCCAAAGTCTTTGATGATGCAGAGAGGAGGCTCGAAGAAATGGCAGAGGGCATGTCGTCCGATTATACAACAATTCTCGTGAAGCTCATATCCGAGTCCATATCAGCTATTGGCGGAGAAGTTTTTTTCGTGACTGCGAACGAGAGAGACCTGACTTATCTTAAGAAGAACCTCAAGACGATCAGCAGGGATCTGAAGAAGGACCTTGGGGACATAACGATCAAGCTAGACGACGACCCCATCGACATATCTGGAGGAGTTATCGTCAGGAATAACGATGCAACCAAGAC
>JADHWN010000016.1 GCA_016783455.1 Candidatus Bathyarchaeota archaeon
CGGCGGTCGCCTCCGACTACGCTCACACGGAGCAGGGGCTCATCGACTTCTTCGGGGGGACGTTCTACGGCTACCACTATCCCATGGGGAACGTGAAGCTCATCCTAGCGGGGATCCTGAGCTACCTCAGGCGTGAGGACCTCATAGAGTACAAGGGGGACTACATCTACGCCACGGACTTCGGGAGGAGGGTCTCTGAGCTCTACGTGGACCCCTACTCGGCGGTGGTGATCCGGGACGGGCTCAAGCGGGGTGCGCCGGAGGTGACTGACTTCACGTGGCTCCACATGATCTGCCATACGCCAAACATGCGGCCCATCCTCCGCCCAAGGCGTAAGGACGAGGAGCTGGTTGGGGAGTACGCGGAGGAGCGGCTGGACGAGTTCGCGTTCCCGCCTGGGGACCTGCTGGGGGACTACGTGGAGAGGGGGCAGATCCTGGGGGAGGTGAAGACGGCGATGGTGCTAGGGGCGTGGATCCAGGAGGTCTCGGAGGGGGAGCTGATGGACAAGTACGGGGTGGCGCCGGGGGATCGGTACAGCGCGGTGACCAACGCGGACTGGCTGTTATATTCGACGTTCGAGCTGGCGGGTGTGCTGGGGTTAACGGAGCATCGGCGGCATCTGGGGCGGCTGAGGGATAGGGTGAGGTACGGGGTGTCGGAGAAGCTGCTACCGTTGGTGAGGCTGCGGGGGATCGGGCGGGTGCGGGCTCGGTTGCTGTATAAGTCGGGTTTCCATAGTGTGGCGGCGTTGAAGAGGGCGCCTTTGGGGCGGCTTGTGGAGATCCCGTTGATCGGGCCTAGGCTGGCAAAGGTGATCAAGGAGCAGGTGGGGGGCGTGGTGGATGAGGGTGAGTGGCGGGGGCTGGACGCGGCGGTGTCGGAGCAGAGGGCGCTGACGGACTTCGTGGAGGAGGAGCCCGAGGAGGAGGCTCCACCTGGGGATGAGTGAGGGCGCGTGCGGCTGGCTTAGGATAGGGGTTCCAGGGCGTGAAGGTGGGGGGTCATAATGGTTTCCCGTTACCTCATCCGTGTGAAGGCGTGGGCGCTGTGGGGTCCGGGTTCACAGTATTGTGGTGTTGTTTGTTATTGCTTATTTAAGGTTCAGAGTATGTTTTTACGCCAGACCTGATGTGGGTGCTGAGTATCAATATCTGCGTCTGGTGCCTCTTATCGCCGACAGCCCCCAGGCTATGGCTACCAGGAACGTGAGGGCGATGAACCAGAAGGTGAGGTCCATGCTGTTTTGGGGACTCGTAGGCATGCTATTAATTGTTTGTAAGCGTCAGTTGAATCATACACCTCTTTATACCGGGCTAGGGTGGATGGAGTTGGTTCCACCGAAGCATGATGGGAAACCTTAAAACTTCCTTCATGTTCCTGTCTGATGTTATGGCGGATGACTTCGATCTAGTCAGGGTCATGAAGGGCGACGAGGAGCTCGCGTCGGCCTTCCTGGAGATGGGGGAGGACTACATGGGCTCCGAGCCCCCCGAGCTCCGGGGCAGGTTCCTCAGGAGCGTGGTGGACCTCCAGGTGGAGGAGGAGCGGTGGCTCTACCTCCTCAGGGTGGACGCCGGGTTCATCGGCTTCGTCCACATGAAGGTGGACACGACCGACAGGCCAGGCTGGGGCTGGATGATGGAGTTCTACATCAGGCCCGAGCACAGGAGGAGGGGCCGCGGGAGGAGGTTGTATGAGCGCTCCGAGAGGATACTGGTGAACCGGGGGGTCAAGGACATCTGGCTCACCTCCAACCCGGAAGCTATACCCTTCTGGAGGGCGGTTGGATTCGCGGAGACAGGGGAGAAAGTCGAGTTCAATGATTATTCAGTCATGGTTAAGTCCGTCTAGCTTGTGGTCTGTGGACTGAGTCTAAGGAAATAACTTTTACGATCTCGTATTTCATCGACAGCAGGTGCTGCACTTACCCCCGCAGGATGAACCCGCGACCATGCTGTTCGTCTGGTATAGCTCCTTCCAGCAGTCCCGGCAGATCAGAATTGAACCCAGCTCCTTGTGGTTGGCCCCGAGGAGGCTGACTTCTTCGCCGCTCTTGTGGCATAGACCGCATTCGCCCATGAGATCACTAATAGTATATGGAACGTGAGCGATTATAAATGATATCGCGCAATATCGAGAGACCCACACGGATTATGTATCACAGGAGCATAAGCACTATTATTATACCCTCAGCTTCAGTACAATTGGGACATATGTTCGACCCGATGTTCAGCAGAATCCTTGTGGCCTACGACGGCTCTGAGCCCTCGAAGCGTGCCCTTGACCTCGCCGCCAAGACCGCTGCGATGTTCAGGGGTGAACTCATCATAGTGACGGCCATCTTCCGCGGCGCGGTGCCTATTTTCAGCGAGGAGGGGCAGGGAACCCTGAGCACGGCGGACATCCAGGACTACCTCGACAAGATGGAGAACGTTTACAGATCCGCCTTGGAGAGCGCGGTGAACGAGGTGAGGAACAGGTATCCCGACCTCGATGTAGAGCCCCTGCTCATTGACGGGCGGCCCTCGTCCGTCATAGTCGAGGAGGCGGAGAAGAGAGACGCCCACCTCATCATAATAGGGAGCAGGGGATTGGGGGGAGTCACAGGCTGGCTGCTGGGGAGCACGAGTCGCAAGGTCGTGGACCAGTGCACGAAACCGGTACTCGTCGTGAAATAGGTCATCCCTATATTTCCTTATTGTCTAAACAGCGAGGACTCCTCTTAAGGCCTCATATGAGGCCATGGACTGAACGCGCCGTCATCCGAAGCAGGCTAGGAGTCATAAGACTGTACTGATAATGGTGTAATGGAGCATGAACGGCGTGAGGGGTCCAGACGTAGAGGACCAGATGCCAGCCGCGCTGGAAACGGCTGTGCAGAGGCTGACGGGGATAGACAGGATAGGGGACTACATACCCCAGGTGGGCTCCAACCTGATCTACGCCAAGGCGGATTCATCAACCATTGAAGACGCCGTCGCGCTGACGGGGAGGATCATCGCCACGATCAGGGGACCCATCGCCTGCGGGGAGGTGGCATACGGAGCCTCAAGCCATCTGGCTTCCGTGGTGATCGAGGCACAGAAACTCGACGGGGAAATCCGTGCCGGCCTAAACATAAGGGCCGACGACGACGTAGCACGGCGGCTGAAAGAGGTAGGGCTGACAGTGGTGACTATCCCGAGCAAGGTCAAGGGGGAGGGTTGCCCCGTGACCCACTACATCAGGAGGACGGGGGAGCTTGCCGATGCCTACGTCCACCCCGGCGACTTCGGCGTTGAACCTACAACGACGATAATCGCGAGGCACCCCGACAGGCTCGTGGAGATAATGGCGGAGATAGTCAAGCTTGAGTGACGCTATTCGGGCATTCGACCTGGTCGCGGGCACCTACGACGACTGGTACGATCACCCCCAGGGAAGGCAGGTCTTCGACGCCGAACTCCATGCCGTGGACCTTCACATCCCGAAGGAGGGGATAGGTCTGGAGCTGGGTGCCGGGACGGGGATCTTCGCCGAGCATCTGACGGCGGTGGGGAGGACGGTCGTATGCCTTGACCCCTCAAGGGAGATGCTGAAGAAGGCCGTCGACCGCGGGATGGTGTCTATGCTGGGGGTGGGAGACGCCTTGCCCCTGAGGGTCGGTGTCCTAGACTTCACCTACATGGTCACCGTCCTGGAGTTCCTCGATGAGCCGGTGGCGGTACTCGGGGAGATACGGGAGACCGCCAAGGGAGGCGCGGGGTTGACCGTCCTCTTCATAAACTCGGAGAGCGCCTGGGGCGACCTCTACAGGGACATCGGCTCTAAGGGGGACCCTGTCTTCAGGCACGCAAGGCTCTACACGATGGCGGAGGTCGAGGCATTGATAACCGTGTCGGGGTACAGCGTCACCGAGAGGGCTGGGACCCTCACGACGAAGCCCATGGAGACGGAGGTCGGAGGAGAGATCACGGAGCCAAGCAACGAGAACGGGATCATCGTGCTAAGGGCTTATGCAATTTAATCTTGGGTCCATACTGAATAGTTTTATATTATTCTCAACATAACAGAATCAGTATGTCCGAGGATCAGAACTACGGCTATATCCTCCGCCTCAGCACGGAGGACTGGCGGGACCAGGTCTACGAGCTCAAGAAGTACTACTCGGGGGTCATGCGGGGCTGGAAGCGGGAGACCCCCATCCTCCTCGCCATGAAGACCGACGCCGGCGACTCATTCATCGGCTACGGCGTCGTGGGCAAGGTGGAGCACCTCTGGGAGCTCTCCCCGGAGGAGGAGGCCTACTGCAGGGAGAACAACTGGAAGTGCGCCCTCACATTCAAGGCCCTCAACCGATTCGAGAAGCCCTATCCCATCAAGGAGTCCCTCCTCTCCAAAGACCCCAGGAGGGGCAGCTTCCTCCACGCCGCCCGCCTCACAGAGGACCAGATGGACGCCCTCCTCGACGCAGCCGAGGAATACCAGGAGAAGACGGAAAACCCATAACTACACCCAGCCCCACATCCTAGGGGATGGGCCAGATAGCGGCAGTCATCAGCCGGAGGAACACGGATGTCTCAGACGTAGTGAGGAGGATGCTGGAGAACGCCTCCCCCCACCCGGGAGACGCTTACGGCCTCGCATCCGAGAAAGGCGCCAGGACCACAGCTAAAATCCCTGAGATCCCAGGCTCCCCCTCAATTCTGGGTCACAAACATGTCAAGGTGCACCCCGAGGACCCCGCCCAACCCCTCGGCCAACACGGGTACGCCACAACCTACGAAGGCCGGATCTGGCACAGCTCAGACCCTTCAGACGCCAACGCCATCATGGATACATTGGGTCCCGAACCCAGACGAGGCGCGGAGGCCCTCCTCGAAGGTAACTGTTCCCTGGCTTTCACCGTTCTCGACCAGGGGAGGCTCCTGTGCGCGAGGGACACGATGGGACTCGTCCCACTCTACATCGGAGAGGACGAGGAGCTGATCGCCGTGGCGTCCAACCGCAAGATGTTGTGGATAGCAGGGCTCAACGCCCAAGCGGTCCCACCGGGGCACATAACTGAGATTTCCGGGAAAGGCATTAAGTCAGAACCGGTCCAGACCCTCTCCCAGCCCCCGCTTATACGCCCATCAATGGACGACGCCGTGAAAACCTTGGACGAGCTGCTCACGAGGGCCGTGGAGGCAAGGTGCAGGGGAGCGTCCAAGGTCGCCATAGGCTTCTCCGGGGGCATCGATAGCAGCCTCCTAGCACACTACGCGGACAGGGCGGGAGCCCGGGTGGACCTCATCTGCGTCGGGATGGAGGGAACCAGGGGCTTCGAGGAAGCAGAGAGGACCGCAGACGCCCTCGACCTCCCCCTAAGGCTGGAAGCCTTCACCGCCGACGACGTCGAGGAGGACCTGGATGCTGTCCTCTGGAGCGTCGAGGAGCCCGACCCCATGAAGATCGGCGTGGGCCTCCCCACCTACTGGGCGGCAAGGAGCGTCGCGGAAACCGGGCACAGGATATTCATCTCCGGCAACTGCGCCGACGAGGTCTTCGGCGGATACCAGAAGTACGCCCGGGAGTACGCATCGAAGGGCGACTCGGTCAGGGAGACCATGTACCGGGACGTCACCTCCTCCCATGAGACCAACTTCGAGAGGGACTACAAGATCTGCTCAGACCTAGGGCTGGAGTTAAGGCTGCCATTCGCCGACATCGACGTGGTGAAGTATGGGCTTTCCCTCCCAACCGAGCTCAAGCTAGCGAAGAACCCCGCCTCACTTAGGAAACTGATACTCAGGGCACTGGCCAGGGAGAATGGCTTCCCGGAGGAGCTCGCTGACAGACCCAAGAAAGCCGTGCAGTACTCCACAGGCGTGAATAAGGTCCTCCAGAAGCTGGCGAAGACGGAGGGCAAGAAACTACGCGTCTTCTTGGCTGAGAGGTTCGCGCGGGTGAAGGATGATATGCTCGGGGAGGCATATGATCGATGAACCCCGAGGAGAGGATGCAACGGGTCACCCAGCTCCTTGAGGCGGAGTACGGGCCAGAAGAACAGGGGGAGACAGGAAGCGACGATCCCTTCAGGACCCTGATAGGCTGCGTCCTCTCCCACAGGACCAGAGACGCCAACACCGCAAGGGCTGCCGAAGCCCTCTTCAATGTAGTCACGACCCCCGAGGAGGTCCTTAGCCTCGGACCCGACGAGCTCAAGACCCTCATCAGGTGCTCGGGGTTCTACAACCAGAAGGCGAGGAACATCACAGCCATCTGCCAGGACCTCGTGGACAACCATGGCTCCACCGTCCCTCATAACAGGGAGACCCTCATGAGCCTCCGCGGAGTCGGCCCCAAGACCGCCGACATCGTCCTCAACCACGCCTACAACGTTCCAGCCATCGCAGTGGACGTCCACGTCGCAAGGGTAGCCCGGAGGCTGGGCCTCGCAGACCCCAAGGCGGGACCAGAGGACGTCAAGGCAGCCCTAGAGCAACTCGTCCCACCCGAGAGGTACAGGTTCATCGACAACGGGTTCGTGAGGCAGGGAAAGGAGTACTGCAGGAAAACTAACCCCAGATGCGGGGAGTGCCCGCTTAGGGGAGTATGCGGTAACCCACAAGATTAAGGGTTAGAGCCCTTCCTTCTCGAAGAGCTTGGTAGCCTCAGCTGTCCGGCGGAGACACTCCATCGCCGTCTCGTAGCTGGGCCATCCACCGACCCCGCACTCGGGACCCACCATGGGAACCCACTCAACCCCGAAACGCTTGACTACCTGCCTCAGCCTAGCCAGCCCCACGTCAACCTCCTCGAGGAACACCATCGGATCCACCTCCCCCAGCCTTATCTGGGTCCAGGTGTCCCCCACCCTCTGCTCCACGTCCTCCACGACTCCCTCCCTCTTGAGACGGGCCTCGATGAGGTCGTCGAACTGGTTGTGGAAGATGCTCGCCTTGAGGCGCTTCCCCGTCTCCTCGAGGCGCCTCGACGTCGCGTCCTGGGAGTACAGAGGATCCCCGATGTGGGCCTGCACGAGGTCCAGGTGCTCCACCTCCCAGAACAGGTCGTCAGAGGTGTCATGGAGGTGGACGCTCGTCTCCGAGCCCTTAGAACTGGCGGCGCTGCAGATCTCCTCCCAGGCAGCCCGGAGGGACTCCCGCCCCTCGGAGCCGTAGTCCAGCAGGGGATCGTTGAGGAAACCGAGGACAGGCTCATCGATGCAGACCAGAGCCACCTCGCCGTGCCTGCCGTCGAAGACAGACCGGGACACTATCTCGGCGAGGCCGTGCCCCAGCTCCTCGAAGAGCCTCGCGTTCTTAGCCTGGAAGAAGGAGGCGAGGGTGTACGGACCAGTAACACAGATCTTTAGCTTCACCCGGTCGACTCCAGCCTCGTCCCGGATCCTCGAGGCGTTCTCCCTGATGACATCCACCTCGGGGATGGATGACCCCGGCTTCGCCGTGACCTCCCTGAGGGCCACGTAGCCCCCCTCCACCTTCTCGATGCCCCTGAGGAGCTCGAAGAACATCTCGTTCATGTCCCTGAACTGGGGGTAGTTGGGGACGGTGAGGCCCGCCCTCAGCTTGTCGACGGTGGCGGAGACCACCTCCTCCTCGAAGACCTCGGAGGACTCGTCCTGTGCGCCTATGAGAGCGAGGAGGGAGCCCTGCCTCCTGGCTCCCTCGTAGATGGCGGACTCCTCGATCCTTAGGGGGAGGCTGCCGATGTCATAGGTGTCGAGCATGGGTCCCCCCGCTACTTTATGTTCACTTTCCCGTTGGCGAGGTCCATGCAGAACTCGTCGAGGCGGTCGAACTCGCTCGCGATGACCTCCTGGATCTGGGGGGTGATCTCGTCGAGGCTCACCCCGTCAGCAGTGATGACCTGGGTCGAGCAGACGGCGGGCTTGTCGATGGGCTGCCCGATGGCGCTCACCAGCCAGACGTAGGTCTCCTTGACCCCGTTCACCCTCTGGCAGATCTCCCCGGCGATCTTGTAGCTCAGGAGGTTGTAGATCTTCCCGACGTGGCTCACAGGGTTCTTACCCGCGGCCGCCTCCGAGGACATGGGTCTGTTCAGAGGGATGACGCCGATGACGTTGTTCCCCCGGCCCACCTGACCGGAGTCCCCGGTGTCGATGGACGAACCCAGCACAGTGAGGTAGAGCCCGCCTAACCCCCTGCCCTCCGCGTCGAGGACGTTGAAGCCGACCTCCACGTTGTCGAAGTCCGACTTCTCCTTGATGAAGGAATTAATGGCGTCGTAGATCTCCCCCTTCTTCCTGAAGTAGTCGGCCTCGCTGTCGATGTACCTGTCCACGAAGGCCTGGGCGACGGTGAGGGAGACGCCGTTGCAGTTCCTGAAACCCATGATCTTGACGTCCTCGCCGGACTCGGGGAACCTCTTCTTGAACTCGGGGGAGTTCATGTGGCCCTCCACGTTCAATATGAGCTTCTCCATCCTGCTGTAGGGGGCGTACCCGACGGCAGCAGACGTGTCGTTGGCTCCCAGGTACCTGCCCTTCCGCGCGAAGATGTCCTGCAGCGAGGCCGCCCCGGGCTGCACCTCCACCTGGTACTTGAGGTGCTCGTCCGGGTCGACGAACCGGAGGTTCCTCTTGAACCAGTCCTTGGTGGACCTCTTGACGATCTCCTCGACGGGGACGTGCTCGTCACCCACGTCGAATGTGGCCCTGTCCCCGTAGACGATGAGGATCTTGTTCGTCATCTTGCCTCCGCCGAAGGCGACCTCCGAGCCGCCCGCCGAGATTAGCCCCTTGTCCAGGTTGTGGTGGAGTATGGCCCCGAACCTCTTCAGGTACTCCTTGGAGAGCTCTATGGAGGCCTCGTTCATTATGGCGTCGCAGATGGTGTCGGGGTGTCCCAGACCCTTCCGCTCGCAGATCTCCATGGGCTTATCGTCCAGCGCAAGCTGCTTCAGGGGCTTAACGAGTATATCTTTCATTCAATTCAACCCTGCATCTAACATTATTCCTGACAGGAATCAAAAGAAAGGGGGAATCCGCTGTTTAAAAGCATTTCCGCACTCTTTCCCGCATTAGAGGGCGTATTATTGCTTATTTTATTCCTCTTGGAATAATAACCCCCCGTACCAACGATGTCTTCGACCGAAATCGTTTATTCAGCTTAGAGACATTCTAGGTAGAGGCTTCAAGGGGGGTGCGTCTATGGCCGAGGAGTTCATCAACTGCCGTAACTGCGGTCGGGCAGTTCCCAAGACCATGTACTGCATCTACTGCGGCTCGGGCCTCCAGGGAGGGGAGCTGCTTAGACCCGAGGCACAGGAGCAGCCCACAGAGGCTATCATCCCCGACTTCAAGTTCGAGCCCCTCAGGCAGACCCCCGTGAGCCTGAAGGTCGAGAGCCCCTTCCCCCTCATACGGACGGAGCCCGAGCTCGACAAGGGCTTCCTGGACCAGATAGAGGAGCTGAGGAAGCACTGGGCCTGGCAGCTGAAGCTCGTGGACATGATCACCGAGATAGGGGTCTCCGAGGAGGTCTTCACCAAGATCTACAACGAGTACAGCACCGAGGTCGAGAGGCTCGGCAACATCCTGGAGGAGAGGAGGGCCGCCAGCAGCGAGGAGTACGCCCGGAAGAAGGCGGAGCTGTCGGAGATGGAGACCGCCCACGAGGAGCTCAGCGTCAGGGTGGCGGTGGGCCAGCTCCCGTCCAGGGCCCTCCAGAGGAGGACCCCCATCTCCAAGGAGAGGATGGACGGGCTCACCAGGGACATCAAGAGGCTCGAGACCACCCTGTCCAAGCTCGACGACTTGATGGGGGACATCTACCCCGAGGACAAGCGGAACCTGGAGGACATCGCGAGGAAGAGCCTCCGCTCCCTGGACGGACTCGTCGTCGAGGGGAAGATCAGCAGGGAGCTCAGCGAGAGGCTCAGGGAGGACCTCACCTCCGCCCTCGCCCTGTTCCGGGCGCCCGAGGAGAAGAGGGAGACCGAGAGCGCTCTGAGGGACGAGCTCGAGACCCTGGAGGTCCGCTACAAGGTGGGGGAGATAACCCTGGAAGAGTTCGAGTCATTGAAGACCGCGATACTGGACAAGATAAACAGGCTGTAATCTCTTCAATCAAATATTGTATCCAAGTTGCAGCACTCAAGAAAAAGAGAATATTCTAATACCCTACACCCGCGTAGTAGATGCAAGGTACTAAAAATGGACGATAAGAGCCTCGGAAGTCTGATCGTCGCTGTCAGCGTCATCGTCATGGGAGGATACTTCATCTGGGCGTTCGGCCCCTACATACCCCCGCTGGACAGCTGGGTCTCTCCAGCCCTCGCAGAGTGGGCGTACAGGCTGCCCATCATCCTGGCGGTCTACATGATACTGTTCATCTTCGCCTGGATAGGCTACACGATGGCCACGACGCCTCCCCCGCTCCCCCTTGAGGGGCCCCTGGAGATCGAGGAGGTGGAAGTGGACGCCACCGACAGGGGCGGTGACACGGAAAACTGACGCCGACCGATTGGTTTTTCATCCTTTATAAATATAGACTGCTAAAGGCCCCGGTTTACTCAATCGTTTAAAAATACCCAAGAAATAAACGCTTTTTTACATAATAATGTAATTTCCCATTTTAATCCGAAGATTAACGGTTTACTTTCCAGACGCCTTACGAGTCTGGATTTCAATTAACATACAACTTTTTATGGGCAACGGTAACAGGTGAGGGCTCCACTTACTTCCCCGGTCAAGCAGGAGACGCCGCCCACATGGAACTAGAGGCAGACCGGTTCAGCGATCCTCCTATTCTATGGTCTATACCATTCACCATACTTCTGATAACCATCATACTCGCAGCCGCCGACACATTCCTGCCGTTCATCCCCCTCAACCAGAGTCCCCAGACCTGGACGTGGATGGCCTCCACAATGGTCACTGCTATCATGGCAAGCCTCGTAGCCGAGATAATCACCAAAGACGGAAGGAGGGGGCTACTATCGATGGTCGTCGGGGCCGTCGTCTTCAGCTTGGCCTACAAGAACATCGTCAACATCTTCCAGAGGTCGGTGGTGGACGTGGTCCAGAGCTCCATCCCCAACCCCCTTCTGGGGACGGCGGTCTACACCTCGATACTCACCGTCCTCCCAGGCGCCCTCTCGGGAATCGTCCTCGGGGGCTTATGCGGTGTGCTCCCGGGGAGGAAGCCTAAGGCCCTCAAGGAGAACCTGGTGTTGTCCACATCCAGCTTCTCCGAGATCACGGTGACGTATGAGATGCTCTGCAGCCGCTGCGGCCACACCTCGTCACGTGATTCGAAGTTCTGCCCCTTCTGCGGGATCGAGGTCACGAGGAGGGAGGTCCCCGTCATCAAGTACTGCAGGTTCTGCGGAGGCAGGATCAACTACCTGGGCCAGTTCTGCCCGGACTGCGGCCTGGAGATAGACCAGGTGTCTAAGCCCCAGATCTACTTCTTCCGGTGAAGCCTCGTTAACCTTCTGCATCTATCCTGACCTTCCAGTAGCGGGGGCTGTACTGGGAGACCCTGACCCTGTCGGTCACGACCGCCTCCCTCCCCTCTTCCCTGAAGGCCGCCTTCACGAGCTCCTCGGCCTCCCCGTACATGTCCTCCGAGGGGGCCCAGTGGTAGAAGTGGAGCACGCCTCCATCCTGGAGCAGGGGCACGGCGACGTCCAGGAACATGTAGGCTCCCTTGGGGAGGGGCATGAGTATCCTGTCGTACCGCCGGTCGAGGGACCCCGCGACCTCTCGGACGTCCCCTAGTATCGCCTCGACCCTGTCTCCGACCCTGTTGAGGTGGATGTTCTCGACGCAGTAGTTGTGGGCGTAGGGGTTGAGCTCTATAGCCGTTGCGCGTACGTCGGGTCGGTGCTTGGCTATGCGGATAGGGAGGGGTCCTACCCCGCTGAACATCACGAGGACCTCCTCGCCATCGGCTGTGCCCTCGGCTATCCTGCCCCGCTCCTGGGACTCACGGGGGGAGAAGTAGACCGTCTTGGGGTCGAGCCTGAAGGCGCACCCCGACTCGCGGTGGAGGACCTCTGTGTCTGGGTCGCCGGCTATGAGGCGCATCTCCCTGATCCTGAACTCCCCGGCCCTTCCCGACTCCTTTGAGAGGACGCTGGCCACGTTCTTCTGCACCCTCATCACCGCGTGGGCTATTGCCTCCTCGTAGTCACGTATCTCCTCGGGCACCTCGATGATGGCCACTGCCTCCTGCTTGGATCCGATGACGTCGAAGGATCTGGGCACGAGGTCCAGCAGACTGTCTGGGATGACGCCTCTTAGCTGCTCTTTCACGCCGCGGCTCATATGGAGAAAAGAGTGTTGGGAGGTCCTATTTATTCAGTGGTCTCAGGGGGACCATCAGAAGATGTCTATGTCCCTGTCCTTGAACCTGCGCATCGGTTTGCCCCTGACCTTGATCTCGTCGTCTATGAAGTCCTCAGGGCCACTGTCGTCCCTGGTTCTCCTCTTTATGGTCTTCCCGCAGATACCGTTCTCTAGGAGCTGCCTCATCTGGCACGACGCGTACGTGCAGACCTTCGGGTCGCAGGGCTCGCTGGTCCACTCGCACCAGGGCCTCCCGCTCTGAAACCTAAGGTTCCGTCTTGAACAGTTAAAATCTCGACATTGTGGGTCGCATTTCTGAGCTCCAGACAAAAACTAGTCCACCTCTGTTTCTCGTAGGAGTCTGCAATCGCTAAATGGGGTATAGAAATGACATTTAAAGTTTATTAATCTCTAGGACATGGAACGGGCGTCTAAGGCCCGAAACGTCAGCGGAAACGGTGTGAAATGTATGAAGGTCGTCGTTAGCGGCATACCCCGGGGGTATCAGGCACCTCTCCCCGGGGGCTTCTGGTTAACCGAGGAGCATAGGAAGAAGATCGAGGGCGTCTCCCCGGAGATAGAGCTCGTCGAGATCCCTCAGGGCAAGGCCCATGATGTGCGGGGGAAGATCGAGGGGATCGAGGTCCTCCTCGCCGAGGGGGGGAACAGGGTCCACTACGGGGAGGAGCTCGACTGGGAGGACTATCAGAAGTTCTTCACCCCAAGCCTGAAGTGGACTGCCCTCTGCAGCACCGGGTTCAGCGATAACATCACCCCCGAGATCCTGTCCGGAGACGTCGTCCTGACGAACAGCCCGGGGATACACGCTGTACCCATCGCTGAGAGCGTCATCGCCGCAATGCTTGAGCACGCCAAGAGGTTCGGGCAGAGGAGGGAGGATCAGAGAGGGCAGCTCTGGCGCCAGCTGAAGTGCTCGGAGCTCCACGGAGCTACAGCCCTCCTGGTGGGGCTCGGGAACATCGGGGGAATGGTCGCCAGCCTCTGCAAGGCATTCGACATGAGGGTCATCGGGACCAAGAGGATCGTGGAGCCCGTCGAGAACGTGGACCTGGTCTTCTCCAACGACGAGCTTACTGAGCATCTCCCCGAGGCCGACTTCGTCGTGATGGCCGCCCCCCTCACCCCCCTGACTGAGAACTTTATCGGCGAGGCCGAGTTCAGGGTCATGAAGGACTCTGCGTACCTCGTAAACATCGGCAGGGGGCGCACAGTGGACGAGGGGGCCATGATACGGGCCCTCAGGGAGGGATGGATCGCAGGGGCCTACCTGGACTGCCTCGTGGAGGAGCCCCTGCCCAAGGGTCATCCCCTCTGGGAGATGGAGAACGTCTTCCTGGTCCCCCATGACAGCCACTCCTCCCCCTACATCGGGGACAGGATAGTGGACATCTTCTGCGAGAACCTGGGTAGGTACGTCGAGGGGAGGCCCCTGCTCCACGTCTGCGACCCGCGGAGGGGCTACTGAGACCCTGGGACCGCTGCTCTCAAATATCCGTGGAGCCGAAGATATGGCGGTGTGAGCTTGTCCGGGATCAGGGTCGAGGATGCAGGAAGCGCCCAGATGGCTGTGAAGCGCTACCTCGCCTCCCAGTTTGGCGAAAAAAAGGTCAAGGATGTGAGGTTCTCCCGGGCCTGGTACACCCCGGGGTCGCAGAAGGATGTCTGGGAGGTCGAGGGTGACGTCGTCCTCAAGAAGGGGCTCTTCGGGAAGGAGGAGCTCCACTTCAAGTTCCAGATAGACCCGGGCACGGGACGCGTCATAGCCTACGAGATCTAAGCCTAGTCAAGCTTCTTTAGGGCGCTCTCCATCCTGTCCAAGACTTCTGTCATTATCGCCTCGCTCGTAGCGACTATCATGCGGAGGTGACCCTCACCTCTCTTGCCGTAGCCTGCACCGTTTGACAGGCCTATCTTCGCCTCCTCCCTCAGGTAGTCCGCAAGCTCCTTGCTGCTCTTGCCGTAGTCGAACCTTGGGAACATGGCGTAGGTGCCCTGGAGCTTGGGGTAGGTCACCCGTGGCATCTCGTCGAGTCTCTTCTCGCAGATGGCCCTGATCTTGTGGAGGTGTTCTTTCAGCCCCTTACGCCACCAGTCCATCTCCTCTCCCAGCATCATCGGAGCGACCGCCTTGGCGAGGGTAGAGCTCCCCCTCTGGATGAGGCGTGCGAGCCCCTTGAAGCCCGCCATCATCTCCTCGTCCTTGGTGCAGAGGTATCCGAGCTGGAGGCCGGCGACCCCGAAGGTCTTCGAGACCCCCCAGCTCGTCACCGTGAGCCTCTCTATCTCGGGGTTGAGGGAGGCGATGGAGACATGCTCCCTTCCATCGAAGATGACGTCCTCCCAGAGCTCGTCGGAGATTACCACGATCCCGTTGTCCACCGCGACGTCGGCGATCCCCTTCAGCTCCTCCCTGGTGAGCACCCTCCCGCAGGGGTTGTGGGGGTTGCAGAGGTTGATGAGCTTGGTCCTGTCGGTCACCAGCTCCTTGAGCCCCTCCACGTCGAACCTGTAGCCCTCATCCAGGTCAAGCTCCCACACGACGGGCTTAGCACCCACCTTGGGCACGACCTCCGTGAAAGGGCCGTAGGAGGGGTCCGTGACCACGATCTCATCCCCTGGCTGGCACACGTAGTTTGCAGCGAGCCAGATGCTGGGGTCGACGCCCTGGATGACCATGATGTCATCGGCAGTTGCCTCGACGCCGTTGAACCGGGCTACCTTCTCGGCCATTGCCTCCCGGGTGCCCGTGTCGGTGTTGTAGTAGAGGTCCTCCCGCTGGACGGCGTCTATGAGGGCCGACTTGATCTCGGGGGCGATGGGGAAGTCGGGCGCCGCGATGAAGAGGGGTATGTAGGGTGAGGGGTCCCTCCCCCACTTGAGGCCCGGTCTGGAGCGCATGGTCTCCGGGGTCATGGAGTTGAACAGGTCTTCCTTGGACAAATCAATCACTCTCGGAGTGGTGACAAACTCGGCTTATAATGATTCGCATGAAATAGGATGAGAAGGTGGAAAGGTCAAGAGAGGTCGTTTCTACTCAGATGCCAGATGCTTCTCGGCGTCCTTCCTCTTCTTCTTCGCCAGCTTGGTGACGATCTCCAGGTCCTTGTCGTCCTTCTCAAGCGGCTTCACATCGATCAGGCCGGCCTTCTCCGTCGCCTTCAGAGCCGCGTCGCCCCTCTCGTTCCTCACGATGACCGTGGACCAGCCATCCGGTGTGCCCACGTTCCCCACGGAGAGGTCGGCGAACTCTGACGTGAAGTCGCTGCAGCTGTGGCAGCAGGGCCTCACGTTGTCCTTCACCTTGCTCAGCTTGACCGAGTAGGGCTCATCGGAGCCCGTGTGGGCGATGAACCTGCCGCTCTTTATCTCGAACTTCGAGACCTTGGAGGCGTCGACACCCGCGCCGTCGAGGTACTCCATGAAGCTTTCGTGGTTGAACGTCTCCATGCAGAGGAGACCGATCTTCAGGTCCACTGCGTCCCTGATCTTGGCGTCCGCCTTCTCACCGGTGACGATCCTGCTGAGACCTCTCATCTGGCACGGTGTGCCCACCACGGCAATATTCCCCCTGGCGTAGTCGGAGACTGCAGATCCTACACCTACCAACGTCGGACTGGAGGTGTACTTGGTCCCAGCGCTGGCGAGGACCTCCTCCTTGCTCGAGGCTACGACCGGCGTGGCGACCCAGACGGCGTCCTCCTCCAGACCTGTCACCACAACGCCGTCCCCACCCTCTGAGAGGAAGTTGATGAGCAGCGAAGAGACGGCTCCTCCGTCCTGGCAGCTAGCGAGGACCGCCTCATCCTTCGACTTAACGGCGTAGATGGCCATGTGGACCCCGAGATGGGCCTCACCCTCCTCCCGGACCCTGCCATAGACGAGGTTCTCCATCTCGGCCTCGTCGAAGCCTACGCTTGGGCAGTTGGCATGGCACATTCCGCAGGCGACGCATAGGCCCACCAGTTTGGGTGTTCCAGCATCGAGCTCGATTGACTTGACGGGGCAGACTGCAGCACAAGAGCCGCAGCTCACGCATGTCCCCTTCCTGATGACCTCGGTCATGAGGTGACCGAAGATCTTGGGTCTAGCGCTCATGGATATCACATCATGTTGATGGAAACCATATAAAAATCGTACCCCCACAAACACTAGTACCAGCCCACAATGCACATGGGGCTTGGTCTCGAAATATCGGATTTATATCCCAAGAGAAGGGATTCTTTAACGTTAATAAGCAACCACGTGCCCATCCCATGGAAGGACTTTAGAAATGAAGCTGGATGCCCTGTTCCGCCCAAAGTCCGTCGCCATCATCGGGGCATCTAGGACTCCCGGGAAGGTCGGGAACATTCTCACCCGGAACATGATCGAAGCAGGCTTCCAGGGGGAGATCTACCCCGTGAACCCCAGCGCAGATGAGATACTGGGCCTGAAGACCTACACCTCGGTCAAGGAGATACCGGGTGAGCTGGATCTGGCTGTCATCGCCATCCCCGCTGCCTATGTGCTGGGCGTCGCCGAGGAGTGCGGCGAGAGGGGGGTGAAGGCCCTCGTTGTCATCTCGGCTGGGTTCAAGGAGATAGGGCACGAGGGGGCACTCCTGGAGAAGCAGCTGGTCGAGATCAGCGGGAGGTACGGGATGCGGGTCCAGGGGCCTAACTGCCTGGGGCTCATCAACACCGAGAGCCAGCTGAACCTGAGCTTCGCGCCGGCGATGCCGAAGGCGGGGAGGATCGGCTTCATCTCCCAGAGCGGGGCCCTGGGGACGGCGGTACTGGACTGGATCGTCAAGGAGAACATCGGATTCCACAGCTTCGTGAGCCTCGGGAACAAGGGGGACCTCGACGAGGTGGACTTCATCGAGGCCATGGGGGAGGACGAGGACGTCCGGGTGATCCTCCTCTACCTGGAGTCAATCGACCGGGGGCGGAGGTTCATAGAGGTCGCCTCGCGAGTGGTGAGGGATAAGCCCATCGTGGTCATCAAGGGGGGCACCTCCTCGGCGGGCGCCCGGGCCGCAGGAAGCCACACAGGGGCCCTGGTGGGGAGTTTCGTAGCCTACAAGACGGCCTTCGAGAAGGCGGGGGTGATACTGGCTGAGAGCGTCGAGGAGCTCTTCAACTACGCCGTCGCCTTCACGGAGCAGCCTCTGCCCAAGGGGGAAGGCGTCGTGATCGTGACCAACGCCGGGGGCCCGGGGATACTTGCGACGGACCTCAGCGAGAGGCTGGGGCTCAGGCTCACCAACCTGGGGAGCGAGGTCAGGGGTAGGCTCATGGGGAGGCTCCCCGAGGCGGCCTCCGTGGGGAACCCCGTGGACATCCTGGGGGACGCGAGGGCCGACCTCTACACGTACGCCATCGAGGAGGTCATTAGCGAGGAGAGCGTCAACGCCATCGTCGTCATCCTCACCCCACAGGCGATGACGGAGAGCCTCGAAACGGCCCAGGGGATCGTCGCGCTCCAGAGGAAGCACGGGGACAAGCCTATAATCTGTATCTTCATGGGTGGGGGGCGTGTCCAGACTGCTGACGAGTACCTGAGGAGCAACGGTGTGCCCAGCTTCGACTTCCCGGAGAAGGGGATCAAGACCCTAGCGGCGATGTATGAGTACGCCCGCTTCATGGAGGAGCCCGAGCATCCACCTGCAAGGTTCGACGACGTGGACCCCGAGAGGGTCAAGGGGATCCTTGAGTCCACCAGACGGGACAGCAGGGTCGTCCTCCTAGCGAACGAGGCGGCGGAGGTTATGGAGGCCTATGGCGTCAACTCGACGAGGGACATGCTCGCCTCTTCTGCGGAGGAGGCCGAGAGGTTCGCCGATGAGCTGGGGTACCCGGTGGTGCTCAAGATCGTCTCGCCGGAGATACTCCACAAGACGGATATCGGCGGCGTCCACCTGAACATAGGGTCCGCAGATGAGGTGAGGACGGCATTCGAGGCCATCATGAACAGCGTCTACACGTTCATGCCCCAGGCCAAGATCCACGGCGTCGCCGTCTCCCGGATGGTCACCCCTGGGAAGGAGCTCATAATGGGCATGAGCCAGGACGTCCAGTTCGGCCCCCTCGTGATGTTCGGCCTCGGGGGGATCTACGTCAACTTCCTCAAGGACGTCTCGTTCCGCCTCGCCCCCCTCAGCGAGAGGGAGGCCCAGGAGATGATGGAGGAGACCCGGGCGTACACCCTCCTCAAGGGGATACGGGGGGAGCCCCCGTCGGACATAGACGCGTTGAGGGAGACGATCCTCAGGGTGGGGCAGCTCGTCTCAGACTTCCCCGAGATCGTGGAGATGGACCTTAACCCGGTCTTCGTCTACGGAGTGGGGGAGGGCTGCATCGCCCTCGACGTGAAAATCACTATAACAGGGGATTGATGATGAATAGACAGATGGCTTACTCGATCTACGTGTCGGGAACCGGATACAGCGGCAAGACCGCGTTGTGCCTAGGCCTCTTCGGGAAGCTCCAGGAGATGGGGCTCAGGGTCGGCTACTTCAAGCCCGTCGGCATGGGGCAGAAACTCGTCGACGGGAGGCTCAGGGACACAGACGTGATCCTCATGAAGGAGGTCATGGCCCTCGAGGAGGACCTCGACGAGCTCTGCCCGGTGGTGCTGGGTAAGCGCTACCTCGACCTCATCGCCGAGAGCTGCGACCAGTCCAGGGAGCTAATCATAGAATCCTATGAGAAGATCAGCGCCGACAAGGACATCCTCCTCATCGAGTCTGCTGCCCGCCCCGAGTTCCTCACGTTCTGCGGCCTCGACACCCCTGCATTGGCGAAGGAGTTCGGCGCCAAGGTGCTCTTCTCAGTCAAGGGGGATGAGGACTTCGTCGCTGAGACCATCATACTCTACAAGGAGTTCATCGAGGGGAGAGGGGCTGAGATGCTGGGCGTCGTGCTCAACTTCGTCCCCCTCCAGCAGCTGGAGCGCATGAGGGGCGTCGTCTCACCCATACTCCAGACCTGCGGCCTCGAGGTCCTCGGGGTCGTCCCCGACCACAGGGAGCTCACCCTCCCCACCGTGGAGGACGTCGTCAGCGTCCTGGACGCCGAGGTGCTGGCAGGGAGGGACAGCCTGGACACCCTGGTGGACAACTACCTCGTCGGGGCCATGTCCCCGGAGTCGGCGATGAGCTGGCTGAGGCGGAGCGTCGGCAGGGCGTTCATCACGGGCGGGGACAGGACCGACCTCATCCTCACGGCCCTGGAGACGAAGCCCAGCGCCATCGTCCTCACCGGCAACATCTACCCCTCGGTCCAGGTGCTCTCCTCGGCGGAGACCAAGGGCATCCCCATCCTCCTGGTACCCACAGACACCTACACGACGGTCACCAAACTGGACCTCCTGGGGGACATGACGACGCCCGCGCCGACCTCCACGAGGAAGATACAGCTCACGAGGCAGATCATCAGCGACCACGTCGACGTGAAGACGATCATGGACGACTACTCCCGGTGGAAGAGCGAGAGACGGGGTGGCTAGAACAGGGGGTCGTCCTGGAGGTAGGAGCGCCCCAGCTTTAGGGCCAACTCCGCCTTCATCAGCTCCTTCCCGAGGTAGGCGGCGTGATCGTACTTCCCGACGAGACCCCTCCGGAGAATCGTCTGATACACCTCCCTAGCGTCCTTCCCCTTGACCACGAGGTTAGGCTCACCCACTGCCACGTAGTGTATAGCAACTATGGCCTCCTCCTCCCTGTCGACCTCTATCCTGAACCAGCCAGCCGTATCCCACTCCAGGTCGTCATCGGGTTTGGCGGACACAACCTCCGTCGCATCCTCGACGGACCTGTCATAAGGCCATTCCACCCACCTCTTCTCCTTGAGAATTAGGAGGTCGAGGCCCAGGTCCTTGGGCAGTGTGTCCTTCCTCCCCGCCAGGAACATCATCCTGGAGGCCGTCACCGTCTCCCGGACGCTCCCCCGGGCCTTGGGGCTGTGCTCGGGGATGAAGAGGAGGTCTGCTCCGACCTCTGCAGCCAACGCCGTCAGCAGGCCATTCACCCCGGTGGAGTCGACGTCTATAAGCTCCGTAGCGTTCCCCAACCCGAAGAGCACGGGGGTGTTCTCGTCGGCCTGACGGAACAGCTGGTAGGCCTTCAGGGACTCCAGGAGCCCGGGCTTCAGGGCAGGCTCGAGGATCAGGTCGGCGATCACCCTCATGATCCCCAGCTCGTGGGCCTGGAGCATGTTGTTGAACATCGCTGCGAACCTCTCCTCCGCGCCCCTCGGGAGGACGCCCTCCCTCATGTTCGAGGGGAGAACCACAACCGGGACGTCCCTGACGTATGACGCAACTTCCTCCATGTTCCCGGCGTCAACGCTGAGCACCAGATCCACGCCTGCAGAGACTGCTACCTCAATCTCGGACGGGTCCAAGGTGTCGATGCTCACGGGAAGGCCCACAGACGAGCGGACAGCGTCGATGATCTCCCCGACCATATCCGGTTTGGGGTCGTTCGCCAGCATCCCTATGTCGATTATGTCCGCGCCCTCGGACTTGAAGTATTGTGCCCGTTTCATGATCTGATCGAGTTCAAGGGTCGGGGCGTTCACTATCTCCGCGATCACCCTCATGGGGAAGGCTGAGCCCACCGCGACCTCTCGGCCCTCTCCCCCGATGATGAATCCGCCCTCCTCCCTCAGGACCTCCCTCCAGGACTCATCTACCTCCTTGATCTCCTTCAGGGCCAGGCTCTCCTTGACCCCTCGGAGGAGCTTCGAGGCCGACTCGGTCTTGGAGAGCTCTACCCTGTCGAGGAACGGGAGGATCAGCGGGAGCTCATAAGTGTAGGAGGGCCCCTTGTACGTGGGCGTCCCCGTGGCCTCCTCGACAGGGGTCACGTCTCCCCTTATGGTGCCCGGCAGCAGGATGAGGTCGTATCCCTTCACGGAGGTGAGGGACTCAGCTGCAGCCTCGGGAGTGATGAACGCCGCCACCGATACGGGGAGGACCCGGACGTCGACGTCCACGTCAAGGCCTGTAGTGTATCTCCTAGCGCTGTCTTCAGCCAGCCTCCCCGTGACGATGAGAACCCGCATACCGCATCCAGCTCCGCTTCAAGACTATTCAGTTACCGTGACCTCGGCGCCCTCGTTCTGGGCGTGGGCGACGAAAGCGGTCCCGCGTCTATCCCCCTCGTTGAGGAAGCCCTCCAGCTGAGAGAGCGCATCTTCCGCCCGTGCCTCCCCTTGGACGAGGCCGTAGAACGCGGGGCCCCACGAGCTCTGACCGGCGCCCAACGCCCCTTTCTCGAGAAGGAACTCCACCCCCTCCTCGATGACGGGGCTGCTGTAGAGTCCCCCCTGGACCTCCCTCCAGTGCTCCCCGAACTTGAGGTCTAGACCGGTCATGGCGGCGCCGAAGGCCTCGGCATCTCCCTCTAGGAGGGCCGGGATCATCTGCATCAGCAGTATCCTGGAGACGTCGCCAGCGAGGACAGTCGGAGGCGGCTCCAGGTTCTTGAAGGCGTCGACCTCCAGCTTGCCGCTGCTGCCCTGGACTGTGTCGGGGAGGCCTATGACGAAGAGCCAGTTCTCAGGGATGTCATGTCTGAAGATGAGTGGGGGATGATCCCCGGTCGTCCCGACCTTGTGCCCGCCGTCGACGATGAAACCCCCGTGCTTGAACACGTATGTGCCGACCCCCGACCGCCTGGAGCGGTTAAGCAGGAGGGCCAGCCTCTCCGGTGAATAGTCTAGGCCGTATATCTCCGAGATGGCCGTCCCCATGGCGAGGGCGAGCTGGGTTCCTGAGCCGAATCCCGAGTGCTCCGGCATGTCCGAGACGATGTTGACCTTGGCCCCGCCTGTGATCCCCGACTCCTCCAGGACAGTTTCCGCAAATTTCCTCGCCCTTTCCATCCTGAACCCCTTGACCGTGAGCCGTGGCGCTGGCTCGGCCTCAAGAACTATATTGGGCCTGTCGATTGCCACCCCTACGCTCCCGAAGATCCTTCCCAGGTCGCCCCTCAGGTCCACCATGCTGAAGTGGAGCCTGGACGGGGTCCTCACCCTGACCTTCATCATCCGCCCCTCCAGCCCTCGATCAGCCTCTCCAGCTCCGTGATGACCCTCCCCTCCGCGGAGTCCGGGGTCGAGACCCTACCGACCACGTCCTTACACACGCTGAGCCTTCTTACAAACTCTTCGCCCTCCTCGACACGACCTTCCCCATAGAGGAACTCGATACGAGTGGCGTGTATTACAGCCTCGATGGCTTGAGCCCTACCCCGGCTGAAAGGTCGAGGTCCGGCCTCACCCACCTCGACAGAGTCAACGTTGCAGGTGAAGCGGGCCCTGTCCTCGGAGTCATCGAGGTCCCGGACGGAGATGAAGATGTATGCGTCTGCCTCCCGGAGCCTGATTCCGTCGAGGGACGGTTCCTCGAAGCCCCTGAAGTCCTCTTCCTTGAACGCAGTGACGAGGAAGATTATGGGGTCGTCCGTGACATTCACGCAGGCCTCGGGGCGGGATGACAGGTTCCTGTAGGTGGAGCTGCTCTTGAAGGGCCTGATCTCGAGGGTCTCGCGACCAGTCCTGCCCACCCCCATTGGGGCTGCGTTCACGGAGCCGTCGTGGTCCATGGTGGTGATTATGGTCTCGAATATCTGATCCTCCTCGAATCCGAGGCCGTCGAGCAGCAGCCCCTCAGTTGCCCCCTCCATATGAACCAAGCCCAGCAATGATTGAAACAGAATTGTTCCTATCAAAAGGTTATCGGTCGACGATGTCCACGGGGAACAGGTAGTCCCCCCTCCTCCCCAGCATCACCCTGTGATAGGTGAGGCCCCCCGACACAACCTCCTCCAGGGTGCCCCGGGCCTTAACTACATCTCCCGTAGAAGCCTGCTCGGTGAACTTCCCCCTGAAGCTGACGAGCTGGTCCACATCGACGTCGGGTCCACCACCCTTGAAGCTGCAGCCCTCGACCTCGTAAGAACAGGGCGTGTAGATGGAGTCATTCGCCCCGACAACGGTCCCCCGGAGCACTACGGTCCCCAGGGGTCTGGATACCTCCCCTTCCTCAGACGCGTCGGGCTCCCTGACGAGCCTGATGAAGTAGTCTCGCCCGTCGACGAGGCCGTGGAGGACCTTCCCGGACTCCAGGGATGACAGCTCCTCAAGATCCAGACCGGTGTCGCCCCAGCGGTTGACCGCCACGCTCCTCACGCTCTCACCATGATAGGGTCGGACCCAGCCCTCCCTCTCCCTGAGCGCCCTCACGGCCTGGTAGACCCGGCGCCCGGAATCTCTGCCGTAGACGATCAGATCAACGTCCGAGGTTGATGTAGCGAGGTCCACCAGGACTGACCCCGAGACCCCCATGTCGCCGAGGGGCACGCATCCCTCACGGCTGATCGCTGACGCGAACCTGGCCACAATTGACTCCACCTCGGTCCGGGGGCTCTCCAGGATCGCGGCGAGGCGCTCCCTGGGGACGTACATCCGTGAGATCCTGTCCACCGGGACGGACTGCAGGGAGAGGCCCTTCCCCTCCACCTCGTTGATATACAGAGGATGGTTCACCCGGAGATACTCGTCCGTCTCGTCGAGGTCGTAGACCCTCCTGTAGCGGACCTCGCCTCTCCGCCTGTCCCCCCCGGGATCCGGGACGTAGCGGATGTATGCGATGACGAGGCCCTTGGGGTGGTGTAGCCCCTTCACTGTGAATAGGAGCCCCTCAACCGTCTCGACGTAGTCCCCTTCGACGGGTCCCGAGAGCCATCCACCCGGTTCCATCGCCCTCAACTATCTTGTGAGGGTCTTATAAGCGGATTCGGTCAGGAGAGTCTGGGGAACGAATTGAACAAGGCCGACGCTGGCGAGTACGTCCGGCGATGCGCCACCCTGGCGGCCCTCCTCGAGGTCTCCGCCTACCCGAAGCCGGGGAACGTCCACAGGACCAGGGACCTCCCCGACACGAGGTACGAGCACTTCCTCGCAGGGAGCGTCGCCCTCGGAGAGGCCATGGGGAGGCTGGCCGTCAGGGGTTACGAGGTCGAGGATGGCGTGCGCAGGTGGAACGAGATCGGGCTTGGCGGGCTTATCCTCGAGGCGGTCACGGACTCGCTGGCATGGCAGGGCGGAGGGAACGTAAACCTCGGGGTCGTCCTACTCTTCGCTCCCATCGCAGCCGCCGCCGGCTCGACTCTTAGGAGGCATGAGGAGTTAGACGTCGGGGACCTGCGGGGGAAGCTGGAGCTCGTGACACGTTCAACTGCCCCGGAGGACGCCGCCCTGGTCTACGAGGCGATCAGGACCGCCATGACCCCGAGGGTCCTGGGGGAGGTGGATGAGCTTGACGTCTACGACCCGGAGTCCACCAGTGAACTCGTGGAGAAGGGGCTGACACTCCTCGACGTCTTCCAGCTCTGCTCCGAGAGGGACCACATCTGCCGCGAGTGGACCTCGGGTTTCAGCGTCACCTTCGAGGAGGGCCACCCCTACCTGAAGGCCGCCCTGGAGTCGGGCGACGTGAACACTGCCGTTGTGGACACGTTCCTCCACATCCTGTCAAGCAACCCCGACTCCCTCATAGCGAGGAAGAGCGGGGAGGCCCTCGCGGAGGAGGTTAGCGGAAGGGCCGAGCGCATCCTGGAGGAGGGGGGCTGCGGTTCGGAGGCTGGGGGGGAGATGCTTCAGAGTCTTGATGATGAGCTAGCTGAGGCTGGGGGAGCCCTGAACCCAGGGACGACGGCCGACCTCACCGCCTCGTCCCTGTTCGTCGCCCTCCTCGAGGGCTGGAGACCCTAATCCCCTTTAACGTACTCAATGACCTCAGCGATGTCCCTCTCGACGCCGTACTTCCTCTTGAAGTAGTTGAGGACGTTCTCCACATCCCTCTTCAAGAGCTCCTCGGCGTTCTGGTGGTCCACGGAGACTGCCTGGGGCCAGTCGATCAACAGGACCTTCCCGTCCTTCGTCACGACGATGTTGAACCCGCTGAGGTCGCCGTGGATGACCCCACCAGCGTACGTCAGCCGCACGTTCACGAGGATGTCATCGAGGAATCCCGCGGGGTCATCGAGCTCTATGATGTCGACGAGGTTGAAGCCGTCGATGAACCCCATCACAACGACGTGGCGGTTCTGCTTGATGGGCTCTGGGACGGCCACCCCCGCCGCGTGGGCTATGCTCATGAAGCTGAACTCCCTCTCGGCCGCGAGCCTCGACTGGTGGTGCCACGTGATGTGCCCCCGCTTGGCGACGTAGCCCCGCTTCCTCCTCGTCTCCCTGAAGCTGGTCCGCCCCAGCCGGTGGAACTTGACGGCGACCTGGAGGCCGTCGTCCGTGATCGCGTCGAAGATGTCCGCCTCCTTCCCTACTCCGAGGGACCTCCCCAGGGAGCTGAGGAGGTCAGACTTCGCCAGGGCGTTGAGGGCGAGGCAGTCGTACGCCGTGTAGTTGAGGATGTACCCCGGGTAGGGCTCGGGCTGCCGGTACAGGAGCTCCTTCCTGTCAAGCTCTCGGAGCCTGAACACCACCTCGCCCTGCTTCAGCCCCGAGTACTTCACCACCTCCTCCAGGGGAACGAAGCTGTAGCCTGACATGCCCAGCTCGATGGCCTGGAGTATCCGGAACTCCCCGGGCTCGATCTCCATGAGCAGGCGGGCGGCCCTAACGGCGGAAGACATCTAACTGTAATTATGCCTCGGATATTATTTAGATTGGTCCTCTGGGAGCCCCCTGGATGTCCTTGATCAGATTAGCTCCTGCATGCTGATGTAGTCCATGCTCCATTAAATGGGGAGCAACGGGACCCTTTCACAGGTGAAGGAAAACCACATATTGGAGATGGAATCCAGTCTTGAGCAGTCGTGTTCGATATTGGAGAACCAAGAGATTATAGATAAACTTCAGTCTGCAAAATCCTTCCTTGAAGGCTACCGAGGATACGGTCAGATGGTCGACGACGCAATCAACGCAATGTCCAGGCTTCAGGAGCTGATCGGAGAGCCCACCTCGGAGAACCTAGACGAGGCCATGGACATCGCCAACTCCATTACCCAGCAGCTCTCACCGTACAGGTACATGGTGCCGTCCCTGGCATCGACGCTGGACGAGGTGACGGGCTGGCTGAAGGAGAAGACCGGGAGCTAACCTCCCCTATCCTGACCACACTATTGATCCAGGCTACCATATACATCCAGGATTCTGTACAACTCGTCCTGGACAACTGCCTCGATGGGTGTTCTCCCTCCGTCGCTCGTCACGAGCGCCCGCCCCTCCTCGGGGGGACGTATCTCGCCGATGACCGAGGCAACCACCCCGGACTCTCCCAACACGGAGACCAACTCACCGGCTTTATCCGGATCTACCACTATCAGAAGGGCTCCAGACGCGAGAAGCCTCAGGGGATCGACGCCCAGCGCCTCGCAGATCACCCTGGTCTCATCCGCCTGGGGGATAGCAGACTCCTCGATGACCACCCCGACGTCCGATGCCTCAGCCATCTCCCATATGCCGTTCATGACGCCCCCCTCCGTCGGCGTGTGGAGGGAGTGGACGCCCCCGACGTCGACCGCCGTCAAGGCCTCCTGGACAACGCTTATCTTCTTCAGGAGCTCGGTAGCCCTCTCAAGTACCTCCCGACCAACCTCCGGAAGCAGTACATGTGTGAGATCGGCTGCGAGGATACCAGTGCCCTCTATTCCAGCCCCCTTGGTTAGTACTACTAGATCGCCGGGTCTCGCGCCCCCGGTCGTGACGAACTCATCCTTAGAGAGCTCGCCCATCATGAACCCCGCGATGATGGGCTTGTCCAGGCCCGGAGTGGACTCCGTGTGGCCTCCGATGAGGCTGATCCCCAGGTCGCTGCACGCCTCGTGGATGTCCTTCATGATACTCTCGAGGAGGGACTCGTCGGCTCCCTCGGGGAGGAGGACTATAGAGAGGAACCACTGGGGCCTGGCTCCGCACGCGGCGACGTCGTTGGCGTTGATGTGAACGGCTAGCCATCCGATCTTGGCCTCGGCGCCGGTGATGGGGTTAGCCTTGGCGATGATGACCCTGTCGCCCATGTCTATCACCGCTGCGTCCTCGCCGACGCCGGGCCCCTGGAGGACTCGGTCTGACTTGACGCCGAGGTACGGGAAGACGACCCTTCTGAGCACATCCGAGGGGACCTTCCCCGTCGGGAGCTTTCTTGCGGCTGGCATATGCCTCGGCTATTAATCCACTGGTTGGGATATAGGTTTTCCCGGGAAAGAACCACTTTCACCCACCTCTCCACAACAGGTATGTTCGAACGGACAAAAAGCATAAATCGTGGATGGGGAATGACCACGCGGGGATTCTATGAGCCAGAGGAGCGTCTTCGTAGACGACACAGTCCTGGACATCAACCACATACCACCCAGGCTCCTCCACAGGGAGCCCGAGCTCCGCTTCCTCAACAACATATTCCGCTTCATAATCGACACCCCCTACGAGATGAGCCAGAGGGCCGTCATCATCGGCGGCGTCGGCAGCGGCAAGACCGCCCTCGCCCAGAGGTTCGGCAGGGACCTGGAGGAGGAGGCGAAGAGGCGCAGGGTGAAGGCCAAGTACATCCACGTCAACTGCAGGGAGGTCAGGGGCAGCCTCTTCATGGCCCTCAACAGAGCGGTCAGGAGGCTCCGGCCCAACTTCCCCGACAGGGGCTTCTCAGCCGACGAACTCCTGGCCACCCTGATGCGCATCCTCGACGAGGATGACCTCCAGCTGGTCCTCGGACTCGACGAGGTGGACGCCCTCATAGAGAAGGAGGGGGGCGACGCCATCTACAACCTCAGCCGGGTGCAGGAGGAGCGGCTCGAGGGCCCCAGGAGGCTCAGCATCATCTGCATCTCCAAGGACGCCGAGGCGTTCCAGGGCCTGGACAGGAGCACCCTGAGCACCCTCCAACGGAACATCATCAGGATGTCCGAGTACACCCAGCCCCAGCTCGTCGACATCCTCCTCAGCCGGGCCGAGGCTGCCTACAGGCCGGGCGCCGTCTCCGAGGAGCTGATCGGCTTCATGGCCGACCTCGCCGCCTCGGAGAGCGGGGACGCCAGGTACGGCATCGACCTCCTCCTCACGGCGGGGAGGTACGCCGACACCGACTACTCCCAGGAGGTCCACCCCGAGCACGTCAGGAAGGCGGCCTCCACCCTCTTCAGCGTCATCAGCCCCGGGGACCTGAGGCAGCTGAGCCGCCACGAGCTCCTCGCCCTCCTGGGCATCGCCCGCCACTTCAGGCACAGCACCGAGCCCCACGCCACCACCGGCGAGGCCGAGCTCGCCTACCAGGTGGCCTGCGAGGAGGCCGGGGAGCAGCCCCGGGGCCACACCCAGTACTGGAAGTACCTGAACCGCCTCAGCGCCCTCGACGCAGTCTCCACGAAGCTGGACACCTCGGAGAGGGGGCGCACCCAGCTCATCAGCCTCATGAAGATACCCGCTGAGAGCCTTGAGCAGGAGGTGACACGCGTCCTTGAGGAAGGCTGAGATAGGGGCAGAGGAGCTCCTGGGCTCCAGGGGGCGCATCCGGGTCCTCAAGGTCCTCGCCGAGAGCGGGGAGCTCAACATCAGCGAGGTGGGGCGCCGCACCGGGATGAACTACACCAGCGTCGAGCGCCACCTGGAGGCCCTCTCGGGGATGGGGCTCCTCAGGGAGAAGCGCTACGGCAAGATCAGGATCTTCGAGGCCCTCTTCAGGTCGGTGACGGTGAGGTTCGAGAGGAGCAGGGGAGTCAGGGTGGAGACCGACGTGGAGCGGCCTCGAATAGGGTAGAAAAAGGCCCCCTTCCCAGTGTTCTATGTAGAGTCAGAGATCTAAGCGGCGGAAGATCGCCTCCTCGATCTGGCCCGGGACGACCTCCTCGAACTCGTACCTCACCCGCACCACAGGCTTGTCCACTTCCAGGTAACGCCGGATATCGGTAGGGGTGCCCAGGAGGACGAGGTCGCACGGGGTCGCGTTGATGACCGCGCTGAGCTCCCCCATCTGCCTGTCGCTGTACCCCACGGCGGGGAGCACCCTCTCCAGGTGGGGGTACTGCCCGAAGATGGCCTTGATGGAGCCCACGGCGTATGGGCGGGGGTCAACGATGGTCGCCCCCAGCTCGTTGGCCTTGATGGTGGCGGCCCCGTAGCTCATCCCGCCGTGGGTGACCGTGGGGCCGTCCTCGACCACAAGCACTCTCTTTCCCCGGATGGCCTCCTCGTCCTCAGCGGTGATGACGATGTTGGCCCTGACGATCTCCGCCTCCGGGTTGACCTCATAGATGTTGGCCTCCACGGCCTCGATGTCCCGGGGCTCGGCTGTGTTCACCTTGCTAACGACGGCGATATCCGCCATCCTCAGGTTCGTCTCCCCGGGGTAGTAGCTGAGCTCGTCGCCGGCCCTGTGGGGGTCGACGAGGACTATGTGGAGGTCCGGATGGTAGAACGGGAAGTCGTTGTTCCCGCCATCCCAGACGATGACGTCGGCCTCCTTCTCAGCCTCCCTCAGGATATCCCCGTAGTCCACCCCCGCGAAGACGATGGCGCCCCTCTCGATGTGGGGCTCGTAGTCCTCCCTCTCCTCGATGGTGCAGTCGTGTAGGTCCAAGTCCTCCAGGGTCTCGAACCTCTGGACCCTCTGCCTCTCCAGAACCCCGTAGGGCATCGGATGGCGGATCACCACAACGCGATGCCCCCTCTCCTTGATCTTGTCGAGGAGCCACCGGGAGGTGGGGCTCTTCCCGCTTCCCGTGCGGGTGGCGCAGACCGAGATGACCGGCTTCTCAGACTTCAGCATGGTGGCCTTGGTGCCCAGGAGAACGAAGTTGGCCCCTGAGGATAGGACCCTGGATGCCTCGTCCATGACGTAGCCGTGGGAGACGTCGCTGTAGGAGAAGACCACCTCGTCGACGTCGAGCTCCCCGATAAGGGCCTCGAGCATGCTCTCGGGGTAGATCCTGATCCCCTCGGGGTAGCGGTCCCCCGCCAGAGCCGGCGGGTAGATCCTCTTCTCGATCTCTGCCGCCTCGTCGAGATCGGTGATCTGGGCCGCGGTGAAGGCGACGACCTCGTAGTCGGGGTTGTCGCGGAAGTAGGAGTTGAAGTTGTGGAAGTCCCTGCCAGCGGCGCCCATTATAAGTGCTCTCTTAACCATCTGATATCTTTACAAGTGGGAGCCATGGGTTGATAAAAACTTCGGGATGAAACTAAAGGTTGGTGTAAGGAAAAAGGTTAGAGGAGGTAGCGTGGCTCGCCCTTGATGCTCTCGATGAACTTCAGGGCTTCCTCGACCTCGTCGTCTGTGCCGTCCAGGAGCAGCCGTACAGCCCCCTCCGCGCCCGCGACCCCTCCGGCGGAGTAGAGGTAGGCGTCGACCCCCGTCAGGATGCCCAGGGCCTCTATCTCTGTGATTATTGTGCCCGTGAGGGGCCATAGGCTGGGTCCCTCGGAGTCATCGGTGCCGGCGATCCAGTGGAGCTCGTTGATGTCCGTGTAGACAAGCTTCTCCAGGCCGATGGGGATTATGAGCTCTATCTTCTTGCCGATGATGCTGGGGAGGACCCGTCCCACGGTGCCCCCGGTGGAGCCCCCTATGAGGACGCCCGCCATGCCCCCGGCATAGTCGAGGGCGTTGGCCCCCTTGATGTAGATGTCACCCTTACCCATGTGCTCCACGGCGTCGAACCTGTTCAGCTCCTTCGCGACGTCGCCCTTCCTGAAGACGACGTCCGGGATGGGCTCCTCCCGCTCCTCGGGGAGCCTGTCGGGCTCCTTCGGGGTGGTCGTGCCGCTCCTGTAGCGCCTAAGGTCGAACTTCTTCCCCCAGAGCTCCTGGAGGACGTAGGCGTTCGTGGTGCCTGTGGCGACGACCAGCATCCCCTCCTTCATGGCCTTCTGGACCTGGGGGAGAGCCGCGACGCCCTTGGCGATAAGCCGTTTAGACTCAGCTACTGTGAGTACAACCTGCTTCTTCATGACTATCGGGTAGTATGCCCTGCATGGAGATTTAAAAAGACGTTGAAAGGAAGGGGGGTCAGATCCTCTCGGATGCGTGGAGGATGGCCTTGATAATCGCCACGTAACCCGTGCAACGGCAGAGGTTCCCCTCGATGGCCTTCTTCACCTCGTCGGCGGTGGGCTTGGGATTCCCCTTCAGCAGGGCGTAGGAGGAGATGAGCACCCCGGGAGTGCAGAAGCCGCACTGGATCGCCCCGTCCTCGAGGAACGCCTGCCTCAGCTTCACCATGAAGGGATCATCCACCAGGCCGTCGATGGTGGTCACGGCCCTCCCCTCGACCTGAGGAGCCAGCACCAGGCACGAGGTGACCGGGGCGCCGTCCAGCAATACAGTGCAGGCTCCACACTCCCCGTTCTCGCATCCCTTCTTGACGCTCTTGACCCCCAGGTCGTCCCTCAGCAGGTCGAGGAGAGCCCTGTTGCCGGGTGCCTCGACCTCGATGTCTTTACCGTTCAGTTGGAAACTTACCTTCATCACTTGTTCCCCCTCGCCCTCTCCAGGGCGGTCGTCAGCGCCCTCCGCATCAGAACGCATGACATCTCACGGCGGTACTCCTCGGAGGCCCGGGAGTGGGCGCGCTGCGAGGGCTGTACGAGTCCGTAGCAGGCCGACGATACCTCGCCGATGACCGCTTCGTCAATCTTCTTCCCCTTCAACATCTCCTCGACATCCGTGATCCTGACAGGTGTCGGGGCACAGGCTCCCACGGCGACCCTCACCTCGCTGCAAGTGTCCCCGTCCAGCTCTACGTAGGCTGCGATGTTGATTAGGGAGAGGGTGCACCCCTTCCTCCTGCCGAGCTTCTGGAACGCTCCCCCTGACCCCGCTGGGGGTGTGGGGAAGCTGAGCTCCGTGAGGAGCTCTCCGGGATTCAGGCTGGTCCTCTTGGGTCCAGCGAAGAACTCGCCTAAAGGTATCACCCTGACCCCTCCAGAGGATGAGATCGTCGCCTCGGCTCCTAGGGCCAGCAGAGGCGTCGCCGTGTCGGCCCCCGGGGACGCGTTGCAGATGTTTCCGCCTACGGTTCCCAGGTTCCTGATCTGGATGCTGCCCACGAGGTTCGCGGCCTCGCTGAGCACTTGCGCCTTAGTTCTGATGAGGTCAGACGCCACCAGATCAGTGTGGTGAGTCATGGCCCCTATGCGTATCCTGCCTCCAAACTCTCGTATGTAGTCCAGCTCCTTCACCTTGGTCAGGTCCACGAGGTTCCTCGCCTCGCAGGCGCCCTCCCTGAGGTCGATGATGAGGTCGGTGCCCCCGGCGAGGGGCTTCGCCCCCGGGGCCTCCATGTGCTTGAGGGCCTCCTCCAGGCTCTTGGGCCTGTGGACCTCCACGTCAGGTATCAGGTTCATTGTCCACCCCTCCTGAGGGCGGCGTGGAGCCGCTCCGCCGTGATGGGTATCGTGTTGAAGCTGACCCCGGTGGCGTGGTAGATGGCGTTGGAGATGGCTGGGACGATGGAGATGATGGCGGGCTCGCCTACCCCCTTCGCCCCGAAGGCTGAGTGCCTGTAGGGCTTCTCCACGAGGATGCTCTCGGCGACCTCGGGGGTGTCCATGGAGGAGGGTATCACGTAGTCGGTGAGGTTGGGGTTGATGACCTCCCCGGCGTCGAGGCGGATGCTCTCCATGAGGGCGATGCCTATGCCGTGGCTGATGGCTCCGTGGATTTGGCCGTCGATGAGCAGGGGGTCGATGGCCTTCCCGACGTCCATGGCAGGCCAGATCTTCAGGATCTCAACCTGCCCAGTCTCCAGGTCCACCTCGACCTCGCAGACCGTTGCGGCGAAGGTGTACGCCGGATAGCTCACCCCTAGCCCCGTCTCAGGGTCGAAGAACCTTCGGGGGGGCGTGAAGAACCCGTACGCGGCGGGGTTGGCGCCCCTGACGTACATTTCGTGGGCAAGCTCCTTGAAGGCCATCTTCTTCGAGGGGTCGTCCTTGCAGGAGGCCATGCTGTTCCTCAGATCGATCCTGTCCTTCTCGCATTCGAACAGGGTCGCCGCTGTGTTGACCATCTGCTCCCTCAGCTTGAGGGCCGCGTCCGCCGCGGCCGTGCCGCCCAGGGCGAGGCCCCTGCTGCCGTGGGTGGGCCTGGCGTTGGCCATGGTGTCTGTGTCCGGGATCTCGATGTGGAACGCCTCCATCTTGGCGCCGACTATCTCGGCAACAATCTTGGCGTGGCCGATGGGCGTGCCCTGGCCGAGCTCGCAGATGCTCGTCCTGTAGGTGAATGATCCGTCCTCATTGAGGATGACTGATGCGGCTGACCAGTCGGGTGCCCCCCGGCTGGTGCTGATGCCGTGGTGGGCGGTGCCGATGCCGACGCCCCTCACCTTGTTCCCTTTCCTCCTGGGCTTCCTTATCTCCGCCCAGTCGCTGGCCTCGGCGACGCCCCTGATGCACTCCTCTATCCCCACGGAGTGGTCCAGGAGCTGGTTGGAGGCGGTCCTCTTCCCCACGGTGAGGACGTTCCTCAGCCTCAGCTCGACAGGGTCCATGCCGAGTTCATTCGCCAGCCTGTCCATGTGGGAGTCGACGGCGAAGTGGACCGCGAGGTTCCCGAAGCCCCTGTAGCTCCCGCCGAACACCTTGTTGGTGTAGACGGCCGTGCCGTCGACGTGGACGTTGGGGACCTCGTAGGGTCCCGTGGCGTGGACCGTCTGCCTCCAGAGCCAGTAGGGCGCCCTGTTGGCGTAGGCCCCGCAGTCGAGCTTGATGTCCACCTTGGTGGCGGTGAGCATCCCGTCCTTGTCGACCCCGGTCCGGAGGTGGATGCGGGAGGGGAACCTCTTGGGAGTGTAAGCGGTGACCTCGAAGCGGTCATAGACGAGGGCGGCAGGTCTACCCAGCTTGACCGCGGCCATGGCCGCCTTGGCGGAGACCAAGGGGCCGGTGTCGTCCTTCCCGCCGAATGCTCCTCCAGTGAGGGCCTGGATGACCCTGACCTGGTTGAGGTTCCACCCAAGGACGCCCGCCACCTTCTCCCTCACGAGGAAGGGGCTCTGCATGGCGCCGATGACGGTGACCTTGCCCGCGCCCTCGGGGAAGGCGTATGCGACGTCGGGCTCGATATAGGCGTGGTCCTGATAGGGTGTCTCGTAGGTCCCCTCGACCTCGACCTTCGCCTCCGAGAAGCCCTTCTCCACATCGCCCTTCCTTATCCGGCTTGTGAGGGCGATGTTCCCGCCCTCGTGGATGTGGATGGCATCCTTCGCGAGGGTCTCGTCTATTGTGAAGTTCGCCGGGAGGGGATCGTACTCCACCACGACGGCGTCCCGTGCCTCCTGCGCGGCGTACTCGTCCTCGGCGCAGACGATGGCGATGGGGTCCCCTATGAAGTGGACCTTCTCGTCGCAGAGGAAAGGCTGGTCGGGCATGGCGTAGCCTATCTGGTTCTCCCCCGGGACGTCGGCGCCGGTGTAGACCGCCAGGACCCCGGGTATCTCCAGGGCTGCCGATGTGTCCAAGCGCTTGATGAGTGCGTGGGGATGGGTGCTGTAGACCTCCTTCACGACGACGGTCCCCGGCTGGATGTAATCTGAGGTGTACTTCGCCCTGCCGAGGGCCTTGTCGAGGGCGTCGGTCCTGATGATGCTCTTGCCCACGATGAGGAACTCCTTCCTGCCCAGGAGATCCTCAAGGATCTTGTCATACTCCATGATTATACCCGCCTAGATGCTAGATGATTAAATGCACGTGGTATTTTAATTCTACATCCAACCCCGGAAAAACAGCACAGATCAGGGAAACACCGTTATTTACAGAGTTGAACCACGATTTCACGGTTCAGGATGATGTAGACCAGCCCTACACACACATCGATATAGGTTTACGGCATAAGGAAGGGACTGGGTTAGACTTTGCGATCGGGCAGGTGTAATAGTAGGAAGGGTCTTGCACAGGTCGTCACGACCCTTATGCTCCTGGCGTTCTCAATTCTACTCTCAGGCGTCGCCATCTACTACTCCCTCAACATCGTCTCCGTCAGGCTCCAGACCGAGGACGTGAGGCTGACGAAGCAGGAGATCTGGGTGAACAGCTCGGGGGCCGTGGGAGCGGTGATGATCCAGAACCTGGGCGGCAAGGACCTCCTCATCGACAAGATCGAGGTGAGGGGCGTTGAGCAGGCATGGACCACCGTCTGGTTCTTCAGGGTAGCCGAGGGAACCAGCGTATCGGACGCCTTCAACGTGACCCACTATGACAACCTCACGGGGAGCCCCACCATCGACGGCAGGCAGTACACCCAGGGGTCGTCGGATCTGCCCCTCTCATCGGGGCGGGACATGATTCTCTACATAAAGGGGCCCGACAACGTCCAGGTGCAGGACATCGGGACGACGATTAGCATCTCCCTGTTCACAATGAACGCCCAGTACATCACCGAGTGCAACGTGAAGTCCGCCACGTAGAATCCCTGAGAGGTATCCAGATTACCTGTCTATACGAGTCTAGTACAACCTTCTCTGTATCGCGCGCTAGGAAAAAGGGAGGGAGTTTACCCTCTTGGCTTACAGATTATCTCCAGCACCTTGGAGTCGAAGAAGGTGTGGGTGTTGCTGGGCTGGAGGACGATAGCCGTGTCCGAGCCGCCTCCGCTGCCCCCGATGGCGATGGCCTCCTCGTCCGTCATTATCAGGCCTGCGTCTGCCGCCATGCAGGAGATCTCGCATCCTACCTTCACTCCCTGGCTAAAGCGCCTGAGGACGTGGGCGATGATCTCGTCGACCTGGATGGTGTTGAACCTCCTGTTCACGGCCCGCCCTAGGGTGCCGAAGGCGTGGGTGGAGAAGAAGATCTTCCCGCCGTTGGCCTCGATCTTGGCCCTGGCCTCGGGGTCCATCCTGTGTTGGTTGGGCTCCCTGAAGCCGACGACCCCCGCCGAGATGACGAGGTTGTAGCCCTTGAACACCTCGGAGGCCTTGACCCCCGTGTAGCCGGTATACGAGGCCACCACGATGTTCCTGATGCCGAGCTCGTCGGCCCGCTCCTTGGCGAGCCTCAGGGTCTCGTCGGTGTTCGCCTTCCCGGGCTCATCGAAATAGACTGTCTTGGACTCACGTGACATTGATACTCACAACTACTCAGGCGGTTGAGCCTTAAAACATGGCGGCCGATCAATGGAAGAACCTTCAGATTCCATGCAGATTACTTAAATCTCGCCGGAAGACAGAATCAGATCGAGGTCACTGGGACCCCGAGCTTTAATCAAGGAAGATGTTGGGTGAAAAAAATTGGGTGATGAATGGTTTTATGGCTCCGGGAGGAGCAGGGCTCCGCAGCGCAGCTGGCTCCCGTACGTCGTCATCGCCGTGCTGATCGTCTCGAACTTCGCGGTGACGTACTACTTCTCGATCATTCCCGACTCGAACGTCTCTGAGCTGAAGGACGAGATCGAGGAGCTCAGCGGCAGGGTGGAGGCCCTCCAGAGCCAGATCCGGGACACGAACAACGAGATCTCCGATCTCAGGGACACCGTCATCGCCCAAGAGCCGTTGAACGTCTCGTACCTCCCCGGGCTGAACTCGATCTACAACCAGATGAGGGGGTCCGCCGTCCTCATCACGGTGCGTACTTCATCGGGGTTCGCCAGCGGCTCGGGCTTCGTATACGACTACGAGGGGAGGATCATCACCAACTACCACGTCGTGGAGGGGGCAATCGAGGGAGGGATCACGGTGACCTTCGTAGACGGCACCATCGTCCCCGCGGATGTCGTCGGGACGGACCCCTACTCCGACATGGCGGTCATTGACGTAGATCTCTCGGCATCCCTGCTCAAGCCCGTGAAGATGGGTGACTCTTCGAGCCTACTCGTGGGTGAGTGGGTCATCGCCGTGGGAAATCCCTTCGGGCTCGCGGACACCATGACCGTGGGCATCGTCAGCGCGTTGGGGAGGCAGATGCAGGCTCCCAACAACTACAGGATAGTGGACGTCATCCAGACGGACGCCGCCATCAACCCCGGCAACAGCGGTGGGCCCCTCCTGAACCTGGATGGGGAGGTCATCGGCATGAACTCGGCCATCATCGGCGAGGTTGCGCAGTTCTCGGGCGTCGGCTTCGCAGTCCCGTCGGACACAATTACGAGGGAGGCCCCCTTCCTCATCTCGGAGGGCAAGTACGATCACCCATGGCTGGGGATAGAGGGGTTCGATCTCTTTCCGGAGATAAAGGAGGCGATGGATATAGACGAGCCGACGAGGGGCTTCCTCATCGTCTCCGTTACGACCGGGGGGCCCGCTGACGATGCAGGTTTGAGGGGTGGTGACAGGGAGGTGACTATCGACGTGGGAACAGTGACCGTCGGCGGTGATGTGATCATAGGGGCGGACGATGTCCCCATGAAGGACTTCAACGACCTGATGGTCTACATAGAGAGGAACATGAGGCCCGGGGACCAGCTGAACCTGAGGGTCCTAAGAGACGGCGTCGAGATGGACGTGGAACTCATCCTGGGGACGAGGCCCGACTCCTAGACCTACTCCCAGTCCAGCAGCCTCCTCTCGCCCTCAAGCCCCTTGATATCCGTGACATCCTGGCTGACCTCGAGGGTCCCCCTGTAGCTTCCCTCACCGTCCCGGACGGCGAAGTACCTTATCTGGACCAGCCTGCCAGAGAGGTCTATCCAGAAGGAGGCGACGTCCCTCTCGCCGCTCTTGAAGGACTCCACGATCTTCTCCACGACGTGGACGCTCTTCGGGGGGTGGCACTTATCCACGGCTCTCCCGATTATCCCGGGGCTCCGTGGGAAGACCCTCTCCTTCCCCTGGGAGTAGTAGGCGACCTTGTCGTCTTCGTCGACGTATGTCATGTCGATGGGGAGGTGGGTTAGGACCAGGTTTATCTGCTCGTGGGTTAGGCGCCCGACGTCGAGCTCAACTTTCCCTGTGGGAAACACCGCTTCGACCTGTACTGCTCCCTCGATCTCCGAGCTCCAGTCGACGAGGGGCTCGATCCATGCGTAGCCGATCTCCTCCTCCCCCTCCTTCACCCTGAGCCAGTCCTCGGTGGTGAAGGCCTCCATACTCATGGGGAAGAGGATGTTCTCCTCCTTGTAGATCATGTCCCGTATCGTCACGATGAGCTCGTCGAGCGTGCCAGCGACGCCGACGGCCCCCTCTTTTATCTGGGCGTTGGCCTTCTTGAGGACGGCCCGGATGTCGTCGTGGATGGCCCACATCACCTGAGATGGGCCTGACATGCCTTTCGCCTCGAGGCGGGGGAAGAGCTGGTTCTCCTTCCGCAGGTAGTGCTTCTCGATCTCCCCGAGCCTCTCCACGAGAGCCCCGAGCTCCCCCATGTGCCCCCCGAGCGTGCTCGGCTCCCCGATGATGGCCTCTATCTCGGCCATGATGTTCTCCGACGCCCGGTTCTCTACCATTAGGGTGTGAACGGGGTGGCCGTCCGGGGGGCGGGGCACCTCCTGCTCGTCGAGGGAGTGCCTGAAGACATCGACGTGGACGTCGCAGAGCCGCTTCACCTCCTCCTCGGGCAGCCCCTCGTCGATGAGGCTCTGCTCGATCTCCGCGATCTCCGAAGCGCTGACGTCCTTGACGAGCTCCGCGAAGCGCTGCCTCAGGATCTCGAGGTCCACGCCCTCGTGGAGGTCCCTGAGGATGCCCTTCAGGGCCTCCTTCCTCGCCTCCTTGGGGTCTCCCGTCTGTTTGGCGACCTCCGCTTGGATGGCCGCGATCAGGTCCTCAACGCTCATCTCGCCCATCTCGGCTATCCTCTCCAACGTGGCCCTCGAAGACATGGTCCGCCTGAGGACAGAGTTCTTCAGCCTCTGGTATTTGGGGGAGATGCTGGGCAGGAAATCAACGAGGAAGGGATACGCATCCAGAAGCTCTCCGAGCTTCGTACTCTTTGATAGACTCACCACATCATCACTCTCATTCTTTCGTATTTTCGAACGACCCAGTAGAACGGGTCAGACACTTTGCTCGTGAGGAACGGGAGGTTAAATCCATTTTGGATGTGGACCATGATGCTACCCGAGCCTGAGGTCCTTCAGGGGGACCCTCCGGCTCCTGCGGTTCTCGTAGGTGCATGAGTGGGTGTATCCGACCTTCTCGAGGCGCTCCAGGCACTTCAGGGTGTTTGCGCCCAGGTCGAACACGGTGTGGCAGTCCGAACCGATGGTCACCGCGTCGACTCCGGCCTCGAATGCTGCCCTGGCGAAGCCCTCGATGGGGTAGACGTCCCCGATGCCGTGCCTCCACCCCGAGGCGTTGACGCTGAAGCCTACGCCGTGGCTCCTGAGGCTGTCCAGGGCCTCGTAGACCTTGGTGCCGTACTGCTCCCAGATCACGGGGCTCTCGTATGTGAGGGGAGTGTACTTCCTGAAGTAGTCGGGGTGGGCGATGACGTCGAAGAGCCCGCTCTCCACGGCCTTCTGGAACTCTCCGAAGTAGATGTCGAGGGCCTCACTTGGCTTCCTCCCCTTGAAGAAGCGGGGGGAGTTCACTCTTGAACCTATGTCTACCCCCTTGACGAAGTGGAGGCTCCCCAGTATGAAGTCCCACTGGTGCTCGTCCAGTATGGCCCCGATGCGCCTCTCCTCACCGGGGAAGTAGTCGACCTCGACCCCCCTCCTGAGAACCACGTCGGTGGTCTCTTGGGCTGCCTCTATCTCCTCCAGGTATCCCGAGATCTGGTCGGGCTGGAGGCCGAACTCCCAGTCTGGGCCGGTGATGATGAAGTGGGTTGTGAACGCGACCTCGTCTATGCCCCGGCTCTCTGCGATCCTGCAGTACTTCTCGACGGTGGCTCCGGGGGCGTCCTGTGAGTGGCGTTCGTGGACGTGGAAGTCCTTCCTTATCCAAGTGACTGGTCCAGTGGATGCCATGGGAAGCGATCTATCTTTCAGGGGCTGAAAAGGTATTTTAGAGGTTCGAAAGGCGTCATCCCCGGGGGGTCTCCGCCACGGCGATGAGGTGCTCTCCCATATCCAGCAGACCTGACCGGGTACAGAACTCCTTCTCCAGTCTGAATAGCATCTCGGTGGCCTCAGGGTTCGAGGTGATCTTCTCAAGCCCATCCCAGTAGCTCGATGTGATTGTGTTGGTGGAGGCGATCTCCAGCACCTCGCAGCCGTGCTCCTCCAGGAACTCCCTCATGTAGCCTGAGGTGTAGAGGGTCATAGGGGCGTGCCACTCATTGGATCCTGGTCTGGTGTTGAGGTGATCCGGGAACTCGGTGGAGGGGTCCCACTCGACGTGGTCCTCGATGTTTACGAGAAAATCCTTTGCATCAAAAGGAGATAGGAGATGGAACGTCCCTAGGAGGCTCATCACGCTCACGATTAACGGGCTCCCCGGCCTGGCGACCCTTATAAGCTCGGAGATAGCTCGGTGCCTTCCGCCACGGACATAGGAGAGCGCTCCCCCTAGGCAGAGGACGGCGTCGAAGGAGGCGTCAGATATCTCGGAGAGGTCGCAGACATCCAGGCAACTGAATGAAGAGATATTTCCAAGGACGCCGGTCTCGCCGATCCGCTCCTCGGCGATCCTCAGCTGCTCCTCCGAGATGTCCACGAGGTGAACCCTATAGCCCATCCTGGCGAGGTCAATGGCGTACCTCCCGGGCCCACATCCCGCGTCAAGGATGTGCCCATCAGGAGGCAGATGCTTTTTGAGTATGTGCTTCGTGACCTCGTACTCCACCCTCCCGTGGAGGTTCTTCTGGAGGCGCTCCCACTCATTCTCGCCATAGCCGTTGAAGAAGGACTTCAGTCCAGCGGGATCGTACAACTTATGCCTCCTCGACGGGCTGACGGATGATAGTCTTCATGTTCTCGGGCTTAGACCTCCGGGGGTCGCTGAGGTAGATCTCGTGGTGGCGCCCCCTCATCCTGTACCCGCTCTCCTCGATGAAGGCGTGGAGCTTTCGCCCGGTGGGGCCCTCCTCGCTGTAGGGGCCGATGTGCATTATCTGGGCGCTGAGGCCCTCGTGGAACGTCTCCAGTGCGACGGCGTCGACGGCTGGACCCCTCTTCTCCCTGACCTCGGGCCTGACCTCGTCCACCATCTCCTGGGTGACGAAGTCGGGCTGGCGGATCATGGACTTCCAGTTCCACTCCTCCCGGGGGGGCGCTTCCTCAAGGTCGAAGACGGTGGGGTCGTCCCACCACCACAGCCCCTCCAGGGCCATGACGGTGAAGTCCCTGCCCTCCGCCTTGGACTTGAACTTCAGGGTGTAGCTCAGGCCGTAGAGGGCGGTCAGCGCCACCTGGTAGGCCTCGCCCTCAGGTGCGCCCCTCCCCAAATAGGTCAGAAACTTCCCCGGGGGCACGTCCACAATCTCGGGCTTCCTCTTCGCCGTGTAGTATCTCTTCAGCTCCTTCCTCAAGTCGAGCTTGCTCATGGTCAACAATATCCATTTAGAGATACTAAAATGTCTTGAGCGAAAAAAATTGCACATGCGTTGAGCCCGCTCCCCGGGTAATACGTTTTCCTCAAAAGTTTAATCGAATGAAGAAAATTCGGTCCTTTGAACGAAAGGGGGAAAATATAAGACTCTTACTTCGTATATTGATCTAGATACCTAGGGGGTAAGCGTAAAAGAGGACATGCGTGCGCGCATAGCATGGCACGCGCATAAATGTGTTTACGCGCGCGCGTAAATTTCCGCGCGTAAAAAGGAGGACTATTTTTTAATTAAAAAAGGGGAGAAACTATCGATTATCTAGTAATCCTTCTTTACTTGGTTCGGGAATTTCCCCGAATTTTTTTTCGTAGTCTGAAACGTGTTGATTAAGCCATTTTAAAGTGCTTTTTGCTTGAATGGGATCAACGTACAGTCTAGTCTCAATTGTACGCAAAATTTTAATTCGTTTACTATCTGGAGGCAAAGTCTCTAGTGCTTCGTGTGTCAACATTTCATCATGATATACAACAAGCTCAAAGAACGAAGGTCTGTGTCCACCATAGATTCCACTTACTATAATTGTTCTATAATCATCACTGTACTCAGTTTCAATTGTAGGAGCGGTCATTTTCTATCAACTTATATTAAATAATATGTTTGTTATATTGTTAGTGTCAAGAGGAGAGAGAGCGCACGTGTATTGAATGGTTTATTGACGCGCGCTCGTTGCTCGCGCACAGCCATTAGAATTTAGTTGGATCTTGAACATATCCTAAATGTATCTTGATGACAATCACTTCGATGAGTATTTTTCTATCTTTTTCTCGTACCTTCAGCCATAAATCAGTATATTTTCCATGATATTTAATTCCAGTTTTTATTGTATAGGTTCCATCTTTGTTGATAATCAATTCTCCTGATTTGTATTTTGCGATATTCATTATTTTCAAGTCTGAGACATCTTTGTGGCCTTCTAACCACTCGTATGCTGTCTCCGAAAAACGGACTTGTTTGTATCGCATTTCTTTTACTTAATCCATAAACTATATATACATTGGTTCGGAAGCTTCCAAATCCTTATAATGAGTGAAGTGAAAGGAGATATAACATGATCTCAACTGGGAAGAAACGAAGAAAAGACGCACCAGCCATCATGAAAGAACGAGGAAAAGTGACAGATGGTATTGTACTTGCCTACGTTAAAGAAAACCCGGATTCAACGATTAGAGAAATTGCAGAACACTACGATATATCTAATGGTCGAGTTGATCATAGTGTTAAACGGTTAAGAGAACAAGAGCTTGTTGATGTAACTTTTTTCAGGCGAAACAGAGGATTAGTAAAAAAAGTTCGGGTTAGCGGTACGGAGATCGTACCTTTTGATGAAGTATCGTTCCCTCTTGTTGGATTAGATAAGAAAAAATGGGATGATGAAGTTTACGTTTATGCTCTGTCACGGAGTGCAATTAGAGTCTCGCCAATAATGAAAGACGAATGGAAAGACGAATGTATTCTAATCCAAAAGTCAAATCTAATCAAAGACAAAGTAAAAGTAAATTTTAAAATGCCAGAGAAATTTGTCGATTTCTATGAGATTCCCAACTCAGAGGTTGATGCATCTGGATTTGGCGATGAAATATTGTTAACCATTGACTCTACAGTGATCCCTGTTGACCTGCCTTATAATTATGAACCTCATATTGAACACAACTATATTAGAGGAAATCTACGACTTTTTATTGAAGCAGATTACGAGTTAATACAATGTAATATACGCCCTAGAGACTCACCGCCTACATCAGAAAATACAGTGCATGGGACCCTTGAAGATTTACTTAAAGGAACTACGTTTCCAGTTATTCTTGAGGAGGTAGTGTAAAAATGACAACAACTCCTCTAAAGAAAAAAATTCCACTTTTAGGGCATAAAATGGTCCCATTCAAAGTAATCAGAGAACCTATTTACAAGTATAAATTCGAAGATGGAGGTATACTTCATAGTAAGTTTACATTAATAATGGTTCATTTTGAAAAAGATCTGGAAGAAATACTCAAGGAACGAGAGGAGTCTTCGGATGCTGTAGGTACTGGAATCAATATGACACACCATGTCACAATGGGAGTGGACTGCCCTGATAGTTTAAAGGGAGTTCCTAATCAAATAAAAGGAGAAAATCTCAAAGAACGTGTAGTGGTAGAAGATATTAATATTATTGAATCACATGAGCCTTTTTTTGAATACCAGTTGGATAATGGTTTCAAGCTAAAAGGAAAAATTACCCTAATGAATGTTGATAGAACTGATCGTTTTGGTGCAGGGGGTATTCCACTATATCTAGTCGATAACACTGTTGACATGAAACTCACCCCACCAAAAAAACTTCAGAAAAAAAAGCGTAAAAAGAAGCGATGATGAAATCATGCAGATACCCGGAACTGGTGCGCGCGTAAGGAAAAGTTGATCAAACGGATCGTAATGCCCCGGATAAAAACAAGGTACGTGTTTAGCTCGTTACGCATATAAGTCAAATTAAATTCTAAACAGTGCTTATTTTAACATTTTCATGATTTATTTAGCAAAAACTAGATAGAATATAAATAAATCTCGCTTATTTTAATCTGAGCTAAACAC
>JADHWN010000017.1 GCA_016783455.1 Candidatus Bathyarchaeota archaeon
GCGGACTTGACCGCGTGGGGGATCTCCGACGGGCTCCGGACCTGGATGTTGTACTTGGCGGCGGAGGCGGTGATGCCTATGATGTCAACCTCCTGGAATGCGTCGCTGCCGATCATGCTCTGGGGCACCTGCCCCGTGAAGGCGACCATCGGCGCCGAGTCTATGTTCGCGGTGGCTATGCCGGTCACCAGGTTTGTTGCTCCGGGTCCCGATGTGGCCATGCAGACCCCGACCCTGCCGCTGGCCCGGGCGTAGCCGTCGGCCATGTGGGACGCACCCTGCTCATGGCGGGCAAGCACGAACCGCACATCCGAATAGTATAGCTCATCGCATATGGGGAGGACCGCCCCCCCGTTTACGCCGAACATAATATCCACGTTCTCTCGCTCAAGGGACTTCACGAAGGCCTTGGCGCCTGACATCTCTACCATTTCATTTTACCTCCTCGATAAACGTCGAAACCTCGACTGGACTGGCCTTATAACAGGTCTCTTCTGAAAAACGTACGCTCAGCCCTTCGGACTTGTATACGTGATCTCGTGCGTGGAGCCTACCCACTAATAAAACGATACCCCATTCATGCCTCCCCCATCGCTGGGGGCCTGACAAAGCGATACCCCATTTTCGAGTCTCCGATAGGCTAGTGGAAATTGAAGATGGGGGAACCGAATAAAAGTCTTGCTATGTGCCCTACGCCTACTCGCCCAGGCGGTAGACGATGTCCCCCTTCCTTACGCGGTCCGCCACCTTCATCCCGATGTCGTCGCCGGGGTTCGCTTCCTCGATGTTCTCGCCCTCGACCTGCATGGACTCCACCTTCTGCTCGAAGTTGGTCGTCATCCCCTTGACGGCGATGGAGTCCCCGACCTTGATCTTCCCTGTCAGCTCTACCACGGCGACGCCTATCTTCGTGAAGTAGTGGGAGACCTCGCCCACCTTCGCTAAACTTTTCGCCATATCTAAAGCATCTACACATGTATAGAAAAGACTTTGCCATGGCTCCGTCGAGGAGAATATTCGTTTAAATGTGAAGAGAGGCTGTTATTCAGGGCGGTATACCATGAGCTATTTCACACACCTGGAGTGTTCCAAATGCGGCAAGAGGTTCGAAGCCGACAGGTTGCAGACAGTCTGCGATGCCTGCGGCAAGCCTCTCTTCGCACGATATGACCTAGAGGCAGTTAGCGAAGCCGTCTCAAAGGACGACCTCGTGGGCAGGGAGGCCACCATGTGGAGGTACTGGGAGCTCCTCCCTGTTAAGGAGAGGAGAAACGTGGTCTCCCTGGGCGAGGGATGGACCCCGCTTACACATGTGAGGAGGCTGGGGGCGGAGATCGGCGTCCCAGACCTGTGGGTCAAGGACGAGGGGATCATCCCCACGGGCACATTCAAGGCTCGAGGCCTCTCCATGGCGGTCTCCAAGGCCAAGGAGCTGGGGGTCAACAGGCTCGCACTACCCTCCGCGGGTAATGCCGCTGGGGCGATGACGGCTTACGGAGCCAGGGCAGGGATGGAGAGCTATGTCTTCATGCCCGTGGACGTTCCCAAGGTGAACGCTGTGGAGTGCCAAGCCGTGGGGGCGAAGGTGGTCCTCGTGAGGGGGCTCATCAGTGACTGCGGGAAGATCGTCTCCCAGGGCGTCGAGGAGATGGGCTGGTTCCCCCTCTCCACCCTCAAGGAGCCCTACAGGGTCGAGGGGAAGAAGACCATGGGGCTAGAGGTCGCCGAGCAGATGGACTGGGAGCTCCCAGACGTCATCATCTACCCGACCGGGGGAGGCACCGGCATCATCGGCATGTGGAAGGCCTTCGACGAGATGGAGGAGCTGGGATGGATAGGCAGCGATCGGCCAAGGATGGTCTCCGTACAGGCGGAGGGCTGCGCCCCCCTGCCTAAAGCCTTCGAGGAGGGGAAGGATGAGTCGGAGTTCTGGGAGGGGGCGGAGACGATCGCAGCGGGCCTGAGGGTCCCCCACGCCCTCGGGGACTTCCTGATCTTGAACGCCGTCAGAGAGAGCGGGGGTACAGCACTCGCCGTGAGCGACGAGGAGATCATGGACAACGTCGGTATGCTGGCCAGGAACGAGGGGCTCTTCGCCTGCCCTGAGGGGGCTGCCACCCTTGCGGGCCTCAGGCGGATGATCGCGGACGGGCAGGTGGACGCCGACGAGAGAGTGGTGCTGTTCAACACGGGCACCGGGCTCAAGTACACGGACCTGTTCGAGGTCAATGCGCCCATCATCGACCCAGACGAGGAGATCGACTTCAGGGGCCTCCTGGGCTCCTCCTGACCCCTGTAAAAAAACTTATAGCCAAGGTGTCGCCTCCCTCCGCTGATAGCGGTTTACACCGTTCAGAAGGTTGAGGGACATTGACCAGAGAGAGCCACGTCGAGGAGAAGCATCCTAGGGCTGAGTCCATCAAGCTCAGGGAGAAGATGACCCGCGGAGTAGAGAAGAACGTCACAGCCCTGGCGGGCCTCCTGGCCCACGGCAGGGGGGAGGCCTTCGACTACATCCTCGGGGAGGAGACGACCGCCCCCGGGATGAGGGCCATCACTGCCGCCGCTGCGACCCTCCTCCTGGCTGATCACGCCGTCCTGTCTGTAAACGGGAACGTTGCCGCCCTCTGCCCAGAGGAGTTCGTAGAGCTCTCCAACATCTCCGGCGCCAAGCTGGAGGTGAACATCTTCCACAGGCTGCCCGGCAGGGAGGAGGCCATCGAGAAGGTGCTCCGAGAGGCTGGGGCGGAGGAGGTGCTCGGCGTCGGGGAGGATGCCTCGGCCAGGATTGACGAGATCTACAGCGACCGCAGGCGGGTGGACCCGGAGGGCATCTTCAAGGCGGACGTCGTATTCGTGCCCCTTGAGGACGGGGACAGGACCGAGGGGCTCATGAGGATGGGAAAGAAGGTCATCACAGTCGACCTTAACCCCATGTCCAGGACGGCTCAATACGCCACAGTAACAATCGTCGACAACGTCGTCCGGGCCATGCCACTCCTCATCTCAGAGGTGGAGAGGCTGAGAGGGGAGGACGTCGAGGAGCTCAGGAGGATCGTGGACTCCTACAGCAACAGGGAGGTGCTCTCAGACTCGATGAGGGTGATGCTGGAGAGGCTCAGGGAACTCTCAGAGAAAGGGGTGTTTCTGGAGCTCCATGACCGCTGAGACATCAGGCTTCACAAAAGTCATCATCCTGGGAGCCGGTGCCATAGGCAGCTACTACGGCTCCATGCTCTCAAGGAAGACGGACGTCCTCCTCGTCGGCAGGCGGGGACACGTGGACGCCGTCAACTCCCGGGGCCTGGAGGTCACTGGGGCGGTCGAGGGGATCTTCGACTTGGACGCCTCGACAGAGCTCAGCGGCATCCCCGAGGGCTCACTGATTATCCTCACGACCAAGGCCTATGACATAGAGGAGGCAGTGAACGAGTTCAGGGAACTCCTGAGAACCGATACTGTAATCTTGGTCCTGCAGAACGGCCTCGGCAACGAGGACCTGGTTCAGTCCCTCGTCGGCCCGGGGGTTGACGTGGTCAGGGGGCTGGCCTCGACAGGCGTGGAGTTCCTATCGCCTGGGAGGATAGAGGTCAAGCTGGTCAGGGAGACCGTGCTCCCCAAGACAGCCGCAGGCGAGAAGATAGGGAGGCTCTTCGATCTGTGTGGCCTCGATGCCCGGTTTTCAGAGTGGATGGATGTCGAGGTCTGGAGAAAGCTGACGATGAACTGCGTCATCAATCCCCTCACAGCCCTGTTCAGGGTGCCCAACACGGAGATAGCCGTCGAGGGCCTGAGGGAGGTCAGGAGGGGCATCGTGGACGAGTGCATCAGGGTCGCCGAAAGGGAGGGAGCCACCCTCGAAGGCGACCTGGAGGGGGAGATCTCAAGGGCCGCAGCCTCCTACTCTAACCTCTCGTCGATGTGCCAGGACATCATAAAGGGAAGGAGGACTGAGATAGGCTTCCTAAACGGAAAGGTAAGCGAGCTGGGACGGAGACATGGTGTGGCTACGCCCGTCAACGACGTCCTCACCTCGCTGATCAGATTCATGGAGGGAAAGGAGTGGAGTTAGGTGAGATAAAACGCCTCAAGGGCGTCAGGAAGGTGACCGTGCTCACGGCTTACGACGCCCAGACGGCGAAGATAATGGACACGGCGGGGATCGATATGATCCTCGTGGGGGACAGCCTCGGAATGGTGGTGCTAGGCTACGAGGACACCAAGCAGGTGACCATGGAGGACATGATACGCCACACGGAGGCAGTCGCCAGGGGGGCGCCGCACACGCACATCATAGGGGACCTGCCAATCAACAGCTACGACACCGTCGAGGACGCCCTCAGGAACGCGAGGAGGCTCCTCGAGGCTGGAGCCCACTCAGTCAAGCTGGAGGGGAACAAGCCGGAGGTCGTGAGGGCACTCGTCAACGAAGGTATCCCGGTGATGGGCCACCTCGGCCTGCTCCCGCAGACGGCTGAGGTCATGAAGGTGAGGGGAAAGAAGAGGAGCGAGGCCGAGCGCATCCTCGCCGACGCTAAGGAGCTTGAGGAGCTCGGAGTCTTCTCCGTCGTCCTGGAGTGCATCCCCCTGAACCTCGCGAAACAGGTGACACAGGCCATCGGTGTCCTGACCATAGGCATCGGGGCGGGGGTCCACTGCGACGGGCAGGTCCTCGTCGTCAACGACATGCTCGGGATGGACGAGGGGTACAGCCCCAAGCACTCGAAGATATACGCCAACCTAAACGACGTCATCGGGGAGGCCATCCGGACCTACATCGAGGAGGTGAAGGCGGGCAAGTTCCCTAAGGACAAGCATAGCTTCCACTGAGCCTGGCGTAATCCTTATCCCGGAGATGAGAGGCTCATACTAGATCAACCTTGAAGGAAGCCTCCGCCTACGCCCCGGGCCACCTCACCGGGTTCTTCCAGATCTGCGATGAACCAGAGGACCCGCTCCTCAAGGGCTCCAGGGGATCAGGGGTTTCCATAACCCAGGGGGTCCACACCAGCGTAAAGGTCAGCCCCTCAGGCCAGAATAGATACGATATCTTCTTCGACGACGAGCCCACTGACGGCGCCTTCGTCTCGGAGAACGTTCTGGATAAGATGCTCGGGAGGGCGGACCAGCCTTATGAGGTGGAGGTTAGGCACGTCATCGAGATTCCCCTGGGAGGGGGATTCGGCTCCAGCGGCGGGGGGGCCATGTCTCTCGCCCTGGCTCTGAACGAGGCCCTCGATCTGGGGTTGACGTACGTGGAGGCGGCCCGAGTCGCACACGTGGCGGAGATAGAGTGCAAGACGGGTCTGGGGACCGTCTTCGCGGCGACGGTCGGCGGGTTCGGAGCCCTCGTGAAGCCCGGTGGGCCTGGGGTAGGTGAGTCCATCAAGTACCCGAGGAGCTCCGAGCTCTCGGTGGTCTACCTCCACTTTGGGCCCATGGCCACGAAGGACGCCCTCTCGGACCCGGACATGAGGAGGAGGATCAACGAGGTGGGAGGGAGGTACGTGGACAGGATCAGCGAGGACCTACGTCCCGACCTCTTCATGGAGCTCTCCCAGAAGTTCACCCGTTACGTGGACATCTCCACACCGAGGCTGAAGGCCGTGTTGGAGAGGGCCTGGGAGCAGAAGGTCCCCTGCGCGATGGCGATGTTCGGGGAGGTCGCGTTCTCCATGGTGGCCAAGGAGGAGGCCGAGGACGTCGCCAGTTTCCTGAGGGAGGCATCGCCCGGACATATCGTGGAGGTCGTGGGGATAGACGACAGGGGAGCTAGGCTGACCTAGCTCTGAATGTCTTATTATAGAAATTAATTAGAAATGGGAATTATCAGACGTTTGAGAGACTGTGCCTCAGCAGCAGCTCTGTGATGTAATGTGTCATCATCGGGCGCTTCGGAACCAGCCCGGCCATCTTCAGGAACTCATCGTAGGAGTTCACTTCGAACATGGCGACGTAGTTCCACTTTTCGTTCATGGAACCGAATAGCCCGTCGTACGAGACCTCCGTCTCTTTGCAGGCTACTATTATCTTCTCGTTCCACTCTTTCAGGTCTTTCCTACTTCCTGCCCAGTCAAAGTATAGGAGTACTTTCATCATGATTCTCCTTTCCCCCTAATCAAAGGGGTCTAAGATATATTTCTATCGATGTCTCGACTTCACGTATGTATAGGAAAGCCATTATAAACTACCCGTATGTTTAGGGAGTCCATTAGAGTGGATAAAAGGGTGTGAGGAGGGGGTTTTCCCCTTCGTTTTATTTTAGCCTGTACTGGTTGAGGGCGTTCTTCAGGTTGTCCTTGCCGATGGTTATCTTGATCTTCAGGAAGTCGAGGTCCTTGACGTGGCGGCCCAGGACCTCCTTCCTCTCCTCCACCATCCTGCCCATCTCACCTGGGTGAGCGCTCCCGGGGCTCCTCTTCGCGTCGAGGGCCTCCTTGGGGTCTGTCGCCTTCTCGATGATGCTGCTGCTCACGTCCACGTCCCTGCCCGTGACCTCCTTCACCTTGGCAACGACATCGTCCCTGGTAAGCTCCTTCAGGGTCTTCCCGCCATCCACTGCGACCTTCACCACCTCCGCCGTCACCTTGTAGGCCTCGCGGAAGCTGAGCCCTGACTCAATGAGCCTCTCGGCGATCTCGAGGGCTCCGATGGAGCTGTTCTCGGCTGCGGCGTACATGGCGTCGGTGTTGACCGTCATGGTGGCCACGGCGCCCGTGAAGACCTCGACGCTCGTCCTAGTGGTGTCGAGGGCGCGCCAGAGGGCGACCTTGGTCTGCTGGAGGTCCTGGTAGTAGCCGGTGGGGACCCCCTTCACCATGGTCATGAGCTCGATGAGGGCTCCGTAGACCTCCCCAGTCTTTCCCCTGATGAGCTCGATGGTGCTGGGGTTCTTCTTCTGGGGCATGATGCTGCTGCTGGAGCTGTACTCATCGCTGAGTTCGACGTATCCGAACTCCTTGGTGTGCCAGAGTACGATGTCAGCTGCGGCCCGGCTAATGTTGCCCATGAGGCAAGCGCAGACGAAGGCGGTCTCCACGGCCCAGTCCCTGCCGCTGGTGGCGTCGATGCTGTTCTCCTGGATCCTATCGAAGCCCAAGAGCTCGCTGGTCCTCAGCCTGTTGAGCCTGATGTTGGTGCCGCCGATGGGGCCGGCGCCCAAGGGGTTCATGTTGACCCTGTCGTAGCAGGCCCTGAGCCTCTCGTAGTCCCTCAGGAGGGCGTCGGCGTAGTTCACCAGGTAGTGGGCGAAGGTGCCGATCTGGGCCTGCTGTCCGTGGGTGTAGAGGATCATGTGGGACTCCATGTGGCCGTCGGCGACTTTCAGGATGGTCTCTATTAGCTTGCTAAGGGCCTCAGCGATCTCCAGGAGCTCGGCCCTGGTGACCATCTTCATGTCCACCATGACCTGGTCGTTCCTGCTCCGGCCCGTGTGGACCATGCCCCCGACCTCGACGCCGATCTTCTCGATGACGCGACCCTCGATATACTCGTGGACGTCCTCGTACTCCGCGCCGATCTCGAGTTTCCCGTCTTTCCACTCCTGCTTGATCTCCTCGAGGGCGTTCAGTATCTCGCTTAGAGCCTCCGCGGGGATCACGCCCTGCTCGTGGAGCATTATGTCGTGGGCCTCTGTTCCCTCGATGTCGTACTCGAACATTCGGAGGTCCTCGACGACGCTTGTGTGGAACCGTGCGGTCCTGTCGTCGAACTTCTTTGAGAGCCTCGATCTGAATAGGCTTGACAATTGATTCACCGTTGCGAATCTGAGGAAACAGCAGGGCTTAAATAAGTTATGACGGGGAACCGCCCTCCGGGGACTTGAGGAAGCCATCGAGCCATCGTCATAAAATAGGCTGTGAAAATAGTGGTTAAAATGGAATTTTCATAGATAATTAGGGATACCATGAAAAGCATTATTACATGTTTACCATACATTTCGCTGTACAATCCATGTCAAAAATAGACATATTCAACGAGAGAACGATCGAGGGCTGCCTCGCGGCCCCCGGGAGCAAGTGGCGCAGGCATCCCCCAGACGTCATCCCGATGTTCGTGGCCGACCCGGACTTCCCGGTCGCCGACGAGATTAAGGATGCGCTGATCAAGTCGGTCCGTGAGGAGGACCTGTTCTACAACACCGACGTCGAGATAAGGGAGGCCATGGCCGACAAGATCACCGCTACAAACAAGTTCAACGCGACCTACGAGGACATCCTCATTACCCAGGGCGTGAGCCCGGGTATGTGGCTCGCCATCAGGCATGCCTGCAAGGAGGACGGGGATGAGGTGGTGGTCACGAACCCCATGTACGGCCCCTTCTCCTCCGCCGTGAGAGCGACGAAGACTAAGGCCCTCATCTGGAACCTGGACTTCGAGGACGGATACAGGTTCGACATCGATGCTCTCAAGGAGCTGATCACGCCTAAGACGAAGCTCATCTTCGTCTGCAACCCACATAACCCGACGGGCAGGATGATGACTAAGGAGGACCTGAAGGGTATCGCCGACGTGGCGGTGGACAAGAACATAGAGGTCTTCTGTGACGAGCTCCACGAGGACATCACATTCGACGGGAGGAAGCACATAAGCATCGCCTCCCTCAACCCCGAGATCGAGGCCCTCACAATGACCAGCTGGGGCTTCTCCAAGACCTTCGGCGTCGCCGGCCTCCAGGTGGGCTACATGTGCTCCACAAACAAGGAGACAATGGACGACGTACGGGTCCAGTCTAGGAGCGCCCAGAGGGGCACCTCGACGCTATCGAAGGCCGCGGCGCCCGTGATGCTGAGCAGCGCCCTCGACTGGTGGAGGGAGGGCCTGCTGGTGCACATGCACAAGATCAGGGACATCGTCTACAAGAGGTTCGACGAGATCGAGGGCGTCAGCTATCCTAAGCTTGAGGGGACATACCTCCACTTCCCGAAGTTTGACTACGGGATGACAAGCAACGAGCTCCTGGAGTACCTCGTCAAGGAGGGAAAGATAGGCCCCTCATCGGGGACCGGCTTCGGCACCAACGGCGAGGGACACCTCCGCTTCTGCATCGCGACCAGCGAGGTCATCCTCAACGAGGCGCTGGATCGCCTTGAGAGGGCCCTCAACAAGCTGAAGAGGTAATCTACCCCAACCATTTTTCCTTTCTTCTAACAATCACGGAGTCCACAATGTGTGGAGTAGACGAGATGCTAGAACTGTAGACCCCTACGGAGATGCGTGCAAAAAACTACTTGCCCAGAGCTCGCATCTTCTTCCCCGAGCTCGTGAGGCCCCTGAAGGCCCTTCCCTTGGGCCCCTTGGAGGAATGCTTGACCTTCGGGGTCCTGAACCCCTCCCTGCGGGCCTCCGCCACCCATCCCTTCAGGCTCTCGACGTTCTCCGGGTAGCTCGTGCTCCGCCTCTGGTCCACGGGCACACCGAGGTGGCGAGCCTCCCCTGGGTTGAGATCTACCTCCTTCAGCTCTCCCAGGGAGAATCCCTTCCCGGTCTTCACCCTGGAGCCGCGCTTCACGATGGGGGAGATCATCCTTACCATGAGGTCACCTGTATGACTTCTGCTTCTTTGCCCGAGCGCTTGGGCCGCCGAACTTCTTGGCCTCCTTCCTTCGGGCGTCGCCGGCGAGCATCGTCCTGTCGTAGTCTATGTAGGTGGCCCTGAGCTTCTTGCTCCTGGTCCATTTGACCAGGGCCTGGGCGACCCCCATCCGGACTGCCTCGGCCTGGCTCATGTAGCCTCCGCCGTAGACTTTTGCCTTGATGTCGACGTTCTCAGCGACGTCCCCAGCGAGTACGAGGGACTCCATGATCTTATCCCTCGCCATCTGGGGCTCGTAGAGGTGGATCGGTGTGTTGTTAACGCGTACGCGCCCCTTCCCCTCGGTGATGACGATCCTCGCCTTGGAGGTCTTCCTCTTCCCGGTGGTCAGCAGCGCCTTCCTCTTAGATGACATGATTAAACCTTCCAGCCGATGTTCTTGGCTATCTCGCCCACGGTGATGTACCTGCCCCGCAGCCTCTCCAGGTGGGCGTCGGGTATGCTCTCCCTCTCGGACTCCCTCAGCTCCCGTGGGACCCCGATGTGGACCTTCAGCCTGCCGAAGGCGTCCCGGCCCTTGGCCTTCCTGCGGGGAAGCATCCCCCTGATCGTCTTGCGGACGATAGCGTTGGGCTTCCTGTAGTGGAATGGCCCCTTGTCCTGTCGGCCCCCCACCTCAAGGAACTTCTTCCTGTCCTTGATTATCTGGAGGCGCCTCCCGGAGACCACGGTGTTCTCAGCGTTAACAATATCTATGCGCTCGCCCTCGAGGAGCCTCTTGGCCACTATGCTTGCCATCCTACCGAGGATTAAACCATCAGCGTCGATCACCGTGTTGCCGTGTCCGCTCATCCGTCTCCACCTAACATTCGGCCTTTATTTCGAAGTGCGTAGACTCTGAAACCGTCAAGGCGTATAAAGGTTTTCGCTTTTTAAACGGTCATCTCACGGGTAGGAAACCCCCTTGAAACTGGGTTTCAGCGATATTCAATCGTCATATCGGCCTACCAGAAGGTTTACAGAGGCTAACACAAGGTCGAATCCATTCTCTGGATAGGCCTCTCACGGTCTTCAACCAAAAAATTAATAGATATAACCAAGGTAATGCTCGGTCGAGGTGAGGCGTTATTTCGAAGGTTGAGGATGTAGCCGCGGCGAAGCTCGAGTCTGGAGACGAGATCCTTAAGAAATACTATGGGAAGCTCGACGGGAGCGATGGGGCCCTGATAATGTCCAGGAAGAAGTACGTCTTCGTGGAGTCCAAGGGGTTCATACGCAAGACCCACACCGCCATCCTGGATGTGCCCTATGAGAACGTCGAGGACATGGTCCGCGAGGGCACGACGAAGATGACCCTGAAGCTCAAGGACGGTGGCTCACGTGAGTTCGCGACTTTCAAGCTGCCCGTCGACGTGATCAAGGAGGATTTAGAGTTCTTCCTAAAAGACGGTACATTACCATCTCCAGACCTCTAAGCAGACGCGGAAATACGATCTAAAACAATAACCTCTACACCATTTTTAGATATCCACCAGGTTAGGACTGTCTCGATTTATTGTGGAACACTCGTCCCCAAAGGGAGTCAAGAACACATCCAAAGCCACGGCATATGTTATTTAGATAAAGGCGGTATCTAACCACCAATATTCAGTGAAATTGGGCTTGATGCGATATGTCTGGGAAAGGTAAAAGGAGTTTGACCGTGGATGACCTCGCCGAGATCAGATCGATCAGGGAGGCCAAGGTCTCTCCGGATGGGGAGAGGGTGGTCTACCTCCTCAGCTCAACGAAGCTTGAGGAGAACAAGAGGGAGAGCGACGTCTACGCCGTCCCTACCAAGGGTGGCGAGGCGGTTAGGCTCACAGAGACTGGCAAGTGCAGCCTGCCGAGGTGGTCCCCCGATGGCAGGATGATCGCCTTCGTCGAGAGGGGTGAGGAGGGGAAGAGCGCCATAACCGTCATGGCTCCCGACGGGAAGGGGAAGAGGAAGGTCTGGGAGTACGAGGTGAGCAACGCAAGCCTTGGCGTCTCCACGGTGGGGAACACCATAGAGTGGTCCCCCGACGGTTCCAGGATCGCCTTCCTCGCCACGCTTGAGCCCTACGATAAGGACGCCAAGGTCAAGGTCATCACCCGTCTCCAGTACAAGGCGTTCTTCGGCAACTCGGACATGAGGAGGAGGCACATATTCGTCGTCTCCCCCCTGGGGGAGGAGCGCCCGACGCAGCTCACCTTCGGCGACTACGACGAGCACTCCATCTCGTGGTCCCCGGACGGGAAGGAGATCGCGTTCGTCTCCAACCGCACCGGGAGGGCGGACCTCAACATGCACCTGGACATCTATGCCGTCGACGTGGAGACGAAGGAGATAAGGAGGATAACCGAGTCCGTCGGAGCCGAGTACTATCCTAAGTGGTCCCCCGACGGGACGAAGATCGCCTACACTGCCACGACTAGGGGGAACACGAGCAACGAGAGCACCCCTGAGGACCGGCACATCTGGGTCGTCAACTCCGACGGCAGCGACCCCCAGGACATAACAGGCGATTTCGACAGGCCGTGCACAGCCCCCTACTGGTCGCCTGACGGTAGTAGGATCTACTTCACGATCTCTGACCGGGGGAGGACCCCCATCTGCTCCGTCTCACCGGAAGGAGGAGACGTAACCAAGGTCAAGGAGGGGGCCTGTAGATACGGTGTCCTCGACTCTGGAGCCGGGAAGATAGTCTACAGCATGTCGGATCCCAGGACCCCAGGGGACATCTACTCGGCGGATCTTGATGGTGGGAACGAGGTCAAGCTCACGGACTACAACGGCTTCCTGGGGGAGGTAGAGCTCATCTGGCCCGAGGATTTCTCATTCAAGTCCTCCGACGGCTGGGATATCCAGGGATGGTTATACAAGCCCGCGGACCTCGATGAGACAAAGAAATATCCGGGCATCCTCAGCATCAAGGGCGGTCCCTCGGGGATGGGCGGGTGGTCCTGGAACTCCCGGGGCCAGCTCCTCGCAGCCCAGGGGTACGTCCAGTTCGGGGTCAACTACCGGGGGAGCTCGGGGTACGGCCAGGCCTTCACAGACGCCGTGGTGGAGGACATGCTGGGCGGGGAGTACAGGGATAACATGGAGGCCGTGGATTACGTCCTGAGCACGAGGGATTACGTCGACCCGGAGAGGCTTGGGGTCTACGGCGGGAGCTACGGGGGCTACCTCACCAACTGGATTGTCACCCAGATCCACAGGTTCAAGGCGGCGGTCTCTATCTCGTCCATCAGCAACCTCTTCAGCCAGTGGGGCTGCTCAGCCCTCTCCAGCTGGGTCGAGGTCGAGATAAAGGGCCTCCCCTGGGAGAAGCTGGACCTCATGATCAAGCAGTCCCCCATCATGCAGGCGGACAAGGCGAGGACCCCAACGCTCTTCATCCACGGCGAGAAGGACCACGACACCCCCATCGTCGAGGCGGAGCAGATGTTCGCTGCACTGAAGAAGCACGACGTGGAGACCGTGTTCGTCCGCTACGTCGAGGAGGGCCACGGGGTGAGGAGAAAGCCGGGGAACCAACTGGATGTCATGAGGCGGATGATAGCCTGGTTTGACGGGCACCTATAGGGTTTCCCAGCAGGGGATAGCCCCCCCTTCTATTGAGAAAGGTAATAAATCCTTCATTCCTAATAGAAAGTAGAATGTTTTTCGAGAAGGTCAAGTCTGAGATCGTCTCCCACTTGTCCTACTTCATCGGCTCGGGGACTGAGGCCGTCGTCGTCGACCCGATGAGGGACTGCCAGGTCTACGTCGACATAGCCAAGCGCGAAGGGATGAACGTCAGGCACATCTTTGAGACCCATCGCAACGAGGACTACATCATAGACTCCCCGGAGCTAGCGGACCTCACGGGGGCGGATATCTACCACGGCCCCTGGCCCGAGTTCAAGTACGGGGAGGTCGTCCCCGACGGGAAGGAGTTCAAGGTCGGCAAGCTCAGAGTGACCGCCATCCACACCCCAGGCCACACCCCCGGCGACATCTCCATCGCCGTGACGGACACGACCACCGGGGAGGAGACCGTCCTCGTTTGCACGGGGGACACCCTCTTCGTCAACGACATGGGCAGGACCGACTTCGGAGGCCCGGAGAAGAGGAGGGAGTGGTCTGAGAGCCTCTACGACAGCATATTCAACAAGCTCTTCCCCCTAGGGGACCATGTCGTCCTCTGCCCAGCCCACGGGTCCGGCTCCGTCTGCGGCGGCAAGATAGCAGACAGGGAGATGAGCACCCTGGGCTTGGAGCGGCTCATGAACCCCGTGCTGCAACTAGGAAAGGAGGAGTTCGTCAGGTACAAGGTTGAGGAGCATCACGTCTACGCCCCGTACTTCAGCAGGATGGAGGTCTTCAACGTCGAGGGCGCACCCTACTTCGGCGCGGGTCCCAACCCTCCCGCCCTCACGCCTGACGAGTTCAAGGAGATGTGGGAGGAGGGAGCCATCGTTCTCGACACAAGGCCACCGCCCTCCTTCGGGGCAGGCCACATCAAGGGCTCGTTCAGCCTTGCACTGAAACGCCTGGGACTCGTAGGATGGGTGCTCCCATACGACAAGCCTGTACTTCTCATAATGGCCAGCCAGAGCCACCTCGACTTCATTACGAGGAACCTCGCCAGGATAGGATACGACAACGTGGGCGGCTACATGGCGGGCTCCATCGTCAACTGGTACAAGAAGGGGCTGCCACTGGACAGGCTGGAGATGATGGTAGTCCCCGAGCTAAAGGAGAAGCTCGACGGCGGTGAGGACTGGCTCGTCCTGGACGTGAGGTCCCACGAGGAGTGGGATGAGGGATACATCGAGGGAGCTATGAACGTCTACGTCGGGCTCCTGGAGAAGCGGTTGGACGATGTGCCTCAGGACAGGCCTGTCGCCGTGATCTGCAAGTCGGGGACCCGCTCGGGGTTCGCCTCCAGCATCATGTTGAGAGCCGGCAGAAAGAACGTCCACAACGTCCTCGGCGGCATGGAGGCCTGGAAGACGTTGGGCTATCCCACCGTTAAATGACCCCCGTGGTGTCCCTAAAAGGGAAGACGGGGAGTCTTCTCCCCCCCAACTTTTTTAATGTGTTAAAATAAGTTGGATAGAACGGCCTCGGTAAACGTCATTCACAGATAAGGTATAGAGAGTGTCACGATAATGCTTGGAGGGCAGGCTTGGATTTTCGGCATAGTGTTCGCGTTCTACATGGTCATTTTGATTGCGATAGGCTACTTATCCGCCAAGAAGGTCCAGACGATGGAGGACTACTACGTGGCGGGGAGGGACGTGGGGCCGATCCTTCTGGGCATACACTACGGCACTGTCTACTTCAGCTCGGTTCTCATGGTGGGTGGCGGCGCCTACGCCTACCGCTTCGGGCTCTCCACCATGTGGATCGCCATCGGGAACACGGTGCTGGGAGCCTTCCTGCCTTTCCTACTGTTCGGCAGCAGGATCAGGATCTTCAGCGAGGTCCTCGGGGCGCTCACCCTCCCCGACTTCTTCAGGGAGAGGTACCAGTCGAGGTTCATGCACATCTGGTCTGCCATCCTCACAGTCGTCTTCATGACCGTCTACCTGGTCTCCGTCTTCATGGGGGTCTCCTACATCTTCAACGTGACAATGGGCCTCGACTACACGGTAAGCCTTATCATCACGGCGGTCATCGTCGGATTCTACCTCGCCTTCGGGGGCACCATCGCCTGCGTCTGGAACGACTTCATCCAGGGGACGGCGATGGCGCTGGGCACTCTGTTCCTCACAGTGATGGTGATCTCCTTCGGCGGAGGCATAGGCAACATCACCCAGGGCCTCTCCAACATCGATCCGGGCCTCGTGACCTTCCCCGGGGTCTGGGGATTCTGGGGGCTGTTCTCCTACATCATGGTGACCAGCATAGGCCCGTGGGGGCTACCCCAGTCGCTGACCAGGTTCTACATGATGAAGGACCCCAAGGTCTTCAAGTGGGGCATCGTCTTCGCCACAATCTTCTGCCTCAGCATGACCTGCTGCTCCTACTTCAACGGGGCGGCGGCCCGCTACGCCTTCGAGACCAACGGTATAGAGATCCCACTGACCCCCGGCGGGAGCCCCGACTACGACATCGTCATCCCCAAGCTCATAATGCTCGTGCTCCCCACGGTCATCGGCGCCATCTACCTCTCAGCGGTCATAGCGGCCTCCCAGTCGACCGCCGACGCCGTCATACTCATGGCGAGCTTCGGCGTGGCCAGGGACATCTACCAGAAGCTGATCAACCCTGATGTCTCCGATGAGAGAATACTTAAGCTCAGCAAGATCGCCACGGCGGGGGTGACCTTCGCCGGCCTCGTCCTCGCCTACTTCAGGCCTAAGGCGATCCTGGACCTGGCGATGATCGCCTGGGCCTGCCTCTCGGCGGCGATAATGGCGCCCTTCCTCTACGGCATCTTCTGGAAGAAGGCGACGAGCACCGCGGCGGCGTTCGTCTCCGTCACCGCCTTCCTGTTGGCTGTGGCCTGGGGGCCCTGGTTCCTCAACAGGCCCCTCGGGATGCACGAGTTCCTTGTCAGCCAGCTCTACGCATGGATCGCCTTCCCGATAGTCAACTACATCGCCCGCTCCAGGGACTCAGGCGTCGTCGATGAGGGGCTCGTGGAGAGGCTCTGGGGATCCCTTTAACCACCTCCCCTTTCAAAACGTTTTAAGAAAGCGGTTCAAAACCAGAACGGGGTAGAATATGGTTGAGATAAAGGACATCCAAGCAGTAGACCTCGACGCCGAGGTGAAGAGCTCCACGAGGCCTGTTGTCCTGGAGTTCTGGATAAGGTCCTGCGACCAGTGCCGAAAGTTCAAGCCGGTCTACGAGAGGCTGCCGGAGTACTTCGAATACGTGAGTTTCTACAGGATGAACATGATGAAGAGCATCGAGAACCTTAGGCTCGCTGAGGAAATGGGCGTCGAGGTCACCCCCACGACAAAGGTCTTCTGCGGCGGCTCCGAGGTCGGGGAGATCGTTGGATACAGATCCTTCGATGATGCGGTCGCGGAGATCGAGGGCCTGATCAAGGACTGCAGATGAGTTTAACCATATAACGGGGCTTCAAGGAGCGGATCCTACCTTTAGCTCCATATGTAAATCTTTTTCAACAGCCCTTTCTCTTTTTCAAACATGTTTCCTCTCGGCATCTGGCCTTATATCATAGGCGGACTCATCATCGGTGTGGGGGTCTCATTCGTCTATATCCTGACGGGGATACACTCCACGCAGAGCAGCCTGTTCAGCACGACCATGTCCTACTTCTCCAAGATCCCCTACTTCCAGAGGAAGACCTACCTGGACTCCAGGGAGTGGAGGCTCTACTTCGCCGCCGGGGTCATCCTAGGGGCGGTCATCTACACCCTCACGGTCTCCCCCGACGGGTGGTGGACGACCTCAGTCCAGCCTTGGAGGCTCGTCATCGGAGGGCTCCTCGTGGGCTTCGGCACGAGGCTCTCCAGCGGCTGCACATCGGGCCACGGCATCAGCGGCATCGCCTCCCTCTCCACGACCTCCCTCTTCGCGGTCATCACGTTCATCCTGTTCGGCATCATCTCGGCTCAAATCGTGACGTTCCTGGGGGTCGTGCCATGAACAACAGGAACATCGTCCTCTTCATCGGCGGGCTTACCTTCGGGTTCGGACTCGCCTGGGGCGGGATGTCAAAGCCCGAGGTAGTGCTCAGCTTCCTCCAGCTCAAGGACTACGGCCTCGTACTCCTAATGGGCGCCGCGACTGTGACCACCTTCGTGGCGATAAACATCGTCCCCAGGTTCGTCAAGGAGCCCCTCCTCGGAGGTGAGTTCAAGCCCCGGACACGGACGTTAAACAGGAACACGATCATCGGAGCCATAATATTCGGCCTCGGCTGGGGGCTCTCCGGTCAGTGCCCAGGTTCAGCCTTGGCCAGCCTGGGGATAGGCAACCTCCCTGTGCTCATAGGGATCGCAGCAATGTTCGCGGGCTCATATGCCATGGGCAGGTTCTTCGGCTAAGACCAACTTTTCCCCTTTCTTAAGCTACTGGAACCTCATCCTGTGATGCTCGATCTGTCCACTGCGATGATCGGCACCTTCGACGTTGCCTCAAGCTCACCCCGGAGGGCCTCCACGAGGATCTCCAATCCGGGGACCCCGCTCCTACCGATGTCCTCCCTCGACGTGGTGACGAGGACCAAGTCAGGTCGAGCCGCCTCTATGACGGGCTCCAGCCCCACGGCCGTAAGATCGGCATCGTAGTCGACGAATGGGATGAGGCCCTCCTTGACAGCGAAGGGTTCCTCCCGGGGATCGACGGTCAACACCTCTAGTCCAGGATTCTTTCTCAGCTGCTTTAGCACATGGGCTCCAACCCTTCCAACTCCGACCACCAAGACACGCATTATGTTATAACATCCTCCAATCTACCCTCATTCTTACACACCTCTGACATGCTTGACAGATACAGCTGAATCCCAATCATGTCACCCCCAACACAGTGAGAACGTAGAAAACAAGCACGAGAACCACCGAGCTCAACACGGTCAATATGAGACCGTACTTCATCATGTCACCCCGCTCCACGATCCCCGTCTCGGAGATCAAGGCCATCCTCCCCGACGCAGAGGGTAGGGCGTACCCGAAGGTGGTCGCTAGGGTGAGAGGAAGAACCAGCTGTACCGCTGTGAACGAGGACTCGACTTGAGCCAGGCTGATCATGATTGGGACGAAGACGGCCGCCATCGTCGAGTTGTTGATGACGTTCGTGAGCAGGGCCGACACGAAAACGAGGAACGTCAGTGTGACGAGCAGGGGCATCCCCGTGATGACGGGGGAGATAAGTTCTGTAAGCCAAGCCGTCGCCCCGGTCCTCTTCAGGGCGTCCCCCAGGGCAAGCCCAGCCCCTATGATGAAGAACATCCCCCAGCTTACCCCCTTCACATCATCCCATACGATTATGCCCCTGAGGGAGAGGTACGCCACAGCCACCATGGCGACGACAGCAGGTGACAGCGCTGTGGGAGGCAGCAACAGGTAAGACTCAAAATAGGACCCAGCCGCCCAGAGGAGGACGGTGGCGTTCAGGACCACTATGACCTCCCACTCGGTGGACCTCGCGGGGCCAAGGTTATCCAGCTCCTCCCTGGCCAGGGATATGTCGATCCTCTCGGTTGAGACGGGTACTACCCTCCGGAGAACCCACCAAGTCAGGGGGAAGATCAGCATGAAAGGAGGCAGACCATATTTCATCCAGTCCAGGAAACCCCAGGGCTGAATCTCCGAGAGGAAACCGGACGCGACGGCGTTCGACGCCGACCCAGTGATGGTCACCATCCCGCCGAGGCTGGCGCTGTAGGCGATCCCGAAAACCAGCAGGACCGTGACCTCCCTCGCCCTCTCCTTCTCAGGGATCTGGTTCGCAATGGTCAGCGCGACGGGGATGAGGACCGCGGCCGTAGCCGTGTTCTCCATCCACATAGACAGCAGGGCGGCGATGGCCATCAATCCCAAGAGGATCTTCCCCACGTCACCGCCCGAAGAGACCACAGAGAACAGGGCCAGTCTCCGAGTCACCCCATGCTTTCGCAGGGCCTCGGCGACGAACAGGCTGCCCAGTATCAGGATGATGATGGGTCTGGATAGTACCTCGAACGCCTGCGTCGAGTCCGCCACCCCCAGGACCACCATGGCCACCGAGACCATGAGGCTGGCGAAGGGGAGGGAGACCGGCTGCATGGCGAAGACGCTCCCCGCGAAGACGAAGGCCGCCAGGGCCCTCTTCCCGCTCAATGACAGTCCAGGGGGCGTGGGTAGGAGCAGGACCACGACTGTCAACGCCAATACGACGGTGAACCGGACAGTGACGTCGAACTCGCGCTCCATCACTATAGGAACATTCAGACAGTTTTCTTAAAAACATGCGCTCGAGTCGCGATGAAATGTACCTTCCGCGCGTACGTTCTGCGGGTCCATAATCCAGTTATTTGGGTCTAAATGACCACAATAAAATGGTCAAGGAGAGCAGAAGCTACAACTGCAACCTGGATCCCCAGGAGAGGCGCCTCTACTGCTTCAAGAAGAGGGCGGGCAAGGCCTGCCTGAAGCCCAGATTCCTGGGGTATCGCTGTCCCAACCTGGTCTATGAGAAGGCGGATGTCATGGGCGAGGCGAAAAGAGGGACCAAGAAGATAACTGCACCAGCAGGCTTCACCGAGGAGGCCCAGGACTATGTCAAGAGGTACAGACCGAAGCTCAAGCTCGTCCAGGACTACCTGACTGCCATCCCCGCTCAGTGACAAACGCTCAAAGGGAACCCATCAGGCCGAACCTGACGTAGATGTAGGCCATGGAGATGAAGAAGTAGAGGAGGGTTAGCATGACCCCCAACTTCAGGAACTGGTTGAACGGGATGGGGTAACCCTCCTGCTCTGAGACGCCCATGGCGATGACGTTGCTCGGGGAGCCTATAGGCGTCATGCAGCCCCCCAGGTTCGTCCCTATGACGAGCCCCCACCATACTATCTCCCATGACTGGTCCACGACCATGTCCCGCACGATTGGGGAGAGGGACGTCGCGACGGGGATGTTGTCGACTACGGAGGAGACGACCCCCGAGAGCCACATGAGGATAACCGAGGCCCTAAGCGGAGAGCTGCCGAGAATGCCAAATAGGGTCTGAGAGAGCGCCTCGATGATACCTATCTTCCCGAGGCCGTTGATCATGACGAACATCCCGGCGAGGAACAGTATCGTCGACCAGTCGATCTCCCTCAGTATGACGGAGGGGTCCCGGGTCTGGGAGAGCACCATGAGGAATCCACAGAAGAGGGCGACGAAGGCGGGGGTCATGTTGAAACTCTCGTAGACCACGAACCCTACGATGGTTAGAATCATGATGATAGCCGCGGTTATCATTCCAGTGTTTATGCGGGATACGTGCAGGCCGCTCACCTCGATGGCCCTCTCGATCCACTCGTCGAACTCCAAGTCCCTGAACTCTTCCTCGGGCTCTGGGGTATAGTCAGCCTTGAACATACGGATGAAGACGACGAGGGTCGCCACATAGAGGATGACACCTAGGGGCATAACGTTTACCAAGAAATCCATGAAGGAGAGCCCCGCTTCCAAGCCGATGATAATATTGGGAATGGAGCCCATCCACAGGATCATGCCCCCGATATTGATCACGAATGATTGAAAGATGAGCAGTGTCTGAGGTCTTATCTTGAGGCTTCTCGCCATTGTGATGGTGATGCTGGCCATGATTAGCATCGCCCCAATGTTACTCACAAATAGCGCGAGGATAACCGCAAATGTCAGCAGGATCACCGCGAAGGCCATGGGGCTACTAGAGGCTCTCATGATCTGAACGGCGAGTAGCTGGAAGAGCCCTGATCTCTCAGCGCCCCTGACGAGTAGGAACATGCCGAAGACGACTAAAAGGATCTCCAGGTCGATGAAATGGAGCAGGTCATCCGGTGTGATCGCCCCGATAAAGACAAAGAGAAAGGCACCAAGCAGGGCTGCGTGGGTGCGGTGTATCGCCTCAATTCCAATGAGGATAAAGATTATGATAAATACTAGACTCGCCAGTCCTTGGACGGCGTTCATATCTCAGCATTCTCAGGCGTCTCTTCTTGTTCGGGGCGTAGTGTACCCGTGAGCCTCTTGTATTCCGACATGAGCTGGTCCAGGGTGTACTTTCTCAGCTTGACCACCAAGCCGAACCTGTTGCTGAGATCCTCCTCGAGCTTCTCAGTCCTGAGGTTGAGTTCAGCGACCAGGGTACCCAGATCTTCCATCTGAGTGCTTACCGCCTGTATCTGCTCCTTGATCTCGTTGCTCTCCTTCCTGAAGCTGCTCCGCATACGTTTCTCAATATCGTCTAGCTGGGTCTGCAGTTCGTCCTTGGCGATTGTCCTGATCTCCTCTTCTATGCTCATACCGTTTCATCAGTCCTATCTACTTTCAAAAATGTTTCTATACCTACTTTTCAATCTTTTCATACACTATATCCACTGCGAAGTGAAAAACCCTTAAAATGATTGTGGGCCCCAAATCCGCTTTATGAGATATATCCGAGCTTCCTCAGCCTGGCCTCGATCAGAGCCTTCTCCTCGTCGTCCAGTCCCTCAAGTTCATCCTTTTCGTCGGAGAGGCCTAATATCTCCCTCTTCGGGAAAACGACGCCTTCCCTGAATATCTCATCTAGTATCCTGCCATCCATGTCGTCGCCAGGCGCGATGCCGAACATCTGCAGTATCGTCGGCGCCACATCAACTATGGACGCTTTCTCGACTCGGAAGCCCTCCTTTATCAGCGGTCCATGTGCGATGAACACGCCATCCCTGGTATGGGTACCCGTCCAACCCGACAGAGGGGCCCCCTTGGCGAAGAGCCTGCCCTCCCCTACTTTTGCGTCGATCTCGCACCTCCCCTCGTCCATGATGAACACTATGTTAGGGGCCTCGTCCAGATGGGCCCCATTGTACAGGTCTTCCCCCCTGTGGATCTCGATCTTGGGAGTGGCTCCGGTCCATGACGCTGGGAGGTTCTCAAGCTCTTTGATGATCGACTCTGTGAGCTCCTCCCGCTCGTCCTCGGATACGCAGCCGTCCCTCATCTTTCCCTCCATGTTCAGGTAGATTTGGCCGAAGTGGGGGGTGTGGACGCAGCTGAACGCTTTCGTGCGCCTCCAGTTCACCCTGCTCTCCAGGTGCACATTGGAGAGGTAGCCGTAGATGGCCTTCTGTAGTCTGCCGAATCCCAGGAGCGTGTATAGGAAGTTCCCTATCACACTGATGAGCTTCTTCTCCCCGAGGAAACGATACAGTCCCTCGACCGCCCTATCGAGTCTTACTAGGACCCGTTTCGTCATCTGTCGCCTAACCCGAAGGTAGCCCTTTGTTCTCAGCCACTCGTTTACGAAGAACGTCCTCTCAAGAGTTCCAAACCCGTGATCCGAGACAACGAAGACCGTCGTCTCCTCACCGAAGAGGTCGAGCAGCCTAGCCAGAACCCTGTCCAGCTCCTCCCAGTACTCCTCAACGAGGTCTTCCTTGTGCCACATGTAATGGTGCATCCGATCGGAGGCGGTGAATACGATCATGTAGAAGTCACATGGAAATTCCCCGATGAGGTATTCGGCGGCGTCCCCTCGCTTCTGGGTCACCCTGTAGATGTCCTTGACGAGCTGGTCCTGATCAGTTACGTTCCAGGGGGGGACGTCTATCTCGTACTCGTGGACCGAGTTGAGCTCGGACCTGAGCTCAGTGGGATGTGCGTAGGGGCTGCTAGTGGAGGGGGTCATCATACCCGTGACCATGAAGCCGTCGACCTCGTCCGGGGGGTACGTGCCCGGCAGGTTCAACATCCCCGTCTTCAGCCCGTACTGGTTCAACGTCCTCCAGACGGGATTGGACTCCTTGAAGCAGGACTCGTTGGGCTCCACCCCATACTCGACCCTCTTCAGTAGGTCGTAGAGGCCCAGCCTCCCCGGGTTCTTCCCCGTCATCATGCTGATCCAGGCGGGGATCGTCACAGGTGGGAGCGTGGACTCGAGGACCCCCCGGGCTCCACCATCCATCAGCCTCGCAAGGGTGGGGATCCTTCCCTCCTTCGCCATGGGCTCCAGCAGCTCGAATGTGGCGCCATCCAAACCTAGGACGAGAACCTTCCTCCTGTCGACGTGGTCCTCGTCAGAGCCCAAGGAGTCGGACATGTGCTTATTGGAGTTAGGGGCCAGAATATAAAACATTCATCAGCACCTAGTTCTAATGGGAAATCGCCCCGTGTGAGAGTGATCCAGCATGGATGACGAGTCGGATAGGGTGGTTATGGTCTCCCACTGCATCCTAAATCAGTCCACGAGGGCGCGATGGGGGGGAGGCGGCGCGAGACGGGATACAGGCATCCTCAGGGACGTACTGGAGATGCTGATGGATGAGGGGGTCGGCGTCATTCAGATGGACTGCCCGGAGTTCTCATTATTCGGAAACCCTCGCAGGCCCAGGACCAAAGAGGGTTACGACACACCCGAGTTCAGGGAGATCTGCAGCCAGATCGCCGGGAGGACGTGCGACAGGATAGTCGCGTTCCAGAAGACTGGACCAACCGGTGTTGAGGTCGTCGCCGTGTTGGGCGTGGAGGGGTCGCCGAGCTGCGGAGTGGAACGCACGCCCCGGATCTTAGACGACGAGGGGGTCGACGCCTCCGAGCCCGGGCTCCTCATGGAGACCCTGATGGACGAGATGAGGCGGATGGGGATAGAGACGCCGATCATGGGGATGAGCCTTAGGGAGGGCGAGGGGGAGGAGAGGCTGAGGGCGCTCAAGGCGCTCATCATACCTTAGGCCAGCTGAATTTTTCGGCCCGCTATTCCTCTGAGCGCGTCAGAGTCCTCGATTTCACTTTCTTGAAAGCTATCTTCCCCTCTATGAAGCGTCGAGCCTCCTCAACATCGAAGGGCTGACAGGAGAATACGTCGACGGACACCCTGCTCCCTTCGTCGAATGTGTGGACGGATATGTGGGACTTGTCGATGATGACGAACCCCGTCCAGCCGGGGTTCTCGGGGCAACCCTTCACAACCTCCGGCCCGTGGAGGATGTGCATACCTATTATTCCGGGTAGCTCCGAGAGTATGGCCTCCACCGTCTCCCTTTCTAGGGGCGGCTCGAAGACCCCGTCGACCATGAGATGCTGGCCAATCATGCGCTCTCTTCGGAGATGGATGAATATAAAGATATAATAAGCGAGTTAAGCAACGTCGGTATAATAAAAATCCTTTATTACGCCCTTTTTCAGTTTTTAAAACGGATAATCATGAAATAAAGGTATGTTTTGGATGATTTATTAAAAAGGGGTTGTTATTGAGAGTTTTTAAGTCTTCTCAAGGTATGCGATGTTATTTACTACTGATACCTTGACCTTGTCTGTTATGTCCCTTGCTTCGATCCTCTTGTTTAGCTGGGTCCGGAGGTAGTTGGCGTCCTTATTTTCGACTTCGACTTTGACTAGTGCGTGCTCTCCACCTAGAAAACTGTCAAGGATCGGATCATATTTGCTGCCCTTTCTGTACTTCCTTGAGGGCTTCTTATTGACAGGCTGCAAATCGAACTTCACTTCGCTCATTTATTTTTCACCTCTAGAAGAGAGGTTCAATTCTAATATTAAAACTTATTTATAATAGGTATCTTCATCCTACTTTCTGAGTTTTTAGTCGAATCTATGCAGCATTTCGTACCTCAGGCATCAATAGCTGTTGTTAGAGCATGTAATTTATTCCTGTAAAAATGTTAATTTTTACTTCATCAAGCGTATTTAATTTAAATAATACAATAACACAAATCATGGAGTTGGATATCGATTAATACCATTTTTTAACCCCGAATTCTCGACTGATCCGCATCCAGCCACCACACTACAATCAGATTCCTGACCCCATACACATGAACATAATTTCTACGCCGTTTTTTGTTAACTAAATTCTCCGTCCTTTTTATTCCCATCACAGGTAAAAAAAAGTCTGAGTTATCCAGCCTTCATTGTGCAGGATTGATAGGTTACGGAGGGAAATAGGACGGGATTCCAGTTCAGCATTCACCTATACCGTGAACGTTAAAGTCTGGATGGAAGCTATTGTCTGGTGGTGTTCCGGATGTTCAACGGTGGTAAAGCGTTTAAGCACCTTGAGAAGATGGCCGTCGAGATCGGCTCAAGGGACAGCGGGAGTGCGGAGGAGAGGGAGGCGGCGGAGTATATCGCCTCGGTGTTCAGGGGCCTGGGCCTCAAGACTTCCTTCCAGGAGTTCGACGTCGAGACGGGGAGGATCCTGAAGCAGGGGCTGGAGGTGCTGGAGCCCTACATGGAGGAGGTCGAGTGCATGGCGCTACCCCTGGCTGGTGGGACGGGTCCCGAGGGCGTGGAGGGGGAGCTCCTCTACCTGGAGTCCGTGGTGGAGGAGTACATCACCCCGGAGATAGACGGGAAGATACTCCTGACCCAGGGGTTCTACAGGGCGGGGCTAGAGCTCTTTACCAAGTACAGGCCCCTGGGAGTAGTTAGCATCGGCAGGAGGCCTAACTCCCCCCTGGGCCACGGGTGGGGGACGGCGAAGCTGAGGGACAAGTACGGCCCCATGCCCGTCGTCAACGTCAAGTTCGAGGACGGGCTCAAGCTCCTCGAGTCAGGGGCGAAAAGGGTGCGCCTCACGGCCGATATCGAGGCGGGGAAGGCGAAGTCCCAGAACGTCATCGGTGAGCTGGAGGGAAGCGAGAAGCCCGAGGAGGTGGTCCTAGTCGGGGGGCACTACGACACCGTGCCCGGCATCCCGGGTGCGAGCGACAACGCCGCTGGGACGGCGGTCGCTATGGAGCTGGCCAGGGTCTTCAGCGAGAAGGGGACCAAGCGGACCCTGAGGTTCGTCGCCTGGGGCTGCGAGGAGTCGGGCTGCTTGGGGAGCAGGCATGACGCTTCGAGGCTGAAGAAGGAGGACGATGAACTGAAGAAGGGCGACGAGGACGCAAAGTCGGAGCTGGACGGGATCAGGCTTGTGGTCAACGCCGACGTCCAGGGTGGGAAGATAGGCAGGAACACGGTTGCCTCCCTCGGTCCCGTGGAGCTCAAGTCGGCGGTGAAGCTCATGGCGAAGGAGGTGGGGGTCGTATTCTCCATGGGGGGCTCCGGCGGAGGCATCAGCGGGGGAGTCTACTCATCCGACGGCACGTCATATTCAGCCGTCGGGGTCCCGAGCCTCAACTTCATCCGTGGAGGGGCGCCCTACATCCACAGCATGGAGGACTCGATCCGCTGGCTGAGCCCCGACGCCCTCCAGATCCACGGAGAGTTCATGGAGCGGTTCCTCACCAGGTACGTCGCCGAGGCGGTGGCCTTCCCATTTGAGAGAACCATACCCGACGACGATAGGAAGGCCATCGAGAGGTTCTACAAGGGGCGGATGTCGAAGCCCCCGGGAAGGGAGTAGCCCCCTCCCCTACTCTTCTACGCCGCAGAACTCTTTGATGGCGTACTCGTGGACCTTCGCCACGTTGACCACTGACTCGAGGTCGACCCATTCACTCTTTGCGTGGGCTCCGCTGCCGGAGGGGCCGTGGCAGACCACGGGGATGCCCTTGTTCCATATTATCTCGGAGTCCATCCAACCGGTGCCCCCGATGTAGCTCGGGGCTTCCCCGGTTATCTTGACGGTTCCCTCGTGAATGAGGCGGCAGATCTCCTCGTCTCGGCTGATCTCCATGGGGCCCCGGTAGAAGGTGATCTCGTGCTCCGCCTGGAACTTGGGGTCACCGGCGCCTATAGTCTTCATCATCCCATGTAGCTCTCCCTCAACGGTCGCCTTCGTCTCGCCGGGGATGAGGCGGCGCTCGACCTGTAATTTACAGTGGTCGGGGTAGGTGCTGAGCTCCCTGCCTCCCTCGATTATGGACGCGTGGACGGAGGCCGGTCCCACGAGGGGATGCTCCACAGCCAGGAGGTTCTCGCCCAGCGCGTCGATGGCCGCGAGCACCTTCCCCATCTTGGATATGGCGTCCACGCCCTCCCAGTACCTGCTGCCGTGGGCTGCCACTCCGTGGGTCTCGACGTCTATCCACGCGAAGCCCTTGTGGGCCACCTGGATGTCGCCGCCGGTGAACTCACCTATGATGGCGCCATCAGCGGTGACATCCTCCATGAGCCTCTCGGTCCCGATGCTGGCGTACTCCTCGTCGCAAACGGCCGCAAGTATCACGTCGCCTTTGAGGGGGGCCCCGGAGTCCACGACCGCCTTGAGGGCGGCCATGCTCGCCGCGAGGCCTCCCTTCATGTCGAAGGCTCCTCTCCCGTAGAGCTTCCCGTCCCTCACCTCTGGCTGGAAGGGGTCGATGGTCATGTAGTCTACGCCCACCGTGTCGGTGTGGCCGTTGAGCAGCAGCGTTCTCCCGCCTCCTCCGCCCTTCAGGAAGCCGACGGCGTTGGGCCTCCCCGGCTCGACGTCGTACACGATGGTCTCCAGGCCCAGACTGCGCATGTAGTCGGCGCAGTACTCGGCCATCTCTGCCTCTCCCGCGGCGCCTGGGACGAGGCTGGGGTTAACGGAGTCGATGCGGACCATGTCCTTGAGCAGGCTCACTAGTGCGGACTCGTCGACGTGGCTTCTCATCTATGGTTCACTCTGTACGAGGACCATGTGAGATAAAAAAGGGAAGGATTGGGGTTTAGTCTTCGTGGGGGGGCAGTTGGTCCAGGGGCGGCTTGAGGTCGGCTGGGAGGGGCGACACATATGTCAGGCCATCCATCCGCATCTCCCAGTCCGCCTTGGCGGCGGCTATGAGGTCTGGTTTCATGAGGAGGTCTATGGTGGTCGCGGCTATGGTCTTCGACGCGAAGATTGTGGACTTGTGGGCGATGCTGGTGCCTCCGACGGCTGTGTGCTGCCAGGAGTGGCCCGGCATTCCGACTATGAAGTAGGCGGTGCTCAGCTGCTGCGTGGGCAGGTTCCAGGCGACGTCTGCGACGTCCGATGAGCCTCCTCCGGTGATCCCCTCGCCGTAGGGGTCGTAGATGTTGGTGTCGATGTCGACGTCGAGAAGCTCTATGGCGTTTGGCAGGTGGCTTCTCATGAGGCCTGACTTCTTGGTTTCCCGTGGCACGGATTTCCCGAGCTCCTTGGCCCAGGCCAGCTCCTCGTCGGTGTACGTGGGGGCCCCTATGAGCCTCATGTTGGCGACGAGTTGCTCCGCCAGGGGGCGGTTGGGGAGGCCGTTGTGGACTCCGGTGAGGAACCTGACCTCGTGGGTGGTGTTCGCCATGAGGTCTGCTCCCTTGGCCATGTTGAGGACCCTTTCGTAGTAATCGTTGACCAGGTCCCTGGTGGGGGCCCTGACGTAGTACCAGCTCCGGGCGTAGGCGGGGACGACGTTGGGCTCGTGGCCTCCGTCCTCGATGACGTAGTGCATGCGGGTCTCCTGGACGACGTGCTCCCTGAGGAAGTTGACGCCGACGTTCATGAGCTCCACCGCGTCGAGGGCGCTGATCCCCCTGTGGGGTGAGCCACCTGCGTGGGAGGCCCTGCCGTGGAACTCGAACTTGACGGAGTTCATCGCGTTGCCGCTCCCCAGCCTGACGCCGTTGGAGGCGCCCGGGTGGTGGCCGAGGCAGGCGTCGACGCCGTCGAAGACCCCGTCCCTCACCATGAAGACCTTGCCGACGAGGGTCTCCTCGGCTGGGCAGCCGAAGACCTTGATGGTCCCCTTTATCTTGTGCTTGTCGATGGCCTCCTTGGCTGCGATGCCGGCTCCCATGGCGGTGGTGGCGTAGCTGTTGTGGCCGCATCCGTGGCCCGGCGCTCCCTCCTTGAGGGGCTCCTTGTAGGGGACGGCTTTGTTGGATATCCCCGGGAGGGCGTCCAGCTCCCCCATGAGGCCTATGACGGGGCCTCCCTTGCCGTATGTTGCGACGAAGGCCGTGGGCATCCCGGCGATCCCCTTCTCGACGTTGAAGCCGTTCTTCTCGAGGATGTCGATCACGAGCTTGGCGGTCTTGTGCTCCTGGAGGCCGACCTCGGCGTACTCCCAGATGGTCTGGTGGACGTCGGTGAGGAGCTCCTTGTTCTCCTCGACCCAGTCCAGCGCGGACTGTTTCTCCTTGCTAGGCATTATTCATCGCAGCATATTCGACGTAAGATGCGTATGACACTTGCGATTGCGAAGGGTTCAGAAGAGTGGTGCGACCGCCGGGATTCGAACCCGGGTCGTCTGCGTGGCAGGCAGAAATCATACCAGGCTGGACCACGGTCGCGCATCCCAAGTATACCCCACGGAGGGATATTAATTTGTTACCTTGGACGGGATTCATGCATGTTGAGAAAATGGTAATAGAAAAAAGGGTGTCACTGGTCGCCCTTTGCGAGGGCCTCCTCGATGAGCTCCTGCTTCGACCTGCCCTTTGCCCCACCCAGTGTGGTCTTCAGGACCTTCCCGTAGTCCTGTAGCCAGTCGAACTTGCCGCAGCCCTCGAGCTCAGCGCACTCGGAGCAGAGCTGATGCCCTTTTTCGTTGGCGCAGTTCCTGATGGTGCAGTCCGGGGGCCCACCCCCCTTCTCGCAACCCCTGCATCCGGTATGGGTCGCCGCCCAGTCGAGGTACCTGTAGAACTGCTCGAAGTCGATCTCTGAGCCGCCGGGGACCTGGGGGGCCCACTCCTCGACGCCGTAGCCCTGGATGTACTCCTTGGTCTTCTTCGCCGTCTCTGCGACGGTCCCATTCCCAAGAACGCAGGCCGCGCAGACGATACCGCAGGGACCCATCTGTCCCATGACGCCCTGATCTGCCTCCTCAGTCATGGGTGAACCCCTTTTTTCACGGGTTATAAGATGAACGGATTAAATTCAGCAATACCTGAGTGAAACTGAAAACGCGGAGATCCTGGAAGTGCCAGTCTGACTTGGATATGTTCAGAAACAACCGAAAATAAGAAATTTCCTGAATATCTTGTGTTTTCGTTAGTTGTCCAATTTATTAGGTGGATATGACCTGACCGACCTCTCTCTTTTCATCAGGGAGTTAGAGATATTGAGGGGGTTACTGGCAGATCTCTTTCATTGCTTCCTTTGTGGCCTCGGGGAAGTCTTTTGCTACGCTCTTGTAGAGGGTCTTCACGATGTACTTCTGATAGCCCCTCTCGTCGAGCTCTGGTATGTAGATCCTGTGGTGTCCGCCCTTGCCTGTCGCGTCCCTGAAGCCGAGGACGCCCTCATCCACCATCCTGTTGAGGTAGAATATGACGGACGCCCTGGAGATGGACTTGCCGTCCTTCAGCTGCTCGTTCACGTGTATCCAGGTCTTCCCTGAGCCTGCGCCCTCGTCACCCACGTCCCATATGTATCGTAGGGCGATCTCCTCGTACTCCCTGAGGGTCTTTCTCAGACCGCTCTTCGCTGGATCGAATTTGAAGACTGTCATACCCAGAGATAATAGTTTTTTAAATATAAATGATGCTGTCTATATTGATAATTAAAAATAAAGGAAAATCCTGGTTTTCTGCACCCTAGAATATTTTCTATCCAAATTATTACGTGAAAAGACGCAACACGGAAAGGAAATGAGTAGAAACAAGCTCGGCGAGATCAAGAAAGAACCTGTAAACACGGACCTACAGAAAAGTGGATTGGCTTCGCCGTGGGATGAAGAGGCTCCGTGATCCATTAGCCCTTCTTGGCTGTCTTCTTCTCTTCGTGGATGGCGAGGGCTTGTAGCCATGTCATGGGAGACTTCAACTCGTCCATCTTCCTCGCGAAGTGGTGGCAGTTCAGGTAGTGAGTGGAATTGCAGATGCGGGTGAAGAAGTTCCTCGTGACGGGCGCCTCGCAGCCCATGAGGCAGGGACATTCCTCCCTCTTGAGGACCTTGTGCATCGCCTCAGAGGGGGTCACAGTCCGCAGCTGACTCTCCACGTCGATCACCGCCAGCTCTCTAGCTCGTTCTCGTTCTGGGGGGGCCTGAGGGGGCTCTTGGCGTTCAGGCTGTTCTCCAGCCTGAAGGCGAGCTCGTCCAGGGTCTTCTCGTGCTCCTTCAGGGTCTCGATGATGAGGTCGAGGACATCCATCTTGTCAGAGTAGTTCAAACCATCACATCCTAGCGGAATTATATGAGTACGGTAAAGGAACGTTATAAATGTAGAAGATTTTCTAGCACAGAGAGGAGTTAATAAATATATGTTAGAAAATCATCTTAGAATAATCCCTTAGAATATCACCTAAGAATATTCCCTAAGAAAAGGTAGTAAGAAAGGTGATTATGAAGCTCGCGTCTATACCCTCAGCCACGTTTCCTGATGACGACGGTCTCTGAGAGGTAGTTGAAGAGCCTCTTCCCGCTGGACGGGTAGAGGATCCACCCGATTATGCAGTCGATGGGCAGCAGGAACGCCTTCCCCGCGGCCTGTATGGCGGACCGTGTGATGTCGATGGGGCCGCCGTCGACGTGGACAACCTCAATTCTCATGGCCATCTTCCCCAGGGACTGCCCGTACACTCCCTCCATCAGGGCCCAGTAGATGAAGTTGACGACGTTCCTGCCGCCCAGCTCAACGAAGGGGATGAAACTCGGCACCCTCCACATGTGGGGCATCCAGTAGAAGCCGGGTAGGGTGACGAAACCCAGGATCAGGCCCAACAGAATGGCGTCTATCAGGTAGGCGGCCAGCCTCTCACCCCAGGTCGCAAGCCTCGACCGGGAGTCGATTCCGATCTGAGCACCGCACTTGGGGCAGAAGGTCGCCCCCTCTGGGACCTCCTCACCACATTCTTTACAATATGGCAATTTGATTCACCTTTTGATAAGAATGAGTGAGGCTACAGATATTCCTTATCCCTCGGAGATGACGGACTCACGTTCGGCGTCAGAGCTCTTCCTTGGGGCACTGGATCCTTCCTAGGAGCCCCTCGGCCTCGGAGGTCTCCAGTTGGATGGTGTATAGGTATCTTCCCGACCTGACCTTGAGCTTGGTCACGTCGCTCAGCCTCTTGACTATGCACTTTGGCGCCCCCTGCGCGAGGGCGAAGAACTCGTCGACGTCAAAGACCTCCTTGGGCATATCATCACCTAGCAGTGCATCCCTATTCAACTAGGGGGAGAATAATAGGCTTTTCGGATCACGTCTGAGCCGTCTCGGGCTCCTTGATGTAAACGTAGGTCAGAGCTATGCTGACTACAAGCACCGCGACCTGGAGGAGCCAGGGCAGGATCGGGTTATAGTCGTAGATGTAGCCCCCGAAAAAGGCCCCTATCGTCGCCGGGATGAAGAGAATGAAGCCCCGGGCGTAGCCGCCACCGCTCACCCCGATGTTGAATCCCTGCCCCAGGGCTGCCATGATCCGGCCCCTGGTGTTCTTGGGGATCGTGTCCGCCAGGAGTACGTTGGAGGCGATCCATATGAAGGCGTTGCTGATGATTAGTAGCACGTATATGACGACCGTCGTGGCGAACCCTGTGGAGGCCGTGAAGGCTAGGAGGGAGGGGATCCCGAAGATGAGCGAGATGAACATGCACTTCCTAGCCCCCCACTTGTCGACGAGGTTACCAACGGTGATGCTCAGGAGCGTCTTGGAGAGCCCGGCGGCGAGGAGCACGGTCCCCCACTGGTATGCTGAGAGTCCTATCACCTCCGTGGCGAAGAGGACGTAGAAGGGCTGCACAGCAGCCGCTATGAAGGCCAAAAGGATCGAGATGTACATGTAGCCCTTGAGGTTCCCTAGCACCCACCTGATGGATTTGTACATCTCCCTGTAGGACTCCTTCATGATGTGGGGGATGTCCCTTCCTATGCTGGTCCTGTTCTCGATGGTCTCCGTGAGGTACCTGTACCTCATGATGGCCACGACCAAAGCGAGGAAGAAGCTCAACGTGTATCCGATCCGCATCGCAGGTTGTAGGGTGTAGACGGCTATGAGCCAGCCCCCGACGAATGGGACGAATATGCGCACGGCCTCGGGGATCACCATCATCATGGAGAGGATCTTGCCCCTCGTCCCCACGGGGATTGAGTCCGCCATGAGGGCGTTCAGGGCCGGCATGTAGAAGAGGACAAGCTGCTGGTACGCCATCCCGACGGCAAGCCACTCCCAGCTCGGCGCGAAGATGAAGAACAGGAAGCTGGAGGCGTATAGGAACGTCGCTATCCCGATGAGCTTCGCCCTCCCGGCCTTATCTGCAATGTAGCCTCCTAACGGGTACAGGAACAGGCCGACGAGGTCCGCGAGAGCGTTGGAGAACCCGATGACGGGCTTGCTCCCGCCGAGTGCGAGGATGTAGAGCGACATGTAGGGGCGGACGACGGCGCCCGAGATGCTCCAGATGACCCGGCTGACCGTGAGTATGAGAATATTGCCCTTCATCAGGGACCTGAGTGTGGGGTTCTTCTGAGCCTCCTGAGCCCCGTCACTGTCCACCATGAGAATCCAGTTTAGCCTGACTAAAACGCATTTAAACATTGCCAAGAAAAAGGCTGGAAAAGTATTAGGGGCTCGCTTAGACCTTGAAAGAGTCCCCCTCATGGGGGGCCGTAGCGTTCAGGTCGAGCTCGTCGCGGCACCACTCGGCGAGGCCCACGCAGTTCTCGGACTCGCCGTGGACGACGTAGACGTCGGGCTTCCCCTTGATGCCCCTGAGGAACGCCCGGAGCTGGGTCTTCCCGCTGTGGGACGAGAAGTCGAAGTGCTGCACCTTCGCCTTCACCTCCTGCTCCACGTCCTTGATGGTGAAGTTGCCCGACTCCAGTAGCTTGGCCCCTCCCGTACCCGGGACCTGGAAGCTCACCAGGAAGACGGCGTTCCTCTCGTCAAGCGCGAGCTTCTCCATGTAGTGCATGGCCGTCCCCCCCTGGAGCATCCCAGATGGGGCGACGACGATGTCCGCCTTCTTCAGGGCAGTGCGCCTGTCCCTCCAGCCCCTCACCTCCCTGACCCCGTTTATGGCCTTGATGAAGGCATTCGGGGTCTTGATGGAGTCCGGGTTGTCGCGGCTGATCTGGTTGACCGCCTTCGCCATGCCGTCGACGATGATTCTGGCGTTGATCTTGTGGGACTTCATCACGTAGAGCATCTCCTGGCTCCTCCCCACGGCGAACGCGGGCACCAGGACCTTCCCGTCGTTGCGGAGGACCTCCTTGATGGCGGCGACGAAGGACTCCTCGATCTTCTTCCTGTCCTCGTGGTCCGTGTTCGCGTATGTGCTCTCGATGACGACGGCGTCGTACCTCTTCCGGGGCACCTTGGCGCTGTGGGTGAGGCGGGTGTTCGAGGTGTTGAGGTCCCCCGTGTAGAGAACCCGCTTCCCCCCCGTCTCCACGTCCACCATGGCGCTCCCCTGGATGTGACCGGCGTTGGACAGGCTGAACTCGATGTCCCCCATCTTGACCTTCTGCCCGTAGGCGAGGTCGTTCCGGTTCCTCATCATTATGTCGTACTCGATGTACTCGAAGGGGAGGTAGTAGCCGCTGAGCTTGATCATGTCCCTCAGCAGGACCCTCATTATCTCCGTCGTCGTCGACGTCGCGAAGAAGGGCTTCGGCTCCGACAGGTAGAACATCGGCACCCCCCCGGAGTGGTCCAGGTGGGCGTGGGTGATGACTATTCCGTCGAGGTCCTTGGCCCTGACGTGACCCGGGAAGTTCGGCTTGTCCCCTATCTGGACTCCGTAGTCCATTAGGAGCTTCTTCTGATTAGACTCTAGCAGGATCGCATTCCTGCCTACCTCATGGGTTCCACCCATGAAACTAAGATTGACCATATCTATCTGACCTAGGTGTTCGAACACGAGCCCGCCCAAACCTAGCTTTCATACCTTTCCGGGGGACTCGGATCCTTTCCCCGGTGCATTACCGCACCTGGGGGGACAGATTCTATGCGAGATGGTAGAACTTAATTGTTTCTCATTTCCAAAAATAACATCGTATCAACCCGGACTTTTTTCTCCTCGTCATAACGGATAAAACGGGATACTATCCTCTCTAGAGTAGAGGAAGGCATCATGAGCTATCGTGAGGGAGCGAAGAAGTTCTACGATCTATTCGGGGCCAAGGACGACGCCCCGTTCTACATCGAGCTCGCCCACGTGTACGGCGACAAGGCCTTGGAGCTCGGCGTCGGCACGGCCCGCCTCGCCATACAGCTCGCTAGGGAGGGCGTGGAGACCTGGGGCATCGACAACTCACCCCATATGCTCAGGGCCGCGGAGAGGAATGTCGCGGAGGAGCCCCCGGAGGTCCGAGGACTCCTGCACCTGGAGCAGGCGGACGTCAGGGACTTCCAGCTGGACGAGACCTTCGGCCTGGTCTACTTCCCCAGCTTCAGCTTCGACCACATACTGGACCGAGGGGAGCAGCTCGAGGCTCTCAAGGCCATAAAGGGGCACGTAGCACCAGGTGGGGTCTACGCGTTCGAGCTCGCCCACGTCCCGGAGCTGACGGCGGAGGGAGGCTGGTTCGTCCAGAGGAAACCACTCGACGAGAGCAGACTCGTGGTACGCACGGGCTATCATAGCACCGACGTGGAGAGGCGCATCATATCGGTCAGCCTCTGGTATGACGTCGTCGAGGAAGGCAGGATAGTGGAGAGGTACTACGATGGGAGCGACGTCTACGTCCACTCCGTGGAGGGCGTGAGGTCCCTGCTGGACGAGGCGGGTTTCGAGACCCTGGAATGGTACGGCGACCTGAGGAAAGGCGTGTTCACCGAGGAGAGCGAGATGATGGTGGTCCTCGCCCGGCCCGCCTAGAGGCGCAGGAACTCCCGCTTGGAGACGAGGTAGTCCTCCACCAGGGCCTCCCCCAGCTCCCCGGGGCGGACGAAGAAGACCCTCCCCAGGTTCTCCTGGGCAATGGACTTGGCCATCTCCCCACGCTTGGGGTCGTCGTCGAGCATGACTATGTTGAGGGTGATGCCCGCCGACCTGTAACGCCTCGCCTCCTCGACGACCCCCTTGAAGGCGGCGTCGAAGCCGACGTACTCGCCGTCCTCGTAGTTGGGGGCCGAGTCGGTGATGAGGTGGGCCTGCTTGTTCCCGGTCTCGTGGGCCACCAGTTTCCTGAAGACGCGCATGGCGGCCCGGACGTCGGTGTACCTCATGGGGACGGCGATGCCGGGGAGCTCCCATGACTCCACCTCCTTGACCTCCTCGGAGAATGAGAAGAGGCGAAGCCTGTCCTCGGGGAACTGGCTGCGCATGAGCTCGGTGAGGGCGAGGGCGGTCTCCACGGACGCCTCCAGCTTCCCGGCCCTGTTCATGGAGGCACTCTGATCCACGAGGATACCGAAGGTGACCTGGGTGCTATGGATGGCCTCAAAGACCCGGAAGTCCTCCAGGGAGAGGTCCTGGAAGCCGGCACCCCTCTCAAGGGTCCCGAAGAGGCTGTGGAGGATGCTGATCCTGTCGTAGGGGTCCCCCACCTCGTAGGGGCGCACAGTCGAGGCAAGCCACGGGCCGTAGCCGATGTCCTGTATCTTGTGGGGGCCGACTCCCCGCCTGGAGAGGCGCTGCAGTATCCTGCTCAGGTATCCCTGGCCCAGGAGGCGTGCCCCCTTGGAGGTGAGTGTGATCTTGGGCTTCTTGGCGTCCGTGAGGCCCCTGGAGCCGAACTCCGAGAGGGCGTCATCGAAGTCCTTCTGTGTCATCTGCTGGGACTCCTCGTTGAGGTCGGTTATCTCTGACTTCACCCTCTCCATGTGCCCCCCCGAGTCCATGGATCCCAGGATGTTGTCGAGCTCCGCACCTGAGCCCATGAGCTCCTCAAGGGACCTCTGCATCTCCTCGGCCTCGAGGTGCTCCAGATCCTCCTCGGCGCGCTCCTTCCTGCTCCGGGACTCTTGGAACCTCCTCTGGGCCTGCTTCCGGGCGGCGTCCATTATCTTGGAGTCGTAGTCCAGGCCGTGGCCCATCTGCATCTTCGCGATCTCCCGGAGCATCTCCAGCTGCCGGTTCGCGAGGTCGCTGCATGGGTTACGCCTGGTCTCTACCTGCATCAGGACTCCATCCGCTTCGGGAAGAATGCTCTCTCGGCGTTGGGGAAGGCGGCTACGGCCTTGGATGCGACGAGGGCGTTCGCTATGAACTCGAGGCCGGAGAGCCTGTACTCCTCGACGGTCGCTGGGTCGGCTCCCTCGATGAGTGCCCTCAGCTGGTCCTCGAGCTCGCCTACTAGGTGGGGTGAGGCCTCGGGCGCGGACTCGTCCATCCAAGCCATGACCTCGGACACCGCGGAGTGAGACTTCATCCCCTCGTTGACGCCGCCCTCGGAGTAGAGCAGGTCCTCCGTCTCCCTCGCGAGGTCACTGAGGCCGACCTCGACGCCCGCCAGGACCCTCTCCCCGACGTCCCTGACGGCGTAGTGCATGACATCCTCGACGACCTCGTCGTACCGCGCCATGATGACGCTGGGCCTGTCGTCGAAGCCCATGAGGTCGGCCCTGAGGCGTATCCTGCCCCTGAGGGCGAGGTTGAGGCCTTGGAGGGCGTCCTCGAGGCTGGAGACACGGGCTCCCCTCATCTCCGTGGTGGAGTAGGTGTGGTCGAGGGCCTTGATGCTCCCCCGGATGCTGGCTCCCCTGTCGATGTTGGGACAGTCCCGGGTGTATCGGGAGGCCTTGGCGATTATGTCGATTATCCACCAGGGCGCCGCGACCCTCCTCCTGAGGGAGGACGGGGTGATGTGGGCATACTCCTGGGGCTCATCGTCCTCCCCATCCTGGTAGAAGTCGTCGGTTACCCTGAATCGCTCCCTGTGCATTATGTCTCGCTCAACATTCTCACCGGGGAGGCTCATGGGGATGAGCTCCAGGCGGTCGAGGAGGGGCTCGGGGATGCGGTTGACGTGGGCGAAGCCCGTGGGATTCCCCGTGGCGATGAAGAAGATGTCGATGGGCCGCTCCCACGCGTACTCCTCGAGGATGATCCTGTCCTCCTGGAGCATCGGATGGAAGAGCACCTGAACCTTCGTGGGGATCGCCGGGAGCTCGTCTACGACGACGATGCCCCTGTTCCCCCTGAGGACCCCCGTACCTATGAACGACCTGGGGTCCGTGGGGCTCTCCCCCTTCACGATGGCTTGGATGTCCTTGACGCCAAGGATCTTCGCCTCGTTGGTGTACTCGTTCCCCTGGATCCGGCTATAGCGCTGCTTCCCGGCGATGAACTCGATCTCGTGGTCGTCCTCGCCCCTGCAGGCGGGGCACTTCCACTCCTCGGGCCACTTGGGGTCGCAGTTGTAGGGGCAGCCCTTGATCTTGGGAACCGGTGGGAGGAGCTTGGCAAGGGATTCGGCTAGGCGTGTCTTGCCTGTGCCCTCCCTGGAGACGAGGTAGGGGTGGCAGCCGCTGAGGACCGCCCGGATGAGGTCCTGCTTGGTCTCATCCCTTCCCTGGATGTCCGGGAGGGGGTCCTCTCCCTCCTGGAGCTTCTTGAGCATGACGTATCTGAGCTCGTACCTCACGGGCACGGGCGTGTACTTTTCCAAGTCGAACTCCATGTCTCTTCCTCCGTTCCTAGCCTCAGGTATACATAGCCAGAGCTACAACCTATACTATTGGGGCTCGGGTCACTTAGAACTTTCTAAATAGAAGGGAGGGAGGGCGGCTATTACCCCTAGTTAAACGACTATCGGCTACCTTCGAAGGTCCTCTTGACGCTGTTCATGAGGCTCATTATGGGCAAGTTCTGGGGGCAGAGCCCCTCGCACGTACCGCACCTGACGCACTTGCTGGCACGGTTCTCGGGGGCGATCTCCTCCAGGTACTTCTCCTTGATGGCGGCGTCCTTGTCCTTGGCGTAGTACTCATTGAATAGGGCAAATATCTCGGGGATGGCGACTCCCTCTGGGCAGGGCTCGCAGTACCTGCACTCAGTGCAGCCGATGAACCCGAGCTCCCCGTACTTCTGCTTAACGCTCTCTATGATCGCTAGCTCCTGCTCGGTCAGTGTGCCGACCCCTGAGCGGCCCGCGCTCTCAACGTTCTCGGTGACGTGCCGCATCTCGCTCATGCCGCTGAGGACGACTGAGACCTCGGGCTGGTTCCAGACCCACTGGAGGGCCCGCTCTGCTGCGGTCTTCTTCACGGAGGCGCTGTCCCAGATCGCCTGTATCTCCGCCGGCGGCGGGACCGCTAGTCTTCCCCCGGCTATGGGCTCCATGATGACCACGGCGAGGCCCTTGGAGGCGGCGTACCTGAGCCCCTCGGTGCCGGCCTGGTACTCTGTGTCCATGTAGTTGTACTGTATCTGGCAGAACTCCCAGCCGGGGTAGTAGTCGATTATCTCCTTGAATGTGGCGATGTCGTCGTGGAAGCTGAAGCCGATGTGGCCTATCCTGCCGTCGGCGATGGCCTCCTCCGCCCACTTGGTGACCCCCAGCTCCTTGAGGTTGGGCCACCTGCCCTTGTTGAGGCCATGGAGGAGGTAGAAGTCGATCCTGTCCGTCTGGAGCTTCCCCAACTGCTCGTCCAGGTACTTGTCGAAGTCCCCGTAGCTCTGGGTGAGCCAGGTGGGCATCTTGGTGGCGAGCTTCACCTTCTCCCTGTACCCGTCCTTGAGCGCCTTCCCGACCAGCCTCTCGCTGTTCCCGCCGTGGTAGCCGTAGGCTGTGTCCACGTAGTTGACGCCGTGGTCGATGGCGTACCGGATCATCTCTATGGAGAGGGGCTCGTTGATCTTGCTCGAGTCGTTCTCGAGGATGGGAAGTCTCATGGCCCCGAAGCCCAGGGCGGAGGGCTTCCAGTCGAGCTTGCCGAATTTCCTGTAGTTCATGAAAAAACCTCTGAGGTAGGATATCAACTGGACGACTCCTTATAGCTCTTACCTCAGGGCCCCCAGCCTGGAGGCGGTTTTATAATCACTTCCACCCTAGCATTACTCGATCATTATGGAGTCCGAGAGGTTTGAGCGGGTGATGGCCGTGATGCGCCGGGAGGTCCCCGACAGGGTGCCCTGGTCCATCTGGGGCCACTTCCCCGCCGTGGACTGGCTTGGGAGGTACAGCTGGGAGAAGTCGACCCGGGACGGGGAGGAGTCCGCAGCTTCCCACATTGCCCTCCTCAGGGAGCTCGACTACAAGATGGACCTCCTCAAGGTGACCCCCTACTACAGGTTCATGGCCATGCAGTGGGGGAGCAGTTTCGACTTTAGGGATAACCGGGAGGACGCCCCGACTCTCTCGACCGTAGTTAAGGAGGCCGAGGACTGGGGGAAGCTCTGGGTCCTGAACCCCAAGAAGGAGCTACGGGAGTACGTGAGGGCGAACGAGATCCTCGCAAGAGACCTACGCCGGATGCCCTTCATCTACACCATCCCCAGCCCCATCATCCAGGCCATGAATGGGGTGGGAACCCCGGAACGGGTGCTGGAGGACATGGAGAGCAACCCCGACGCCCTGAGGCAGGGCATGGAGACCATCACGGAGACCACCATCGACTTCGCGAAGGCTTGCGTGGACGCCGGGGCCGCGGGCATCTTCTTCGGGATAGGCGGAGGAGGACGCATCTGGCGCGATTTCACCGTGGAGCAGCTCGAGGAGTACGCCCTCGGCTATGACCGGCGGGTCCTGGAGGCCGTGGACTGCCCCATCAAGATGATGCACATCTGCAGCACACCCCAGGGCAACGCGGAGGACAAGGGACTCATGGAGGCCGGCTGGTTCAAAAAGTACCCGGTGGACTGCATCAACTGGGACGCCCACGAGTACACCTGGCTCGACAGGGCCAAGGAGATCTATGGCGACAGGTTCGCCGTCTGCGGGGGCCTCAACAGGGTCACCACACTCAGGACCGGAACACCTGCTGACGTGGAGGCCGAGGTGAAGAAGGCCATAGACGACGCCGGGGAGGGCGGAGGCTTCATGCTTGGCCCCGGCTGCACCGTCTACCAGGACATGCCCCGGGATAACTACAATGCCGTGGGAAGGGCCGCCATCAGGTACGGCTAGTCGAGGGGGCCCACCCGGTCCTCGGTGAGGTCGTCGAAGATGCCCTCGCACTCGTCGGCGATGAAGTCGCCGTCCCACCACTCGAAGGTGAAGATCTCCTCCTCGGGGACTAGGATATGGGGGACGCCTGCAGGGACGACGGCCACCTTGCCGAACTCAAGGCGCTCCTCGACCCTCTCACCGTCGACGTAGATGTAGTTGGAGGCCTTCCCCTTCAGTAGCAGGGTGTACTGGTCGAAGGGGTGGACATGGTTGCCCCTGTAGGCCCCGACCTTGGTCTCGAGGACGCCGTGGAACTTCCCGTGGTGAATGAACGAGTATGCGTTGCCGACCTTCTCGGTCGAGGCCCATTCCTTGATCTCGAACTCCATCTCGACAAATCCTCCGGATGCAATGGACGCAAGACTGTCGATGGGACTATTTCTCTTTTTCCAGCACGGGCCGGGGAGGTCTGGGGCAGAGCTTTAAAGGATCGCAGCCATTGAATTCTTGAGCTTTACCGGATTTGTGTATGGACCCCGAGGTGGCCTGTTTGAGCGAGGAGAACCAGAAGCTGAAGGGCGTGATAGGCGAGGTGAGCCTCGAGCGCGATGAGGACAAGTTCAACACGTTCAACGTCACCATGAAGATGATAGTCGACAACGGCAGGCCCCTGAGCTACGACCGGGGCGAGACGCTGGTGCAGCAGTTCCGGAAGGGGCTCCTGGGGAAGAAAGTGGAGCTCAGCGCCGTGGTTGTGGCGTGCCCCGTCTGCGGGAAGGGCTTCAACACCGAGGGGGGGATGAAGCAGCACATGAGGATGATCCACGGAGACAGGAAGGGCTCAAGGAAGGCAAAGTCCGCCAAGAAGTGAAGCCACCGATGGTCTTTACGGGTTGACCAAGGTTACTTTTAATCCAAAATGTAAAACGAGGTCTGGGATCAGGCTAATAATAGTATATACTTTTTATGATACGAGTTAAATATCTGTCAAGATATTTTGAGTGGAGTCATTATGTGTGACAATATCGACGACCTGGACCTTAAGATCGTCCTCCAGCTCCAAGAAAATGGTAGGGCGACGATTACCGAGCTCGCTGAGAAGGTGAGCTCCTCCAGGCCGACGGTGACAAACCGGCTGAAGCGGCTGATAGACGAGGGCATCGTGATAGTCACCGGCGGGGTGAACATGTCCAAGTTCGGGTACAAGATGGCCTGCATCGGCCTCGAGGTCAAGAGCAGCGAGACGAGGGCGGAGTTCGAGGAGGGCCTGACCCACTGCCCCAGGGTGATCAACATGTTCAGGACAACGGACAAGGCGAACCTCCACTTGGCTCTCTGGGGGGAGGACGACAGGGCCCTTCACTCGACTGTGGAGGCGATGAGGGAGGCTCCAAATGTGGATGTCGTCTACGCGCACTACCTCGGGACGCCCATCCACGGAGAGATGCCCGTCAAGGTCTACTCGAAAGAGGGGGGGACGCGCCTCCCTGCGAGAAGAACTGCACGGAATGTCACAGGTACGAGAACGTGTGGTGCCCGGGGTGCCCGATCTCGTCTGTGTACAGGAACCCCATGCTCAAGTGAGGGCTGGGAGTCTCCCGTAGGCCTTGATGTGGTTGCGCGCGCTGGAAGAGGGAGAACACGCACGACTACTCCTTCATAAACCTGTAGGAAGATGTCGGTTCACTGCTAGGGTGGCGTGTACGTCCAGACGTGGAGGAATGTCGTGTCAACCTCCCAGCTGTCTTGGACCGTGTCGCCGATGGCTACTCCTCCCCTGAAACGTATCGTGAATGTCGAAGAGGTTAGGTAGGTGGATACGTCGGCGTTGTTCCATCCCGGCTGCAGATCGTTGAAGACCGTCGCCCATGCACCCCCGTCCCATGCGTCCACGATCAGCGACTCGGGTCCCTGGACCCCCCCGTAGATGCAGAGCCACTCGTTGTCCTCGTTGAAGGCCATGTCAGACCAACTGACCTCGAGGTCGAGGTCGTAGTTTGTCTGGAGGACCTCCTTTGTGACCGTTACGAGATCCAGGAAAGCGGTCTCGCCGTTCTCGACGTCGTCGCAGTTCCACCTGATTCTGAAGTTGCCGATGAAGTACTGCGGGTCGGAGATGTTCATTGAGTAGTGGAGCCACTGGTCCTCCTGGATGGTGAAGCCCAGGTCCTCGATTAGGTCCCAGGTCGTGCCGTCGAAGAACTCCAGCATGAACTCGTTGGGGTCAAGGTCGTCGTCCCTGTACCAGAACTCCAGGTAGAGCGACGACGCCCCCGTGAGGTCCAGGTCAGGCGTCTCCAGGTTACCGGTCCTACCTGGGTTCTGCCCGTCGAAGTCCGCTGAGAAGATACCGTCGTAGGCCTGGTCGGACTCCTGGTTCCAGTTGTTGTCTCCGGGGGTCTCAGTCCAGCCCGCGGGAGACCAGATTCCCTCGAACGACTCCCCCGAGATCATGGTGGTGTTCTGCAAACCTGTGCTGGTGCTCGCCTCGGTCATTACATCCATGATCCCGTCCGGTCCGTACTGCTGAGCGGAGAAGAAGCTGGGCGCCCCCTGTGCAGCAGGGGCGTAGTCGTCTGTGAACGCGTCGACGTAGTGGTATCGTGTCTCTCCGCCTCCGGAGCCAGTATCTGGGAAATATGTGAAGGTATAGATGTTGCCCAGCTCCGTGACCAGATGCATGATGAATGTCTGATCGGCGTAGACGGTGATGCTGTCGTTGCTGATGCCCGTCTGGGTCTCAGCTGGTTTGACGTAGATATCCGCGTCGTAGTAGTCTTGGGTGTTGTTGGCCTCGTTCATTATGCCTATCCAGACTACGTGAACGGAGGAGGAGCCGGGGTTCACCGCGGTGATGTTGATCTTGTTCAGGGCGGTGACGGTGATGTCGGTGACCGTGAGCTCCTCCTCGAATCTACCTCGGTCAAACTCGCTCATCTCCTGGACGACCACGTCGTACCTCTGCCGCGCCTGGAGCGTCAGGGCGTAGTAGGTGAAGCCCGTCATGAAGATGAGTAGGAAGAACGCGACTCCGATGAGGGTTGAGACGCCTCTCCTGCGTTTAAGCACGTTAGATACTCCATTGTTAAACTAATAAAATCCCTTGTGGTTGTGGACTCCGTACTAGATTATTATATTTGTACGTGTTTAGCTCGTTACGCATATAAGTCAAATTAAATTCTAAACAGTGCTTATTTTAACATTTTCATGATTTATTTAGCAAAAACTAGATAGAATATAAATAAATCTCGCTTATTTTAATCTGAGCTAAACA
>JADHWN010000004.1 GCA_016783455.1 Candidatus Bathyarchaeota archaeon
CGTGGTTTCTGAGGGATTCCAGGTCCAAGATGAGTTCTCCTCGTTTTATGAGCCTCTCATCGACTGCTTTCCAGTCCATTGGTTAGGGAGTAGCCAGGTCTGATCTATAAGTTTTTCCTAATAGTCCACAATGCAATAATATTAACAAATCCTCTGGAGTGATCAACATGCAGACGAATAGCACTCCAGAGCTATCGCCATCTGTCAAACCCCGTGTGGGGCGCCTCCAGTTCATCGACTTCGCCAGGGGCATAGTGATGGCAATAATGGCCTGGGACCACGTCTCCAGCTTCTGGAACGAATTCCACCATGGAGGCGAGGGGGTCCTGGGGCAGGCACCTCCCTTCCTGAACCTCACCTGGTTCCTTGAGCGGTTCGTCAGCCACGTATGCGCCCCCTCCTTCATCTTCCTCGCCGGCACGGTCCTCGCCCTCTCAGCGACGAAGAGGGTGATTCGGGGTGAATCCCAGTCAAGCGTTAGTCTGCACCTGATCAAGCGGGGTCTCCTGCTCCTAGTATTGGAGACGCTACTCGTGACACCAGCGTTCTACTGGCTCGCGCCCCAGGTCCCCCGGCTCTACTTCGGGGTCATCGCCTGCATAGGCGTCTGCCTCGTCATCTTCAGTGTCTACAGGCGCGTGCCGCCGACCGTGATCCTCGTTCTCAGCCTGATCATCGTCCTCAACCATTCCACCCTCAACCTAGACTTCATACCTAATGACGAAGCCTGGGGCTCGTATGCCAGAGTCGTCATCCATGAACCCAGCTTCGCGTTCTGGCCCTATGTCGGCCTCTACCCCATCATCCCTTGGTTAGGCGTCATGGGGCTGGGCTGGTGCTTCGGGCTTCTCCTAGCAAAGATGGACTCAGATAAGATAAAACGCCTTAAGATCCCCCTCCTGGCCACGGGAGTCTCGTCCATCGCGCTGTTCTTCGTGGTGAGGCTGATGAACGGATACGGGAACCTCCTCAGGAGGTGGGGGAACACGGTCATCGACTGGCTCTACGTCTCCAAATACCCGCCGAGCCTCGCCTTCCTCCTGTGGACCCTCGGCTGGATGTGCATCTTATTGGCCTTGGGCCTCGCCCTCCAGGACAAGCCCAAGTTCAATAATGGGGTCACAGGTATCATCCTGGCCTTCGGCAGGAACCCCCTCTTCTTCTACATCGCTCACCTGTGGCTCTACAGGCTCAGGCTCCCCAACTCACCGAAACCTCCCCCCCTCCCTATTTGGCAGACCTTCATCTTCTGGATGGTGGGCCTCGTCATACTGTGGCAGCTCTGCCTGAGATACGAGAAGCTGAAGAAGAAGTATCCTAGATTCCTCCAGTACATATGAGGTGAAAAATGAGATGAGCACACTATCCGAACTCCAACAGTTCAACACGCGATCACTCGCGGTCGTGGCCCTGATAGTCATAGGGGTCACCGGTAGCAACCTCTGGATCCACAGGGGGAGTCCCCCAGTCGGCTACTTGAGGTTCCAGGATTACGGCCTCCAGTTCGACTACCCCGAGGACATGTACCTTCAAACAGAGGGTCTGGGAACTCTCGAACCCTCGGAGGAGGCAGGGACTCTCACAGTGGCGCGCCAAGGAGTGATAATTGACCAGGCGGGGGTTATCTGGCTCTCCCAGGATATGGCATCAAGCCCGTCGGAAGCCCTGGATCTGATATTCACCCAAGCCACGGGGAGCGATCAGGTGATAGAGAGAGGAGATCAGTGCACTTCGACCATGAAAGGTCATGATACGGTCATCGAGTTCTTCTACATCGCCGAACAGGGTCTCACAATACCGGGAATCATTGGGGCCTGGAGTTGCGACGAGAATAACAGGGTGGTCGCCCTGTATTACCTGTCGTTGCCTGACGCTGAGAGTGTTGGCTCTCAGGCAGAGGATATCCAACCCACCTGGGAGCTCCACCTGAACCATGTGAAATGCCACTGAACCTGAAAGAATGGTAAAAAAACTATCTCTGGTCCCCCTGGGATATTTCTTTCATGCTTGAATGGGCGTAAAATCTAATATAATCCTCAGGCCGAGGTCAACCCGTGGGAATGAGTCATGCAAATTCTCTTAGACGAGATGTACACGGGCCTCAAGGATTACCTGGAGGTCCTTGGGTGGGATGTCACAACCGTCCAGGAGCAGGGACTGTCGGGCGGAAAGGACCGTGAGGTGGTGGAACATGCGAAGAAGGAGGGCCTCCTACTCGTGACACAGGACCAGAAGCCCTCGGAGCTATGCGAGCTCCTGGGCGTGAAACATGTCTTCATCTCAAATCTGATCATTGCGGAGATCGTTGACAGGCAGATACGGTTGAAATATGAAAGCTGAGCTTTATAGGGCTACCAAGTTAAGAATAGATGTGGAGCAGTAAAAAGAATAACGGAGCTGAAAGAAATCTACCTCAGAAAAAAACCTCATTATGAATGTCCTTCCCCCAGTCGACCAGAAATCAATATAGATGACCAAGTCATCTTGTTTGGGACGTAAACGGAGGATCCAGATGGAGCAGCTTCACCATAACGGAGTCCTTGTTCCGCCAAGGTACAAGGGGCAGGGCCTAACAGTGACCATTCGGGGAGAACCCTTCACCCTCAACGACGAGCAGGAGGAACGAGCCATGGCCTGGGCCAAGAAGATTGGCACCCCCTACGTAGAAGACCCCGTCTTCGCCGAGAACTTTCATGAGGACTTCGCCGAGATACTGGGCGTCAAGATCCTCACTGGTGACGTTGATTACTCTTTTATCCATGGACTGGTTTTGAAGGAACGGGAGGCAAGGGCGGCCCTCAGCCGAGAGGAGAGGAAGGCACTGGCTGCTGAGCGCACGGTCATCCGGGAGGCGAACAAGGAGAGATACGGCTACGCGGTCATCGATGGAGAGCGCTGCGAGGTCGGCAACTACACGGCTGAACCCAGCAGCATCTTCATGGGGCGCGGCGAGCACCCTTGGCGGGGCAGGTGGAAGGAGGGGCCGAGACACGAGGATATTGAGTTGAACCTGAGCCCGGATGCCCCGAGGCCCGAGGGCGACTGGAAGGAGATTCACTGGGACTCCGAGAGCATCTGGATAGCCCGGTGGTGGGACAAGCTCAGTGGCAAGATAAAATACGTCTGGCCCAGCGACAACAGCCCTATCAAGCAGAAGAAGGAGATAGAAAAGTTCGACAAGGCGATAGAACTCCGCAGGAACCTCCGCAAGGTCCAGAGGTATATACATGAGAACCTGACCAGCGACGACATTAGGCGGCAGAAGATCGCCACGGTCTGTTACCTCATCGATGAGCTCAAGATCAGGATCGGGGACGAGAAGGATGACGATGATGAGGCGGACACCGTGGGGGCTTCAAGTCTCCGGCCTGAACATTTATGCTTCAACGAGGATGGCTCAGTAACATTCGACTTCCTGGGCAAGGACTCAGTGCGTCACCTCCTCAAGGCCGACCTTGATGAGAGGGTCGTCAACAACCTCAAGAAGTGGGCTGAAAACACCTATTCCACCCTGTTCGACGAGGTGAACTCCAGTCGGGTGAGCGAGTTCCTCGACGAGGTGATGACTGGCCTCAGCGCCAAAGTCTTCCGCACGTGCCACGCCACTGAGACCGTGGAGGGAAAACTCAGAAAGACCACCCTGAGAGCCGATGAGCCCGAGTTCAAGAAGAAGCACGTGGCCATCATGGCCAACCTCGAGGCAGCCATCATCTGCAACCACAAGCGCACTATACCTAAGACCTGGGAGCAGAGCCTACAGAGGAAGAAGGACCGCCTCGTGGCCCGGAGAAAGAGGGCCAGGGAGGGGGAGAGAAAGGCTCAGAAGACCATTAAAGAGCAGGAGGAAAAGTATCAGGAGCGCCTCTCTAGGTACGAGGTCAAACTTGAGGAGAGCAGGACTCAGCTCGCGGATGCCAAGGCACAGCTGAATGAGAGGAGGGCGCAAGGAAAGTCAACGACAGCCTTGGAGAAGCGCGTAGCCTCCAAGAGAAAATCCATCAAGACCCAGGGGGACCGCATGGAGAAGCTGAAGGAGAGCCACAGGGAGAGGCAGGGCAAGAGGAAAGCCTCGCTGGAGGCACTAAAGGAGAGGAACAAGCTGGGCATCGAGAAGGCGAAGCTCCAGATCGAGGCCTACGAGATGACCCGGGACTACAACCTGGGAACCAGCCTCAAGAGCTACGTAGACCCACGCATCTACTACGACTGGAGCAAGAAGGTGGACTACGACTGGAAGAAGTACTACTCCAGGACACTGCAGAGGAAGTTCAGCTGGGTGGAGCCGGACCAGATATCGTCGGTCGACGTAGTGCAGTAGAATAAAAAAAGAAAGTAGAGCCTCTCTAGAACTCCGACTGCCCAGTGAACCTGAAACCTGCTACCTTCACGGCGGGCAGAGTGGATCCCGAGAGCATGCTTACCGTTGACTTGTCTCCGATGGCGTCGATCGCGCTCATGACCCTGAGGACCGAGTCGGTGAACCGCATCACCTTGATGGGGTGCTTTATCTCACCTTTCTCGATGAGCCAGCAGGCGTCCCTCGTCAGGCCGCTTATAACCGCTTTGTCCCGTCGGATGGGGTTCACGTAGTGCAGCCTCGTGATGTATACGCCCCTCTTGGTGTCAGCGATCATCTCGTCGATCGAGGCATCCCCGGGCTCCATCACCATGTTCGTGGGCATGGGGAAACCCGAGAAGTAGCCTCTTCCCGTGTTGGGCAATGCGTGTCCAGTGCTCTCCGTTTTGTCCTTATGTGCCGTGTACGTGTCGTAGCAGAGGTTCATCGGGACCCCGCCTTCAACCAGAGCGTAGCTCCCCTTGGGGAGTCCGTCACCGTCGAAGGGCATCGCGTTGTATGTCTCCAGGGATCTCCCTTTGTCAAGGACGGTGAGCTTCTCGTCGAACACTTGGCTCCCTATCTTGTCCATCAGGCAGCTGTACCCGTCCTGATAAGCCCTGGCCGAGAATCCGAGACGCCCCATGAAGCCTGTGAATGTGCCGACAGAGGTCGGTGTGAAGATGGCCTCGTAATCCCCTATAGGGATAAGCTCGGGCTTGATTGCGTTCACAGCGTCCTCCGCGGCCGCCTTAGCCATACCCTCGAAATCAAAGGTGCCGACGTCGTGGGACCTCATTGAGCGGTACCCTGATCCTTGCACGGCGTCGTCGCCTGCCTTCGTGACCACATCGACAGATCCCCTGGTGTATGCTGCCTCGGCTTCCACCCCGAGTGAGTTGGCGATGGCGAGGCTCACGCTCTCCGTAGTGTAGGCTCCAGTGGACCAGGTCACCCTCTTATCGTGGTCCAGGGCGGTCTCGATGAGGGTCTGAACCCCCTCCACCCTCTCCTCTGGCGTCACAGAGGCAGTCCTCTTGTTGTAGATCTCCGGTAGAGGTACAATCTTCTTAGGCTCCGCGTATGAATGGAAGTCAGGATCAGATGACGATATCCTCGCTATCTTGAGGGCCCTCTCGACGCTGTCAGCTACTGCTTTCTCCTCGAGGGAGTTCACCACCGAGGAGCCGATCTTGTTCTTGTCGACGACCACCTCGAAGTTGAGGACGTACTTCTTCTGGGCGATGTTCTGGTGGATGGCGTTGAGTGTGAACCTCGTGAGCGCGCTGTTCGATGAGACCACGGTAGCCATTGCCTGGGAGGCGCCCAGGCTCACTGCCTTGTCGACGGCTCCCTTGGCTATACCTACGATTGTCATCCCTACATCCTCCCCGTGATGCCCATGCGGACATCCTTAATTCTAGTCGTCGCGGCGCCGTGTCCGACGTAGATTCCCTGCCCCGGCCTACCCTTTCCGCAACCCGTGGTCCCGTAAGGCGTCCAATCGTCCTTGGCAGTGGCGTCCAGGTTCCTCCAGAACTCGTAGCTGAGGCCCGTGTAGGTGGGGTCCCTGATGACCTCCGTGAGCTCGCCGTCCTTGATCTTCCAGCCTATCTCGCAGCCGAACTGGAAGTTGAGGCGCCTCTGGTCGACGGACCACATCTTCGTCGTCCTCATCAGTATGCCCTCCTTTGTGTCCTCGACGATCTCATCCGCTTTCCACGAGTCGCCAGCATCCAAGCAGATGTTGTTCATCCTGATGATGGGGAGGTCCACGGGCGTCGCGGCCCTCATCCCCGCGCTGCTACCCTCCAAGCCCACCTGAGCCGCGGTCTCCCTCGAGGACTGATAGTCGTTGAGTATCCCGTCCTTCACAAGGTAGACCTTGTTCGCGGGTACGCCCTCGTCGTCGTACCCATAGGTTCCCAGGGCTGTCTCGATGGTCGGGTCGGCGACGAAGTTGACCTCGTCAGAGCCGTATCTGAAGCTGCCGAGCTTATCAGTCGTAAGGAAGCTCATCCCGGCGAAGTCGGCCTCCGTGTTCAGGACCCTGTCGAGCTCCGATGCGTGGCCGATGGTTTCGTGGATCTGAAGGTACATGTGTGGGTCGTCCAGGATCAGGTTGGATCTGTACTCCGTGGGGCAGGGCTCCGCCTTGAGCAGGGCCTCAGCCTCCTTCCCGGCCTTTCGGGCCATCTCCGGGACGTCGTGGGACTCAATGTACTCGTAGCCCATGGTCCTCGGGTTCATCTCGTAGGTGCGCCTCTGGACCATCCCGCCATCCATCACGTAGCCGGAGCCAGATCCCCCGCAGAACACGATCTTCTGCTCTATCCGTGAGCCCTCCGATGTTGCCAGGTACTTGTCCTCGACCCTTGCGAGGATACTTCCGGTCGTTGTCCTCACGTGAGGGCTGACCTCTCTGTAGGCCTCGTCTGCAGTAAGGAGGAGTTCCAGGACTTCATCGAAGGGAACCTTGAAAGGATCCTTCTTAACCTTCGAAGCGTAGCTGTCTTCGACAATCTTCGCAGGCATGAGCTTAATCTCATCCTTGGTTGTGGTCGAGCTTGCCTTGCCGAGCTTTACAGCAGTCTCCACGGCCTCCTTCACGCCTTCCTTTGAGACATCGAAGGAGCCAAAGAAACCCCAGCCGTTGTCCACGATGACGCGGACGCCGTAGCCCGACTCGGATGTGTGGGAGATCGTGTCGGGTTTTCCGTCCTTGACTCTAACGAGTCTCCTCTCCCCGTCAACGAATCGAAGGTCGGCATATGAAGCCCCTAGTTTGGCAGCTGTCTCCAAACCGAATTCAGCATATTCCTTCCTCATTATAATTCGCTGATATAGTAGCCCTATTGATGTAAAAAACTTTCAAGAAAATCCTCCGAGAAACGTGTATGAGGTTGTACGCTGACCCATCGGTTCAACGGGAACATTAGTTACCATGATTATGATCACCGAAACGTCTTTATTCAATCTGAAGCAGATGTACAGATTCAACTCAGAGGTTCAGCTACGTGTACATCAGAGAACTCCCCGGTGACATCAGACCGTGATCGAGATCGAAAGAAAGGTCATAACCTCAGTGGGAATCGACGTAGGCACCACCACGTCCCACCTTGTCTTCTCAGAGCTGGTGCTGGAGAAGGACGAGTTCTCCCGTTCTAAGAAGTTCCACATCGTCGAGAGGAACATCAAGCACAGGGGGAGGATCTTCTTCACCCCCCTGAAGGAGGGGAACCGAGAGATCGACGTGGAGACCCTGATGCCCCTTCTGTTCGAGGAGTACGAGCGGGCGGGTTACGAGGTCTCTGAGATAGATACTGGTGCTGTAATCGTCACGGGGGAGTCTGCTAGGAAGGAGAACGCCGAGCTCATCGTCGAACGTTTGGCTCAAGAGAGCGGAAAGTTCGTGGCTGCGACGGCTGGACCCAACTTCGAGTCGGTTATCTCAGCCCATGGCTCTGGGGCGGTGGAGTACTCAAAAGAGAATTCCTGTAAACTTGTTCACACTGATGTTGGAGGCGGGACTTCCAACATAGCCGTGATTGATAACGGGGAGATCGTGGATACCGCATGTGTGAACGTGGGCGGTCGGCAGCTGGCCTTCGGCGCTGGGAGCGAGATCGTCAGGCTTGAACCGGCCGGGAAGCAGGTCATTGAGGAGCTGGGCTACGATGTTAGCCTTGGCGATGTTATCAGCCAGAGACAGAAAGAAGATATAGCCAATACTCTGGCGTCCACTCTCGTCGAGGTGATCTCAGGCTCGCCTCACTCCGACCTCTCTGAACGCCTCATGATGACCGATAGGCTTCCCGAGGAGGTTCTTGAGGGCGAGGCTCTCTACAGCTTCTCGGGTGGCGTCGCCGAGTATATCTACGGGAAGGAGAGGCGGGACTTCGAAGACCTGGGGAGGCTCCTCGGTGAGAGGATACGTGAGCTCTGCGAGGAGCGTGGGCTTGAGCTGGTGGAGACGTCGGAGAAGATCAGGGCGACGGTCATCGGGGCCTGTGAGTTCACGCTGCAGGTAAGCGGTTCCACCACGTATCGGTCCCCCGAGCTAGGTCTTCCTCTTAGGAACCTCCCCGTCGTTGTGGTGAACGTCCGGAAGGACGCGCTTTCCGTGGATCACGTGGCGACTCAGGTCGCCGCCGCCCTCGGTCGATATGATATATCCGAGGGGGATGCGCCTATCGCTCTGGCGTTCCATGACCCGGTGGGTATCCAATATGACAGGCTGAAGACCTTCGCCTTGGGATTGGTTGAGGCGCTACCGAGGACGATAGCGGGGGGTCTTCCTTTCATCATCATCTTCGACACTGATGTCGGGAATTCCGTTGGGAATGTCCTCCACAGGGAGACAGGTGTTGGGAACGTGCTTTCCATTGATGAGATCTTCTTGAGTGAGGGGGACTTTATCGACGTCGGTGAGTCGATTATCGGGAACCCCGTCTTCCCCGTGGTCGTGAAGTCCCTCATCTTCGAATCGTAATGATGCGGGGTGCTGTTAGGGAAGATCAGTTTTTTTACTGATGAGGTCGTTGGATCTGGAGAGGCCGTTGCTACCCGAGGACTCTTTGGAGAGGATACGCACCAAGCTCAGATCCGATCATGGATGTGAGGCTAGGGCGGCGGTGGGCGTTGTCTTTATACGGGACAATGGCGTGCTGGAGCTCCTCCTTGTGAAGAGGGCTGAGGTACCGGGTGATCCCTGGTCAGGGGACATGGCGTTCCCGGGGGGGAAGAGGTGTCCGGATGATAACGGCCTCATCGAGACGGTGACCAGGGAGGTCTACGAGGAGACAAACATCGATCTCCGCTCGGGTCACTACCTGGGTGTCATGGAGCCTGTAGGCTCGACGGCGAAGCGGGGCATGACGGTCCTCCCGATGGTCTTCCTTATGGACGAGGAGCCTGAGATTAGGACCAACGAGGAGTTGGCCTACTACCTCTGGACCCCCTTCAGCGACCTCGTCAACTCGAGGGGCCGGGCCCTCGTGAAGGACAGGTACGACACCGAAGTCTTCCACGTGGGGGACGACGTCGTATGGGGCTTAACATACAGGATGCTTGAGAGCCTCATAGGCCTTGCAGCTGATGACTAGACGTCCGCTTTGTGTTATATCTACCAATTCAGTCTTCAGATCGTCTTTCTACAGATCATCAACAATCCACTTTTCCCACTGAATTTAAGCCGGACCTCCTCTGATATTATTAGTGCGTGTTCGGGGGCCAATACATGGTTATCACGGGGAGATTCGTGGTCCAAGAGCATCATGCCAGTAGGCTGCACTGGGACTTCAGGCTTGAGATGGACGGTGTGCTGAAGAGCTGGGCTGTCCCTAAGACGCCACCGACGAGACTTGGAGTAAGGAGGTTGGCCGTGGCAGTAGAGGACCACGACCTTGACTACATCGACTTCGAGGGCACCATCCCCGAGGGTGAGTACGGTGCTGGGTCCGTCGAGATATGGGACAAGGGGACGTATCAGATCGAGAGCAAGAAGCCTGAAAAACTGGTGTTCGAACTCCACGGCGAAAGGATGCGGGGAAGGTACACTCTTGTCCATTTCACCGATAAGGATGAGAACTGGCTGCTATTCAAGACGAAGAGCGGGAAAAAGGAAGAATGACATTCTGGCTGATTAAGTTACAATCATCCGTTCGTTGCTATACATGTGCTGCTTTGACCTCATATTCTAATTGGCTTTGAGCAGAGGAGATTCAGCGTGCTTTCTCTGACTTTATGCACATTTTGCGGATGATCCCGCTTTGGGATGTTTCGATGTGATACCATTGAGGCAATGTTTATATACATATGACATATCCATCATATGAAGAAAACTTCAGATAAGGTGTTCAACATGAAGAAAGGCCTAAGCGAGACCTGTAACAGATTCTTCACAGTCCTAGGAAATCCAACGCGGTTAGCCACACTGGAGACTCTCTTGGACGGTCCCAAGAACGTGACCCAGATAGCGGAGACACTGGGGCAGGAGCAGAGTATGATCTCCCACAATCTCAGGCCCCTTGTGGAGTGTAGATTCGTTTACGTCGAGAGGAGGGGGAAGGAGCGTGTCTACTCAGTCAACCATGGGACCGTGGACCCTCTACTCAAGGTGGTGGAGAACCACGCCGTCAACTACTGTCCCTCAGGTGGGAGATGCCTCGCGAGGGAGGGTTGAGTGGGGCGATGAAGTTTATGTACAAGGAGGAGGGCCGTATGTGGCCTAAAGTTGCTTGGGGGGACTCCAGAATCGTCCTGTTCTACTTGGGCGCTGATCCGGATGACGTGACCGTGGAGGAGGCCTGGGAGGTCGACTTCGAGGAGCTGCTGCTCCGTTTGGATGCTGGAGGCTCCGTTTTCATGACGCTGAGGCAGGGGAATGAGGGATTTCGGAGGAAGGCAGAGGTGAGTAATGAATGGTTGTGAGAAACATTGTCGAGATAGATGAGGGGCTCTGCGACGGCTGCGGTCAGTGCATACCCAACTGCGCTGAGGGCGCCCTCCAGATAGTGGATGGTAAGGCCAGGATCGTGAAGGACATGTACTGTGACGGCCTCGGGGCCTGCTTGGGTCACTGTCCGCAGGGGGCGATAAGCATCATTCAGAGGGAGGCTGACGAGTTCGACGAGGAGGCGGTGCACGAGTTTCTGGCGCAGAGGGATGCCTCTGAGCACGCTGTGGCTTGTGGATGTCCGTCGAGTCAGGTCCAGCAGCTGGAGGCGGGCGTGCCGGAGGAGGCTGTGGGGGGTTCAGCCTTGAGTAACTGGCCTGTTCAGCTTAAACTGGTCCCCGTGAAGGCGTCCTTCTTCGAGGACGCCGATCTGCTCGTGGTCGCTGACTGCGTGCCTGTGGCGTTTCCTGATCTGCACGCGAAGCTGTTGAGGGGTAGGCCCATAGTGATTGGGTGCCCTAAGTTCGATGACGCTCAGGGCTACGCTGAGAAGCTGGGGGAGATCCTGAGGCTGAATGGTGTGAGGACGGTGACTGTGGTGCACATGGAGGTTACGTGCTGCTCCTCGATGAATGGTATCGTGGACTACGCGGTGCGGGCCTCGGGGAAGTCGATCCCCGTGATGAGGGCCACGGTCTCGGTGTGGGGGGAGATCTACTGAGTCTCAGGAGGAGGCCGGCGCCCTCAAGCCCTGATGCTTGTCCGGGGATCAGGGATCTCCTGAGGCCCACGATGAGCTACGTGAAGTGTCATTCGTGCGGGGGTTCGGTGGAGGTGTGGAGTGACGAGGACGGGGGGGAGTGCCTCGACTGCGGGGCCAAGTGGGAGAAGCCCGACGGGAGTAACTCGTGTCTCGAGTACTGTGAGTACGCTGATAAGTGCAGGGAGCTAATCGCCTCCCGGAAGCACTGATCTCTTTTTTCGCGTATTTTTACCGGTGAGCCCAGGGCTTTGCGTATTTCAGGGTGTCGTGTATCTCTCGTATGCGTCCTGGATGCTGGTGACCTCCTGGACGTTTACGGTGTGCCCCTGTTCTCTGAGGTATTCGCTCAGGTTCATCTGCTGCTGCTCGTAGACGGTGGTGGTCCAGCCCGGGAAGGGGGTGGTGGTCTTGGGCACGTATATTGTGATGGTGCCCTGGCCTTGTGGGACGTAGAAGTGGGTTGCGCCGCTTTTTGCTGCGGCTAGTGCCTTCTCCGGTATGCCTCCGACGGGGCCGATGGAGCCGTCGCTGCTGATGGTGCCTGTCATGTAGGTTTCCTCGTTGAGGGTGGCGTCGGTGATGGCTGAGATGAGGGCGACGGTTATGGCTGCCCCGGCGCTGGGGCCATCCACGACCTCTGTCTCCTGGTCGGAGGTGATGGTGAGTATCACGTCAGTGCTTCTCAGAGATGCCCGGTCACCTCCTCGGCGACGATCATGGCGGCCCTGATGCTACTCTGGATGTCTATCCCTATCTTGGGGATAGTGTTGACCAGGGCCCTGCCGTCGCCGTCCCTCAGCTCGATGTCGGCGGTCATGACGGTGCCCCTCAGCTCGGTCTGGAACCAGCCCCCGATCTGGTATACGGCGACGATGGGTATGGAGGCCTCGCCCTGAATGCCCGTCGTGGCACCGTTGTCTGTGGTGACGTTAGAGTAGTACTCGGCGAGGTCCTTGTAGTACTCGCGCTGCGTGATGGTCATGTTAAGCTGCTGTGCTAGGTTTCTGGTGGTGTCGGCTAGGGTTGTGTATGTTTCGGAGAGGCTGTTGTAGAGCTCTGTTATGTCCTCTATCTGGGTGCTCAGCTCGGCTGTCTGCCTGAAGCTGTATCCGGAGTAGGCCGCGAGGGCGACGTTGACTATGATGCTGACTATGATTATGGTGCCCGTGTAGTTCTTCCTGGTTCTCTCTTCCATGGTGGGTCCCCTTGTTTTTTGGATCGGGGGGTGTTTAAAAATTGGTCTCAGGGTGGTGCTCCGGCCGGGATTCGAACCCGGGATCTCCGACTCGAAAGGCCGGAATGCTTGACCGGACTACACCACCGGAGCACGGGCTGTTATTGGGGTTGGGGCGTTAATAAATGCTGGTTACGCGATCTTGAATCCCGCCCAGAGGCCGACGATGGCTCCACCTATGAATGGTAGGCTGCTGACGGCGGGCATCATGCCTCCGTATTGGTCGATGATGTCTGCGGGCTGGACGGGGAGGAGGTCTAGGATGGGGTCGATGGCGGGGAGGTTGATGGGGATCTCGAGCATTCTGAGGAACCAGAAGACGTTGATGGCGATTATTAGGAGGCCCATGGTGGCGGCGATGACCTTGTTTAGCTTGCGGATCATGAAGCCGATGATGAGGCCGACGAGGGCTCCCTGGCCGGCGATGTAGATGAGGGGTTCGTAGGGTCCCAGGGACATGGGTGTAGTTCTGGTCTATGTTGTCTAAAAGCGTTGAGGGGGGTGGAGTAGAAGAGTTTTTTATGGTGGGGTGGGGGTATTATTTTGGCTGGGGGCCCGTAGCTCAGTTTGGCCTAGAGCACCAGGCTCATAACCTGGGAGTCGTGGGTTCAAATCCCTCCGGGCCCACCATCTTCTCGGCGTGACGGTGGCGGGGGATAAGGGTTCCCGGTGGTTGTCTTTTCGGTGTGAAGGCTGTTTGTTGTGTCGTCAGTGGGTTCATGTTTTCATTGAAGGGGGGGTTTCATGTCTCATCCTTCAAGGCGCGTGACGTTGAGGCTTACCGTGCCTTCCTTGCCCATGTAGGCCTTGAAGAGGAGGTTGTAGCAGCCTCTCTTGGGCGCCTTGAACTCGAATGATGTCCTCGTTGTGTTTGTCTCCCTGACATAGAAGTTATCTGCGTCTGCGAAGTAGAAGGACATGCTCACAGGGGTGAAGTATCCATGATACGTGAAGCTCGTGGATTTCAGGAGGCCGAAGTGGACGGGCCCGGTGCTGTTGAACTCTGTGGATCATCTCACCTTTATTCAGCAGCACGTGTAGGTTGTGCTCGGCGTTACCGAACTCATCCTCATGGTGGATGTAGCCGACGGGGAACTTGCATGGGAACTCAACTCTCTCCTTCCCCGAGAAGCAGAAATGATAGTTACCGCTGACCAGCTCGAAGTCGTGGGAGACGAGGAGGGGCAGCCTCCAGGCCTCGTGTATGCGGATCTCCTCCACTTTGACGAGGTTGTAGGTCTCACCCAGACGCTGGTAGGTGAAGGTCGGTCCCTCGACCTCCCCGGTTAAGCCGTTTACGCGGGCTTCATAGACCTCGGTAAGGATCATTCCTCCTAGCAGTTTGTACCCTGTCGAGTCAGGCGTGTAGAACCTGCTGGATCGGGGCAATAATGTGCCGGGGCCATCCGTGAACAGGTAGAGCTGTTCTCCGCTGGGCTCGTCGAACGAGTCATAGGTCTCTACCACAAGGACGTCCTCCATGATGAAGTCCTGAGATATTGGCTTGGATGCCTCTCCCTTGGATAGAGGGAAAGGCGTTACGTCGAGAACGCCCCTCAGAGTCCTATACTCACTGTCCTCGGGCACCTGGATCCTGTAATCCCTGTCCCAGAAGTTCTCCGAGTGCTCCCTATCTGACTCCACTATCATGACCTCCTTCTCCGGGAAGCCCGATATACTGATGATGAAGGGTCCAGGCTCTTCGCCTCTGAAGCTGAACCTGCAGAGCACCGTGGAGGCGTTGGCGGGTATCTCGATCTCGCTCTCCGCCCACGTGATGGACACGCCCTGGGAGACCCGTTCGTCAGTGCTGCCTACGCTGTATCCGGTGGCTGAGAAGACGGACGGGGGTCTAATCCTCACGGGGGATGAGCCGTCGTTCACGATCACGGCCTTCGCAACTATCGTCTCATTAAGGGCGTACTCGTTCTTATCGACGAGCACGTCCTTATGCAGTTCATAGACCTCGACGAGGGGTACAGTATCTCCCCCTTCCAGACCTGAGTCTATTTCCTTAGTTTCCTGAGGTATCTGCCAGGAATAGATCAAAACCTTGGACCCCAGTATGAAGGCCAGTCCCAAGATGCTGAGGCTGAACCATCTACCTGAGATCCTCATAAATATCAACCCTCATCACGGATGTCGAATTCGAGGGTGAAGGTAAGTTCAGTCTGGGTTCGTTCATGATTAATTGTTTTACTCACCCTGTAGTGTCCAGGCTCCAAGTGGTCTATCTTGATATTTTCTCGTCTCGTCTCCCAGGCTGGTAAAAATCTGCATTCAGACGTCCAAGCGAAGGGCCAAGGAAACGGGGATACTTCGACCCATTCTCCCTCCACCTGTTTCTCAATATTATAGGATGAACCATACGTAATCAGGTGAGAGTCCTTATTCGTAATGATTAGCTTAGCTGTGTCTTGGCTACCAAAGACATACTTGTTTAATTCAATAACGACGTTGAATGGGGTTTCAGAGGCTAGAGGCACGCATGTCATGCTCAGTATGATTTTCTTGATATCCTCCAGTAAGATGGAAGGCTCTGCCCTCATCCAATAATACATTGAATCGATTTGCATCTGAACCCACGTAGAATGAGGACCATACAACTCCAAGTATTCACTATTCCTGACTTCCACAGGTAACTCGATACGAGCCGAAACAGGGTCCGAATAGATGTACATACCCCAAGAGGTATGATTTTCAAACGAACTAACTCCCTCCTGCACCCCAATTGTGACCTCAGCGGTTCCCGTTTGACTTCGATTGTATGCGCTGAAAACAAAGACCGCTGAGGAGGCTAATCCCTCATCCGTTACCTGTATCCTCGCTCCCAGAGGCTCAATGTTGTCAGGTAGATACTGGGGGAGATAGACGTTCATTCCTCTATCTCGCCAGTCGTTGACTACGGTTTCTACGGGGAGTAAATCTGCACCGTCCCATGGGGAAGGTGGCTCCGAGTGCCAGGAGGTGTAGTTGTAGCCTTCTGGTAGCACTAATATCTCAGCTTCTGGTAGTCCAGACACCTGAATGTGTAGTGTGCCTGTCATAGTGGCTGTGACAGTTTCTGTATGTACAGACTGGGAAGACTTGGCGGGTACTGTGATATACTTCTCCGCCCAATTCACGTTGACGTGAGTCGTCACTCGTTCGTCAGGTTTGGATGCGTAATAGGTTGATGTTCCGAACGTGTGTCTCGGAATAACTTTGATATCGTGCGATTTGGTGTTCACAAGGTAATACCCTATTTGAATAGTATCTCCTAGGGTGGCTTCACGGTTAAATTCCGCTATCTTCTCGACATCAGACCAATCTACGAAAGTCTGTCTGTCGAGATAATGGGCTCCGATAAGTGAGAGAAGGGTAGCGAATAGTATGGCGGAGATCACCTTCGTTTCACGGTCCACACTAAACTTACTCAAAGCAACGTTTCCTCCCCTTCTGTATGAATAAAGCGAGACAACGAGTAACCCAACCGTCCCTGCGACCAGAACCGACAATCGCAGAGATTCATTAGGATACACCTGGACGCCCCAGCTATTCCTGTATATCCCCCTAGTGTACACAAACTTCCCCCTGTAATCGCCCAGCACATAGAAGAAGCCCGAGCTTCTCTTCAGGTATAATATGACCCGCTCTCCTTCAGTGAACCATAGATGAGGTCTGTTCTCCGAGATCATCTCGTCAGCTGTGAAGTACCGGATGTAGACGAATGAATGGGATAGGTCATTCTTGAGGTACTTCTCCACCTTCAGCTCCGCATGGTAATTCTTACCCGTCTCCGTCTCCTCTGTCACCAGAATGTTGGTGATGGTGCCCATGACAGCCGTGTAGGCGTTACTCTGTAGCTCCTCAACGAAAGGACTAGAGCATATACCGAAGACCGTGAGATATGAGGCGACATACAATACGACGAAAATGATGCATGTCTTTATGCCTGCACGCCACAGGTGACGTACATTGGAATGTTTCATTATTTCCTGATGATTAGAGGCTTCACTGACATATAATGCTAGGGAATAGAACACCCCGCTACTCAACGGGAAGGAAGAGGGGCAGTCAAGAACGCCTGATATGGTTCAGGCAACGGTTAGTCCACGAGGGGAGGGATCCAGCTGAACCTCATGCCAAATGCATACATGCTCCCGTCCTCCAGGACCAGCTTGAAGCCATACAAGTCGACGCCCTGGGTGTACTCCTCCCCAAGGAACTCTATTATTCTCATCGCCTCGCCGGCGGGGCAGTACGTCATGTGGTCGGCGTGAACAGCCGTCGCCCTCTCATCCTCCTCGAAGGCCTCCAGCAGGTGGGGGAACTGGGACAGGTCGGACCAGTTCACAGGGATGCGTATACCTGAGCCTCCCCCGGTCCTGCCTCCCAGTATCCACGCGGGCTTGAGAACGAAGTCTCCTGTCTTGCGGAGGGCGTTGAACGTCACCCTTGAGGCCGGGTCGCCGCCCTCGAACCCGAATATGTAGAATCCATCCCACTCAGCCGTGAAATATTCGTTCTGCGTCGTAATCGACGGCTCCTCGACCAGTACGCGTTCTGGGGTCCAATCCATGGACGATGTGCAGTTGGAGTACAGTAGTCGGAAGTGGACCGGCCTGTCGCTTTCGAAAATATATCTGATCGTCTCCCCTGCATCCATCCATAGCCCATAATAATACTCGCTTTCGGTCCAGTAGACGTCTCTGTAGGTGCGCCCCACCTCAAATCTTACAGGGAGAGGACGGGGAATCCCACTAACTCCATATGTGCCTCCCGTATTGGAGGAAACGCATACCTTCTTATACATTCTAAGAGCTTCACCTTTCTGTGCGGAGACAAACCTCTCCACATCGAATAAGGTAAGCCTCTGCCCCCCTTGCATCACATCGAAGGCGTAACCCTCAACTTCGATGGTCCACCCTTCATACAGTGCTTGTACCAATTTGATGAAGGTTGATTCTCTGATAATGGAACCCACAGCACTATATACTAGACCAAATCCCGTCTCGGTTGGTATCAACCCTGTGTTGCTTTCTTCATCCGTGAGGTAGACCGCCCTCGGGACTCGAGTATCCCCCGAGTTCGTAGTTTCAAAGATCATCACGTCCAAGTGTTCCGAATGGTCTTCATTTCCATAACCCAAGTCAGGGTACTTAACAGCGGAAAGTCTACCAACCAAGTTCAGGTAGACGCGGTAATTTTCGGGAACATCTGCTAAGGGGCCCTTCCAAAGCGGGATGCCGACTGCACTGTAATTCATCTCGTTCACGATTCTCATAGATTGCGTGTTGACATAGACGCCCAGAGCGAATGCTAACGTTAGCGCCAAAAGGCTGAACGTCCTACCCGTCGCCTTCATCTGCACTCCTCTCCTCCGACCACCAGGAACTCCACGGCGTCGATCCAGAGCTCGACGTAGTGCCCGGGTCTCCCCCACTGCTCGAACCTCACTAACCAGCACAGTCTATCGCCCACGAGGTCGGGTCTGTCGAACTTGAGGCAGTAGTTGTACACGAAGTTGGGAGTGACTATCTCCTGTTTCACCGACAGAACCCTCCCCACCCGCCCCCCCTCCTCGGCGAAGAAGGAGTACCCTATGCGTATCACCTGACCCCTCTCCCCAGTGTACTGGGAGAGCACGTAGGCCCCGCCTATGAAGGCCAACACGAGGACGCCGATACTCAGCTCCCTTCCAGTGAACTTCATCCTCCTCATTCCCCCTCGCGGATATCGAATTCGAGGGTGAAGATGGCCTCGCCGCCCTCGATGTCCACCTTCTTGTGCACTCTGTAGTGCCCGAGTCCCAAGGTGTCTATCTTGATCTTTTGTCGCGTCGTCCCCCAGGCTGGTAAAACTCTTGGTTCAGGGACCCAAGCAACGGGCGAGGGAAACGGGGATGCCTCCATCCAGTCCTCGCCGTCCAGTCTCTCGATTTCATACGGACCGCCATATGTCACCTCCTTCCAGCCCCTGTTTGTGAAGATCAGTTCGGCCCTATCGTTGACGCTGAACGTGTCCCTGTTCAGCTTCACGGATACCGGGAAACCGGAGGGAGTAACCAGGAAAAACCGCATCGCAACGAATGATCCCAACGTTAACGCCACGATGAGAATATATGTGGCATATTTCCCCCCAGAACCGCTACCTCGACTCAAATCTTCTCCCTCCATCTCAGATACGCTAAGAGCAAGATGAAGATGAGAACGGCAGCACCTACAGTTAGAACATCATCTATAGTGCTCCCAGATGATACTAGACCCTGCATGGATTCGTTGAATGCCAGTCGAGGATGGAAATCAACGGGTGTCCTCCAATTATCGATAACCGTCTTGAGCGTTAATCCAGCATAAAGAGCCCCCTCTCGAACCATGTACTTGCCAGCCTCGCCATACAGCACACGATAATACGGGCCAATCTTCTTGACGAATACGAGCACCCTCTCCCCGACATAGAACAAGTCATGGGGGGTATCGCCCGTGCATCCCACTCCGTCATATACCTCTCCACCGATGGTGATGGTTACCTGGGACATGTTCTGAGGGCTCGTCACGTATTCCTCGACCTCCAAGGTCACGTAGGTGAAGGAGACATTGTGGATCTTCGTCACGTCTCCAACGAGTATGAAGTCGGCTTTCTCGACCATACCCTCATAGTCTAAGTCGGCGGCCATACTATCCCCGTATCCAGCGGGGGAGGCCAGACAGAGGAGGCATATCATGCAGGCATAGTATATCCCGGCTTTCTTCATTTCTTCCTGATGGTTAGGGGCCTCCCTGTCATATAATCCTAGGGAATAGAACACCGATGCACAGAGCATAACAGTCCTTAAAATCTCACGCGCGCGAGCAGAACGCCATGTAGCGCCTCAGGCCCTGTCGAGCTCCTCCGCCGACTCGCTGAACATCGTGCTCCTGATCAGTGGAACCGCCCTGATCCGGGTGTACGGGGCCACAAGCGCCATCCTGTTCGCCAGCTGCTTCGGGTCATCAATCTCCACGACGGTCACCCCCTTGTTGGTCTCGTAGAAGTGGGGCGCTAGGATGACCTTCCCGAACCTCTCCTCGTCCCTGCGCTCCTCCCGGGCCCCCCGGGAGAACTCCGCGCGCTCCGCAGGGTCCATCTCCTTCTGCTCCCAGAACAACAGGTACTTCATGAAACGTCACGCAGCCAGCTCGGTCTAGAGACACTCACCTGATAACGTTATTGGTGGACATCGAGATGAACCCATGGTACATAATCCAGTTAAATCTCGCCACCACACTTTCTCCAAGAGGGCCCGGTGAGGTCGCATGAGGACGCCCCGACATACCCGTGGGACCCCTCAACTGGATCATGCCTCGGTAGTACCGATGCTACCCTCTCATGAACGGTCCTGAGGAGCCCCTATAAGGCCCACAGAAGCCCTGCTCCATGAGGTGTGCGCTTGAGCGATACGGTCGTGGCCATCGCCCTGACACTGGGCCTGATGCTCTCACTGGCCATGCTGTACAACATGAGGCGTGAGACCAGCCCCAGGGGAGGGCGCTAGCCACCGCCACGCCGTTCATTACACCGAGATACACCAAGAAACCGGATTCATACCACCCTTACGCAATTCAAGGGGTAATTATCAAGTCTCCAGCGCGCGTGGCTCAGGGATAAGGTTCATACATCACCGTATTTATCAACGGAATATGACGACACAGAGAAACATCCCACGCCCACTCCTCGCGGGAATAGCGCTGATCATACTCGCCTCAGCCTACGCCTACTACCTGACTCCCACACAGGAGTACGACGACGTCACGGTCGCGGAGGCCAAAGCCCTCATCGAGGGAAAGCCGGACATGGTGATCCTCGATGTCAGGAACCCCTCCGAGTTCGACGACGGCCACATCGAGGGAGCCATCAACATCCCCGTGGACTACCTGGCCGCGAGGCTCGACGAGCTCAGCAAGGACGACGAGCTCCTAGTCTACTGCAGGACAGGGAACAGGAGCGCCCGCGCCGTGGGGATACTGAACGACAGCGGCTTCACGAAGATCTTCCACATGGACGCGGGCATCACGGGCTGGATCGACGCCGGCTACCCCGTCGTAGAATAAACCTATTTATCCACGTAGTCCACCACGAGCCCCTCCTTGGTGAGCGCGTAGAAGGGCTCCCCGTCCCTCTCCTCCTTCTCGACGCAGAAGCCATACTCCAGGATGCTCAAGTGCCAGGCGACGGTCTTCTCGTCCAGCCCGGTAGCAGATGAGAGTGACCCCAGGGAGCCATCTCCGTCCTTCAGGGCCCTCAGGATCCCCCTCCTCACCGGATTGTTGATGGCGCGAAGGTAGCGCCTGTGGTACTCCTTCGTCTCCTCCATGTCCCTGCCTATGGTCTTGGAGTCCTTATCCGACATGTCGCCTCGAATCCACTCCTCCGTGCTCCCTTAAACAGTTACCGAAGGCGATGGGATTGAGATCCAGCTAATTCTCCCGTCAATCGATTTACAGAAAGACTTTAAACTCTCGCCCGCATTTCCAAGGTGAGTCCAAGGCAAAGTCTTGGGCTCAAGACCCATCACACAATCAAATTGAAGGTTCAGACATGAGCGTGGACGATAAGAAGGACCTCAAGGAAGAGGAATCCGAGAAGGCAGAGGCAGCTCCCGAGGAGAAGCCCAAGAAGGCCACCAAGAAAAAGACCACCAAGAAGACAGCCTCCAAGGCGAAGAAAGAGGAACCGAAGAAGAAGGCTGCCAAGAAGGTGACCACCAAGAAGACGGCCTCCAAGGCGAAGAAGGCGGAGCCGAAGAAGAAGGCTGCCAAGAAGAAGGAGCCGGTGGTGGAGCCCGTCAAGGAGGGGGACTTCCTCCTGCTGGAGATGACCGGCAAGGCAGTGGAGACCGGCGAGGTCTTCGACACCACCGACGAGGAGCTGGCCAAGGTGGAGGGTATCTACGACGAGAACCGGACGTACGGGCCCCGGCTAGTGGTAGTCGGCGAGAGCTACGTCCTCAAGGGGCTCGACGACAAGCTCCCAGGCCTCAAGCTAGAGGAGTCCGCCGAGGTCGAGATCCCACCGGAGGACGCCTTCGGAGAGCGCAACTTGGACAACGTCAGGACCCTGCCCTTCAGGATGCTCAGGTCGAAGGGGGTCAACCCCGTCGTGGGACAGCAGGTCGAAATGGACGGCAGGACCGCCCAGGTCCGCAGCGTCGGCGCCGGCAGGGTCCAGCTAGACTACAACCACCCCCTGGCAGGACGAAAGATAGTCTACGAGGTGAAGCCCGCTTCCCGCTACGAGGGCGAAGAGGAGAAGATACGGGCCCTCATCGGCCGCAGGTTCTTCGGCATCGACCTCGCCCTGTTCAAAATAAAGCTCCTCAAGAAGAAGGTGCGCATAGAGATCCCCGAAGAGATATTCTTCGGCGAGAACATCCAGATCGCCAAGAGGGGAGTCGCCATGGACATCCACCGCTACTTCGAGGACGTCGACGAGATCGAGTACAACGAGATCATAAAACGCTCCTGAGAGGGGCACCTTGAAGGCCGAGGCCATAGTCGTCGGCGGGGGTCCCGCGGGGCTCATCGCCGCCCGGGAGCTCGCCTCCAGGGGCGTCGAGGTCAAGGCCTACGAGGAGCACACCGTCATAGGTGAGCCCAACCACTGCGCGGGCATCCTCAGCGTTGAGGGCCTCGCCAGGCTTGACGTCAAGCCCTCACCAGAATTCATCCAGCACGAGGTCAGAGGAGGCGTCGCGTACTCACCCGACGGGACGCCTATCCGAATCACCGGCAGCAGGACCCGGGCCTACATAGTCGACAGGGCGGCCTTCGACAGGCACCTCGCCGGGCAGGCGGAGGACGCGGGAGCCGAGTTGATCCTCGGACATCGCGTCCGAGAGCTTCTGGTCGAGGAAAACCGGGTCGCAGGCGTCTTGGGAAATGATGGGCCCGTGGACGCCGAGGTCGTCATAGACTGCGAGGGCACGGCGGGCTTCCTGGCCAGGAGCGTCGGACTCGGCCCCCCGGAGAGGGGCGTCCTCTCCGGCATCAACACCGAGGTCTCCGGCGTCGAGGTAGAACCCGGCATGGTGGAGGTCTGGCTGGGAGAGGACGTCGCCCCCGGCTTCTTCGCCTGGGTAGCCCCCATGGGTGATGACTCGGCCCGCTGCGGCCTCGCCTGCGAGAGTAGCGACGCGAAGGTCCTCCTAGAGAAGTTTTTAGAGAAACGCTTCGGCGAGACGGAGCACACCATACCAGTCAGGTGGCCAGTCCTCAAGGGAGGCCCGGTTGCCAAGACATACGGCGAAGGTCTCCTCCTCGTGGGGGACGTCGCGGGACAGACCAAGCCCACCACCGGGGGAGGGGTGATCTTCGGGGGGCTCTGCGCCGTGGAGGCGGCTAAGACTGTCTGCAGCGCCCTCAAGGCTGATGATTGCTCCGCTGAGTACCTGAGCCGATACGAGACCGCATGGGAGGAGCTCCTCGGGAGAGAGTTCAGCTCCATGCTGGCCGCCAGAAGATTCGCCGACGGGATCTCCGACGACAGGAAGGACCGCCTTTTCGGCTCCCTGAAGAGCTCAGGCCTCGAGGGGACCCTGGAGAGACTCGTCGAGGAGGGGGACATGGACATGCAGAGCGGGGTCCTCCGGTCGGCCCTGACCCATCCCGGGATGATCGGGGTCCTGGTGAGCAGCCTTGGCAGGCTCGCCCTCGCCGAGCTGAGGGGCCTGTTTAACCTTTAAATAGATGGCTGTCGGCTTGATAGTGGACTGAAACCATGCAATCGTGTATCTCATGCGGGAAGAAGATCGCGCCCGGGGAGAGTGCGCTCAAGTTCGGTTGCCCCTCCTGCGGAGCCGTCACCATCTGGCGCTGTGAGAAATGCCGCCTCTTCGGAAGGGAGTACACCTGCCCCGCATGCGGATTCAAGGGCCCCTAAGGCCTGGTCGACCCTGAGCAATTTCATATAAAAAAGGGGAATATTCTAGAGATCCTCGTTCGTGATCTTCTCGAGAAGCTCTAGGTGGTGGTACTCTTCCTGTGTCGTCTCCTGCAGTTTCTCCAGCTGGTCCTCCGTGAGGTGTCGGAACCTCCCCTGGGCTCCGAGGTACTCCGAGACGGGTTTGAACTCTTTCGGCCTGACCGTTATCCTGTACGCCCCGTTCTCGACTTCGTACAGGGGCCACATCCCACTCTGGACGGCCAGCCTTGAGACCTCGATGGCCTTCTCCGGCGGGTACCTGTGCCCCGTGGGGCAGGGGCTGTATATGTGGACGTACTTGCACCCCTTGATCGAGAGGGCCTTCTTGATCTTCCTCTTCAGGTCGGGGATGTAGGCCGCGCTGGCAGTAGCCACATAGGGTATGCCGTGGGCCGCCATTATCAGCGGAAGGGGCTTCGTGGGCGCCTGTTTTCCCCTCACGACCTTTCCCACGGGCGTCGTCGTGGTCCATGCCAGGTGGGGTGTTGCGCCGCTCCTCTGCATCCCCGTGTTCATGTAGGCCTGGTTGTCGTAGACGAACATGAGTATGTCCTCGTTCCTCTCAGCCGCCCCAGAGGCCGCCATGAAACCCATGTCCCCGAAGCTGCCGTCACCGCTGCCGAGGACCACATTCGTGCTCGTCTTCCCCAGCTTCACAAGCCCTCTCTTTATGCCCACAGCCGTCGCCGCTCCACCTGGTAGGTTGCCACCGGAGCCGCCTGTCCCGATGCACATCGTGTGGGCGCCGCTCCATCCCCCACATCCGGAGGTGCTCACGTAGACGCTGTCCCTGCCAGCGGTCTCCATAACAGTCTTCCAGATGAGGGTCATCCCGCATCCCTGGCAGGCCCCGGTTCCGGGGTAGACGAAGTTCTTCTTGACCTCCTCCGGCATCGGTGGGACGTCGAAGCGCTCCGTTATCCTCATGTTGGGGTACCAGACCAGGTCCTCCTTGAACCCGCCGTGCTCAACTGCCTTGAGGCCCCTCTCAGCCAGAATTGCGAAATCGTCCGAGCTTATCTCGACGCCGCAGATGCCCGAGACGATGTCCTGGATGAAGGGTCTCTCGTCCATGTTGTACAGGGCCGACTTGACGTCGTATCCGACGGGGGCGCCGGCTCCTCCGGCAGAGTCGTGCCTTGAGACAACGACGAACGCACTTGTGTCCTCGGCTATACGTTGGAAGTCCTCCGTCGGGAAGGGCCTGAAGGACCTGATTTTTACGAGTCCCACTCTCTTCCCGTCCTTCCTGAGGTCGTCCACCGCCTTCCTCGCGTTGCCCGTGAAGCTCCCCATGGTCACGAGGACGATGTCCGCGCCCTCCACTTTGTACTCTTCGACGAGTCCGTTGCCGTATGTCCTCCCGAAGGTCTCCCCGAACTCCACGTTCACCTCTTTGATGAGCTCCTTGGCCCTGAGTGAGGCCTGGTGGACCGCGTACTTCATGCCCATCATCTGTTCTGTAGTTCCGAAGACCGTCGGAGACATGGGGTTGTCGGCGTCGATCACTCCAACCGGGTCGAAAGGCGGAAGGAACTCGTCCACCTGCTCCTGCTCGGGGAGCTCGACGAGGTCCGTAGTGTACGAGATGTAGTACCCCTCCGCGCCCACCATGGTTGGTAGGAGCACCCTGTGGTCCTCGCCTATCCTGTAGGCTTGGATTGCCGTGTCGAGGACTTCCTGATGGTGCTCCCCGTATAGGTACACCCATCCCCAGTCACGGGCGGTCAGCCCATCGGAGTGGTCTGCCTGCAGGCCCCCTGGTGCCCCGAGGGGGCGGTTGATGTTGGCTAGCATCAGGTTCCCGAGGCGGAGCCCCGGCACGGAGACGATCCCCTGGAATCCATACGCGAAGCCGGCTGAGCACGTCGATGTGAACGTCCTTGCGCCCGTCTGGGCCGCCCCGATCGCCTGCGCCATCATCCCGTGCTCACCCTCAGATCTGATGTACTCGGCGTCTAGGTCGCCGTCGTTGACGAAATCGGCCAGGTACTCCACGAGGGTCGTCTGGGGGGTGATGGGGTACGATGCTATCACTTGGACCCTGGAGAGTCGCACGCCGTGTGCGAACGCCTTGTTACCTGTCATGGCCTTCAGTGCCATCAGTATCCACCTCCTTCCGACTCCTCCTCGACCTCAAGCTCCATGGCTATGGCCTGGGAGGTGCACTCGTTGGCGCAGACGCCGCAGCCCTTGCAGTACTCGTAGTCTACCTCAGCCTTTCCATCAACCACCTTGATGGTGGTCTCAGGGCAGAAGCTTTCGCATATGCCGCAGCCTATGCACTTCTCCACGTCGACGACCGGCCTCAACGTCCTCCAGGTACCCGTCTTCTGCGCCGGTCTCGGCGTGCTGACCCAGCCGCCCGGCACCAGTTCCATATTTATCTCCTTCTCCTTCATTTTCAGACCTCATGCACCTTCGTGGCGGCGTAGGCCTCCTTGATGGCCGTTATGTTGGCTTCCGCTATGTTACCGCTCCACTTGTCCTTCACCGTCTCAACGAGGCTGCTTATCTCCACCCAGCCAGTGGTCTTCGCGAGAGCCCCAAGCATCGTCGTGTTCGTGATCGGGAATGCCCGTTTACCGAACGCCTTCCGTGAGACTGTTATGGCGTCAACTACGCCGATCTTGGATAGGTTGGAAGGCAGCTCAAGGTCGTCTAGGGCACCCGGCCAGTTCAGGACGGCGACCCCACCCTCCTTGAGCCCCTCAGCCCAGGGAATGGAGACGACGAGCCCGTGGTCCAGCACGACGCAGCAGTCAGGCTCGTAGATCTGCTGGTGCAGCCATATTCTCTGATCATCTATTCGAAGAAAAGCCATGACGGGGGCTCCTCTTCTCTCACCACCGAAAAAGGGAAATGACTGGGCCCACTTGCCCTCGAGGTTGACGGCGTTGACCATCAACTCCCCGGCGGTTACGGCACCCTGTCCACCCCTTCCGTGAAATCTGACCTCTATCATAATTCCACCAGAAGTATCCTGAGGTTTAATTTTCGTCTGTATGTATAAATTAATAGTTATTACATATATTCCAGTATATACCATATTTTGCTTCTAATAGTTCGATCCTATTCATGAGGATCTGCGTAGGTTTCGCTAGCACTAGACTCCGTGAAACAATGAATAACTTCGACTACCGCAAGTTGCATGCACGACTCAAGGGTCCTAGGGTCCCTTAGACGGGGTTGTTGAGCCTCACACGTTTTAATCCACATCGTACAACCAGTTACGAGAGTGTCAATGTCAGATCTTGGAATCGACTTTGGGGTCTACAGGACCCATGGGGAGCTCTACGACGCCATGAGGCGCCTCGCTGAGGCCCATCCGGGGCTTTCAGAGCTCTACTCCATAGGCAAGTCCCTCCAGGGCAGGGAGCTCTGGACAATGGAGATCACCAACAAAGAGACCGGCCCAGCGGAGGAGAAACCCGGCCTCTGGATCGACGGGAACACCCACTCGGGGGAGGTGACTGGCTCAGCCGTCTGCCTCTACACGGTCGGATACCTCCTGGGTAACTACGGGAAGGACAAGTTCGTCACGGACCTCCTGGACAACACCGCCATCTACATCCTGCCCAGGGTGAACCCCGACGGCGCCGAGATCTACCTCACCCAGACCTACCACAGAACCGGGGGAGGCATACCCAACCCCGACTTCGAGGATGGGGAGGGCCACTACGAGGAGGACGTCGACGGGGACGGCGCCATCGTCTACATGCGCATCCAGGACCACGCAGGCGACTGGAGGATCTCCAAGAAGGACCCCCGCCTCATGCTCAAGCGGAAGCCGGAGGACACCGAGGCCGACGGACCCTACTACAAGGTCCTCAGGGAGGGCAAATTCCTCAAGTACAAACCTGGGAAGGAGGTGACCATGGCCCCCAAACGCTACATAGGGGGAACCAACCGGAACTACCCGGCCTACTGGGCTCCCGGAGGCCTCCCCCTCGGTGGGGCCGGCCCCTTCCCCCTCTGGGAGAGGGAGCCCCGGGCTATCGCCGACTTCTGGGCTGACCACCCCAACCTCTCGGGTATCCACACCTTCCACACCAGTGGGGGCCTCATCCTCAGGGAGAGCGCCACCCGCGCCGATAGCTGGTTCGTCGACCAGGGCCTCGAGGCGGACATCGCCGTCTACAAGGTTCTCGCCGACATGGGCCTGGAGCAGACCGGCTACCCCGCGATCAGCATATACGAGGACTTCACATTCGAGGATGACCGTCCCTTCCGCAGGGGATGCGCCACCAGCTTCTTCTACGAGCAGCTCGGGGCCTTCGTTTTCAGCATCGAGCTCTGGGACTGGCCCCGGCTCCTGGGCCACGGAGGCTTCATGGACAGGGGCGGAGTTGACTTCAGCTACAGTGACCTCAGCGAGGGCGACCAGCTCAAGGAGCTCCACTGGATAGACGAGAACTACCCTGCGGGATTCGTTGATTGGCACACGTACGAGCACCCCCAGCTGGGACCCGTGGATATCGGGGGAATCAACACCAAGTACACCAGGCGCAACGCCCCGCCAGGCAAGTGGTTGGAGGAGGAGGCCGAGAAGTGCATGATGTTCGCCCTCCGCCACGCAGCGATGCTCCCCAGGCTCAGCATAGCCGAGGCCAAGGCCACCAGGGTCGCCGACACCGTCTACAAGGTGGAGGCGCAGGTGAAGAATCTGGGCTTCATGGCGACGTACGTCACCCAGATCGGGGTCAAGATCAAGGTCTCCAAGCCGGTGATAGCCCAGATCGTGCTCCCCGAGGGCGTGGAGCTCGTCATGGGTCACGAGAAGGCGGACTTGGGCCACCTTGATGGGCGCTCGGCGAAGCTCCTGAAGCCCCGGGTGGTCGGAGGGGAGGTCATCGACAGGTCCAGGCGTAACGTCGAGTGGGTCGTCAAGACAGCCTCTGCGGAACCCGTGGAGTTACTCCTCGAGGTGAAGTGCCCCAGGGCAGGGACGGACAGGAAAACCATCACCCTATCTTAATCCCTTTTTTCCTACTCTGTGTAGAACCTGTAGACTGTGGTCTGCCCGTAGGTCTCGCCCTCCCTGAGGACCGTGGACGGGAACTCGGGACGGTTGGGGGAGTCCGGGAAGTGCTGCGCCTCCAGGCATAGGCCGTGGCGGGGTCCGTATCGCCTCCCCCCTTTCCCGGAGATGTGCGTGGGCAGCTGGTTCCCCGAGTAGAACTGGACCCCCGGCTCAGTCGTGGACATCTCCATCGCCCTCCCGGTCCCGGGATGGTGAACCCTAGCGACCAGGGAGAGCCCCGGGCCCACCCTGTTCAGGACCCAGTTTTGGTCGTATCCCCCCGCTAGCTCCAGCTGCTCATAGTCTACCTCGATCCTCTCACCGATTCCTGTAGGCGTGTTGAAGTCCATGGGTGTGCCCTCGACGCTCCTGGTCTCACCGGTGGGGATCAGCTCCCCGTCCACGGGGGTGAACCTGTCGGCGAGGAGGGTGAGCTTGTGGTCCAGGACGTCTCCCCCTCCGGCCAGGTTGAAGTAGGAGTGGTGGCTGAGGTTGACCACCGTCTCCCGGTCCGTCGTCGCCGTGTACTCTATCCTCAGCTCGTCGTCCTCCGTCAGCAAGTAGGACACCTCGGCCCTCAGGTTCCCTGGGTACCCCTCCTCGCCGTCATGGCTGAGGTAGGTGAGCCTCACACCAGCTGAATCATCCTTCTCCAGGGCCTCCGCCCCCCAGACCACCTTGCTGAAGCCCCTGATGCCCCCGTGGAGGTGGTTCCACCTCTCGTTGGCCGTCAGGGTGTACCCGACCCCGTTGAGGGTGAAGCGCCCGCCGGCGACACGGTTGGCATACCTCCCGACGATGCACCCGAAGTACGATAGGTCGTCGACATACTCAGGCAGCGTGTCGTATCCGAGGACGACGTCATCTAGCCTCCCATCCCCGTCGGGCACCTTGAGGGAGACGACTATCCCGCCGTAGTTCGTTATCCGCGCCTCGACTCCACGTCCGTTCACGATGGTGTACAGCTGGACGGCCTGGCCGTCAGGTGTCTCTCCCCAATCCTGGATTTCGACCTTCATCACGCGTGAGACCTCGACTAGGCTTCATCCTACTATCTTGTTTCAGATTTAATAAGTGAAAACAGATCTGGTTAATTGAGGGCTAGCCCTCAGAGGTGTCCGCTGACTGGATTCCATTAACCCGCACGGCCTCTGCACTTGGGGAGACGGATCCCAGTGCCGGGACTGCGAGCTCCAGGGGAGGCTCAACTGCAGGTGGGAGAGGCGGACGCTCATCAAGTTCCTGGCGATAGTCGCCCCCTTCGTCGCCGTGGGCATCCCGGGGATGTACCTCGCGGGCCTCATAACCGGGAGTTGGCGGCTCCAGCTGCTCTACGTTGCCTTCGTCGTCCTCTTCTTCACTGTCCTCGAGATCAGGGTGCTCTGCAGGCACTGCCCCTTCTACTCGAGGGGCGGCTCCTTCCTCCGATGCTACGCCAACCACGGCCTCCCCAAGCTCTGGAGCTTCCAGCCTAGGCCCGCGAACATCTGGGAGAAGGCGACCCTGGTCCTCAGCTTCCTCCTCATGGGTGGGACTCCGATCCTGATCGAACTCAACGGCCTGGCAATCCTCCACGGCCCCGTCTCCAGGCAGATCTACACGGGTTTGACGTATGCATCGGCTCTGGCGATCGTTGGGTTCTTCACCCTCCTCAGCGTCCACTTCTGCCCCCGGTGTGTGAACTTCAGCTGCCCCTTCAACAGGACCCCGCGTGAGCTGAGGCAGAAATACCTCGACAGGAACCCTGTGATGAGAGAGGCCTGGGCCTCACTTGATTAGGGGGAGGCTCCCCGTCACCTTGTCTATGATGTCGGCTCTGTCGGGCCCCAGCCCCAGGGCTGTGACCGTGCCCGGCGGGACCTCGGTGAGCCCGGCGTCCTGGATGACGGCCCTCACCACGTCCAGCTCATCCGCCTTCGCTATGAGTGCCTCCAGCTCCTCCAGGGACTCGGCCTCCAGGGCGACCTTCTTCCCCCCCTCATCCCTCCACCGCATCCAGGCCTTGTGGTTCTCCTTCTTCCCTAGCTCGGAGGCCTCCACGGCCGCGTGGCTCGCCTGGGCGATGAGCTTCCCCGTGCTCATGCCGAGGTCCAGGCGGAGGACGATACACATCTTGTACTTGAGGGCCACTAGGGCACCAGCCTGTCCCGGTCCCGGGGGAACATGGAGCACTCCCGGATGTTGGTCATCCCCGTCACCGTCATGGTGAGCCGCTCGAGCCCGATGCTCCAGCCCGCGTGGGGGGGCGCCCCGTAGGCGAAGCTCTCGATGTAGTGGGTGAAGTTGTCGGGGTTGAGCCCCTTCTTCCTGAGCTGCTCCCTGAGGAGCTCCGGCAGGTGGATGCGCATGGTCCCGCTGCTGATCTCGATGCCGCTGTAGATGCAGTCGAAGGCGTGGACGACATCGGGGTTCTCCTCATAGGGCATCGCGTAGAACGCCTTCTGAACGGACGGCCAGTCCTTTATGAAGAACGCCTCCTTCCCCACCAGCTCCGTGAGCTTCCGCTCCTGCGGCTTCGAGAAGTCGTCCCCCCAGGCGATCTCCTCCCCGGCATCCTGGAGCATCTCAATGGACTCCGTGTACGTGACATGCCTGAAGGGGAGCTCCGGCACGACTATCTCCCTGCCCAGGATCTCCAGCTCATTGGGGCATTTCTCCTTCACCGTGACCAGCATGTGTACAAGTATCTCCTCCAGGACCTTCATCACCGTCTCGTCGTCGGCGAAGGCCTGCTCGATATCCATCTGCCGCACCTCGTTCAGGTGGGTCGGAGTGTTGAACTTCTCAGCCCGCCAGATCGGCGTGATGGTGTAGACCTTCTCAAAGCTGATGGCGCACATCTGCTTGTAGAGCTGGGGGCTCTGGGCCAGGTAGGCCTGCTTCTCGAAGTAGGGAAGCATGAAGAGGTCGGCGCCGCCCTCCGAGGCGGAGGCGATGACGCATGGGGGCTGGAACTCCATGTATCCGCGGTCCGTCAGGAAGCCGCGGAAGGCTGTGAGGAGCACGTTCTGTATCTTGAAGATGGAGGATGTGTGCTCCGTCCTGAAGTCCATGAAGCGGTAGTTGAGCCTGGTGTCCAGCTCCGTCTTGACCTGGCCGAAGAGGTCGAAGGGGAGGGGCTGCTTCGCCTTGTTGACGACCTCGATGGAGTCGGGGATGAACTCGACCCCGGTGTTGGCGACCTCGCTTGAGACAGTCCTGCCGGTGACCTTGATGACGTCCTCCCTCCCCAGGTCCTCCACGGCCTTCCTCATCTCGTCGTCCTTGACGGTCACCTGTATCTCACCCGAGACGTCCCTCAGGATGACGAAGCTGATGTTCCTGAGGACCCGGGTCCTCTTCACCCATCCGGCGATGGTCAACGACTCATCTAGGCTCTCCCTTGCCTTCCCGATCTGCGTGCGCTCGAACATTCATGACGGCTCCTAGCTAAGCCAATGGGTGAAGAAACCTGAACCCTATAAAAACTTTGGTGGCTAGTAGGCGTACTCGACCCGGAGGTCCATCTTGCGGACCTGCTTGGCGATCTCGGTCATGGCGTTTATCCTCTTCTTGCTGAGGCGCCTCGCCCTCCTCCCCTGGAGGACGACCCGGGTCTCCGTGGTCCCGTCGGGGAGCCAGATGATGTTGATGGTGATGATGTGCTGGTTCGCGAAGATGTCCTCGAGGAACCCGCGGTCGTTCTGGCTATCCTCGATGACCAGAACCCTCTTCTTGAACTCGTCGCCAAGGTCACGGGTCAGCCTCCCTTCCTGGTCAATGAACTTGTTTCGGTCCCCGCGGCCCACGACGAGCACGAGGTAACCTCCCACCTCGAACACCCTGTTGAGCCTGGCCTTCTGGAGGACGGGGAACTTGTTCTCGTTCTCCAGAAGATAGCGGGCTACCTTGATGTAGTGATCATTGACTTCGCCGCTGCTGACCTTCTCCTGACACTTCGAGCAGAGCATCCCACTCTTGAGACAGAACTCACATAGTTGCGTTTGCACTCAGCTGATTCCCCCGATCCCTATCGGAGGAGCCAGTGGGAGATGCTCTAACCGTTCTCAGCGATGGAGCTTGATCTCTATCGTGCTCACGTTGGTGGGACCCGGGCGGTCCTGGGATGTGAGCTCCTCTGTCCCGATGGAGACATCAGCGACCTTGAGGTCCGGCATGAACCTGCTCCTGGTCACCTCGACGACATCGACTGCCGTGCTGATGGACCTGCCCCTAGCCTTGATGAAGATCTCCTCCTGTCCGCTCTTGAACAGGGTCATACAGGCCAGCACGTAGTTCAGGACGGGTTTCCTGCCGATGAAAACGGTGTTAGATCTCGACACTTCGACTCCTCCAAGTATCTTCTTTGTTTAGGTGTGCTATAGGATTGGTTGCCTGTTAAAAAGATTATCGCAATTACTGAATAAACGCACAATTATCCTTTGTTTCACTCTTTTCTAATACTTAAAGACAAGAAAGCCACCTTTAACCTACAGCTTTTACGCTTTTTCCCAGACAAATAATAAAAGGACGTTAACCTATATGCCTCATTCGAGCCGCCGTAGCTCAGCTCGGTAGAGCGTCTGGCTGTTAACCAGTTGGTCATCGGTTCGATTCCGATCGGCGGCGCCACAATTTCTCGTGCCTAATAATTCATGGAGACATCATCATCGGAGACGGTGATCCTCCTGGCCCTCTTGAGATCCGCGCAGACCCTTCGGAGGGTTGAGCTGATGTTGTCGCTCCTCCGTTTGAACCCGAGCAGCCTAGCTGTCTCGTTCACAAGGGTCTCCTCGCCTATCCCCAGGGAGTGCCCGGCGACCAGGACCATGGCCCGCCTCATCTCCTCGACGGGTATGTGCTCGATGGGCCTGAAGGACTCCCCGATCCCCTCGACGGGGACGCGGACGCTCACGGTTCCCCCGGATCCGGGCCAAAGGAAGCTCCGCCTCATGGTTATCGGGCTCCCGCGGGTGACTCTCCTCACCTCCTCCTGGAAGGCCTCCCTGAAGGGCTGGGTCGCCCTCTTCAGCCTGAAGGCGTCGTTGATCCTCTGGAACGCCTGCTCCACGTGGATGGGCCCCTCTGCCTTGACCAGCCCAGGGAGGAGGCGCCTCACCTCCGAGTGATACCTCTCAAGGTAGCGCTCCCTGTGCTCCGATGAGTAGCGGCTGAAGAGGAACTTGGGCTCCAGCTTCGCGAACCTGTAAGGCGTTACCTCTGGGAGGCCGTTCCCGGAGGCCTCCGCCACCTTGCCCGTCTCCACCGCCATCTCGACCTCAGCCTCCTCCGGCGTCTCTTCGACCTTGGCGGCCTGCTGGACGTCCTCGGCCTTCCTGAGGGCTCTCCCGAGCTTCTTCACCTCGGTCGTCCGCCTCTGGACCCAGTCGGGGGACCAGACCCTGTGGATCCTCCATCCCAGGCTCTCCAGGACCTGGGTCCTCAACCTGTCACGGTCCCTGGCCATGGCGGCGTCCTTGTATGTGTCTCCGTCGCACATGATGCCCAGCATGAACCTGCCGGGATCGACGGGGTCCACCACCCCTATGTCCACCCTGAATGAGCTGGAGCCTACGCTGGGCACCGCCCTGTAGCCCAGGCGCTCTACCTCCTCCGCCACGTCCGTCTCGAGGGCCGAGGCGTAGCTGAGGTCGGTGGGCTTCCCCGTATCCAGTTCCTTGGGCCGCTTCTCGGCGTACCTGAGGTAGTGGTGGAGGGCGTGGACTCCCTGGGCGCGGGTGGACTCGGTCTTGATGTCGTCGTGCCTGATGCTGCTCACCAGGACCACCTTCTCCCTGGCCCTGGTCACTGCGACGTTTAGGCGGCGCTCCCCTCCCTGCTTGTTGAGGGGGCCGAAGTTCATGGTGATCCTGCCGTCCCCGTCGTACCCGTAGCCGACGCTGAAGATCATGACGTCCCTCTCGTCGCCCTGGACGTTCTCCAGATTCTTCACGAAGAAGCCGTTGAGGCGGTCCTCCTGGAAGAAGTCCTCGAACTCGGGGCGGTCCCTGAGCCTCTCCTCCACCGTGTCCTGGACCATGTTCATCTGGGCGATGCTGAAGGTGACGACTCCCAGGGTCTTCTCCGGGTGGCGCGCGATGTGGTCGAAGACCAGGTCGGTGACCACCTCCGCCTCCCTGACGTTGTTCCTCCTGCCGCCCCTGTCGTAGACGCCGTCCTTCACGTGGACGAACTCCAGCCCCAGGTCCTCGGCCCCCATCCGAGATGCAGGGAAGAGAACGAGGCGCCCGTCGTAGAACCTGTCGTTGCTGAAGCTGATGAGGGAGTCGTGTTTGCTCCTGTAGTGCCACCTGAGCATCTTCACCGGGAGCCCGATGGACATGCACTCGTCCAGGACGCTGTCGAAGACATCGAACTCGTACTTGTCCTCGTCCCAGTCAAAGTCCTCGTCCACAGTGTACCTGAAGAAGGGGGTCGGCGGCAGCTGCTTCGGGTCCCCCGCCACCACGAGTTGGCTCCCCCTGTAAATGGAGCCAACGGCGTCCTCGGAGTAGATCTGGGAGGCCTCGTCGAAGACCACGAGGTCGAAGTGGAGCCCCCCTGGGATCAGGAACTGGCTCACGCTGATGGGGCTCATCATGAGGCAGGGCTTCAGCCGGCGGATGAGGCTCGGGATCCGCTCGAAGAGATGCCTCAGGGGCATATGGCGACGCTTCTTCGCAGCCTCCCGCATCAGGATCGTGATCTCCGAGTCAGGAGCTTGGACGAAGACACCTGTGGGCTTCTGCTCGTTGGCGTTCTCTATAACCCTTCCCGCCGAGAGCTGGATGAACTTGCGGTCCAGCTTCCCGAAGTCGGAGATGAGCTGCTCGTGGTCCTTCCCCCTGAAGGTGCTCAGGGCAGGGTCCACATCGAACACCCTGTCGAGGAGCCCCTGGTACATCGCCTTCTGGAAGACGTTGACCAGCTGATCCCGGGGAACCCCCTGCCCCAGCGTCTTGTCGAGGAACTTCCCGAGGCCAGCCTCCCTTAGAGCCGTGTTCATGTCGTTGTAGTCAACCCAGGTCTGTAGGTCGTCCAACCTGTCACGCAGCTCCCTGACCCTGACATGCACGTCGCCCAGGGCGGGCCTCCGCCTGCTCTCAGGCCAAAGCGGTGAGTTGAACTTGGAGTTCAGCTCGACGATGTGCCCGTCAAGCTGCTCCATCCTCTCCCCCACCCGTGGCACCGCAGGGAGGGCGGGTCCCCCCTCGGAGACCGCTCTCTTGAGCTGACCGGAGACGCCGTCGGTGAGGACGCGCAGCAGCCCCTCCGTCCAGTCGACTGCTCCGAGCACGCTGCCCCAGTCCGTGAGGATCCCCCGATACAGCCCGCCGAAGTGGCTCCTCAGGCTGGGCGAGAGCTCCTCGACCCGGGCCTCGAACCTCTGCAACTCCTCAACCCTCTTCAGGTCCTCGAGGAGCTCATCGAAACCCCCCGGATGCTCACCCCTACGGGTGGCGAGGGCCTCGGCGCTGACCCTGGAGAGCGAGGACAGCCTCTCGTCCAATTGGCGGGCCCAGTCCGCGACCTCCTCCAAAGGGCTCCTCTGCATGGGCTTTCCCGTTGTGGGCATCCGCCTCTGGGGCACCAGCCTGGTCAGCCTCCTGCTCCTGTTGATCCATGGGGAGAGGGAGTCGTTGAGCCTCCTGCTGGCGGAGAGCAGCTCCTCACTGGGCTTCGTACCCACGACGAGGTTGTCCCTGAGCTCCTTGGGCGCCCTCGACCTTCCCATGAGCCTCAGGGCGTTCTCGGCGACACCGAGGGCCTTCTCGGCTGATTCGAACGTTGGCTCATCGCCGGTGAAGTAGGATCTCAGGAGCCTCTGGCCTTCCTCACGCTCGTCTGCCAGCCTCCTTTCGAGCTCGACCAGCTCCTTGGCTGCCCTGAGATCGTCTAGGATGCTCTCCGGGATGCTCCCATCTCTACGGGTCTTCGTGACTGTGCCCCGCATGCTGTAGTAGCTCGGCATGAGGTGCCTGAACACGGAGCCTCCGGATCCCTCGAAGAAGGCTATCAGGCCATCCAGGTCGAGTGTCAGGAGATCCTCGCTGTACTCCTTGAGCATCTCCCGGAGCTCGGCTCTTCGAGCGTGAGCCTCCTTCAGGCTCTCCAGGAGCCCCTTTGCCTCCCTCAGCCTGTGCGCGTCCAGCCAAGCCCTCTCCGGCCTGTCCCCCTCCTCGCAGAGTATGGCAAGGTCCGCTATCTGGCGCACCTTCTCGATGGTCTCGACGTCCCCCTTCAGGCCCAGGAGGTCCTTCAGCTGTTCAGCGTCGGATTTCCACCTCCAGACGTCCCCCGGGAGCCTGCGGACGTAGTCGCCGAGCTCCCCCATCTGCTTGAGGAGCCCCCCGTCGCCCTTACTCGTCCGTGCCAGGAGCTCCTTCAGGCTGGACCACTCGGCCTCCACCCGTTCTGCGGTGCCTTGGGGGAGCGCGAGGAGCCTGCTGTCGTAGTGCCTCTCCAGCCCCCTCCTTGAGGTCCAGTACCTCTCCCAGTCCCCCCTGTGCTCCCGCGCTGTCTTCCGCATGGCCTTGAGGTCGACGTCGTCGAACCACGTGGAGGGGGGCCTGGGCGTGGCGTCGATGATCTCGGACAGCCTCTGGAGCCTCTCGAACTCCTCTTGGGTACTCGGTGTGGGGAGGCCGAGGGCCTCGGTGTAGTCCTTAGTATCTTTCTCGATCGACTGTATGATCGTGAGGACGCCATCCAGTTTGGAGATCCAGTCTGAGCGGGTCTCCGGGGTGAACCTGGTCTCCTTGCAGCCCTTCCACGGGAATCTGTCCCCCTCCTCCACCACCGCCCATGAGTTGGCCAGCCTCCGGAAGCTCTCCTCGAGCTGGAAGAACCGCCTCTGGTCGAGCTCCCCTAGGTGGGGATACTCCGATGGGATGAAGGGGGACTCCTCGACCCTGGCGAGGCGCCCCAGGAGCTGGAACGCGGAGAGGTCGACGGGGCTGCGGACCCTGTGGAGGGCGCTGACGTAGATGTTGAGCTGGTTCCTCCTCATGATTAGGCGGTCCAGCTCCTCGTCGGTGAGTCCCTTCCTCGTCCGGATGTGCTCGTCCAGGGACCTCTTGAGCTCGGCGACCACCTCCCTCTTGTTGGCCTTGTGGCTGTGGAGCTCCAGGCAGAAGTCGTCAAGGTTCCGGGCCTTCAGCCTGTTATACACCACCTCAAGGGCCGCCATCTTCTCGGAGACGAAGAGGACGCTCTTCCCGTGGGCGATGAACTCGGAGATCATGTTGGCGATGGTCTGGCTCTTCCCGGTGCCTGGGGGGCCGTGCATAACGAAGCTCTGGCCGTTGAGGGCGTACTGGATGCAGAGCTGCTGGCTGCTGTCGGCGTCCAGGACCTGGAACGTGGACTTGGGGTCCACGACGGTGTCGAGGTCCCCCTCGGAGGGGAGCCCATCCTTCACGATGGGCGGAGGGGCGACCCCCGCGAGAGCAGAGATGACAGGATGCTTGGCTACTAGCTCGGCGTTCTCGTCGAGGTCCTGGTACATGACGAGCTTGTGGAACGAGAAGAGGCCCATTTGGACTGTGAGGTCCACGTTCCAACCCAGGGATTCCACTGCCTTCTGGACGGCCTCCAGATACTGGTAGATGCCCTGCTCGTCGAAGTCGGGGAGCGGGGGGAGGCTCAGCTTGTGGTCGTTCTCCAGCATGAGCCTGAGGGCGGGGTTGAGGATGGCCTCGTCCTCCACGGCGGGGACCTCGATCCTGTAGAGGTCCCTGGAGCTCCTCCGGGTTATCTCCACGGGGGTGAGGACGATGGGGGACCTAACGGGCTGCCTGGTCTTTGCCTCGGTCCAGTCGAGCATCCCGAAGGTCACGTAGAGGATCCGGGTGCCCCTCTCCCTGTACTCCGAGGCGGAGCGCCTGGCCAGGTTCCTTAGGATGCGCTCAAGCTGGGCGGGCTCCGTCTCGACGGGGACGACCTGGGTCCTCTTGGGTTTCGACTTCCTGCCTGAGTTTAGTTGATCGTCCGATGGGGGCTGCCAGATCTCCCAGTGCCTGTCCTTGACGACGAGCCTCTCGAAGATGGCGTCCATCCCGGGACGTGAGAACTCGAGGTTGGAGCTCCTGGTGGGCCTGAAGTAGACGAGCCTGTTGCGCCTGCTGAGGTCGATGAGCTTCGTCTTCCAATCGTTGACCCGCCTTATCGCCTTTGCCAGAGAAGCTGCGTTCAGAACCTTCTGCCCCCTATACACTTTAAATAAGAGTTTCCCGAGGAATAAGAGCTTTTTTCCAATTTTCTTCCCATTAAACACCGTTATTGAAGGAGAAAAAAGGAAAAAATATCGCTGGGGCGTCGCTGGACGCGATTAAACGTGTAATAATGGCTCCTGGGTTGATGGGGGATTTATTTCAGCCCTTAAAGTGGTCCCAGCCCCCCTTCTCGATGGGCCTGGAGACCCCGTCTTCTACGTGGATTATCTCCTTCTCCTCGGTGGCTTCCCCTATCTCGATGAGTGTGCAGCCCACTTTCCTGAGGGCGTCCCTGGCCTCCCCCAATTTCTCGGGGCTCACCGTGAACACGAGCTCGTACTCCTCGCCTCCGTAGAGGGCGAGCGCCCCGGGGTCGAGGTCGTTGTGCTCCGCGAACCTTCGGGCGTTCTGGGAGATTGGGAGCTGGGTAATTCTGAACCCGAGGCCGCTGCTCCTTGAGAGGTCGTAGAGGCTCCTGGCGAGGCCATCGCTGGAATCGATTGAGGACGTCGCGGCACCAGCCTCGGCCAGCGCCACCCCCTCCTCGACCCGCGCCCGGGGGGCGTAGACCGATCCCAGGATGCTCTCCCCGAGCTCCTTTGGGGCCTCGTATCCCTCCAGGAGCATCTTGAACGCGGCGGCCGTGTCGCCGAAGTATCCGGTGGTCGCCAGGACATCCCCGACCTTGCCCCCCTCGCGCTTGATGAGCGCCCCCTCGTCGGCGACCCCGATGGCGACCCCGCTGATTATGATGTCGGCCGCCTCGTTGGTGTCCCCCCCGATGACGTATCCACCATACTCCCGCGCCCCCTCCTCGAAGCCCCTCGCGAGCTCCTCGACTGCCTCGACGGTGATATCCCTGGGGAGGGCCAGGTTGGAGAGGAACGCCGTGGGGCGGACCCCCTTGGCGCCGAGGTCGCTGAAGTTCATGACCACGGCCTTCCGGGCGGCCTGGCGGTAGGTCATCCCCCGGGGGACATCTGTGCTCCAGACGAGCATGTCTGTGTTGAGGACAACGGCCCTCCCGTCGCCGAGGCTGATGGCCATGACGTCGTCCCAGAAGGGGATGGGCATCCCCGGCATCGGCGTGATGTGCCTGAGCATTATCTCGATGATCCCCCTCTCCCCTACATCGCCCGCGGATGACAACCCCTTCACCGTAGATCATGAGGGGCGGATGAATGAGAAAACGTTTACTCGTAGGGGGCCCGGAAAAACGTATTATATGACCTCTGGTCCACTAACAAGATACGTTTTGAGGTGTCTGTGATGAAGATTCTTGACGACATCAGGGTGCTGGACCTCTGCCACGTCTGGTTCGGCCCGTGGAGCACGATGATGCTCGCCGACATGGGGGCGGAGGTCATCCGGATCGAGCCTCCGTGGGGGGCCATTGACAGGGCGGCGGAGGGGGCGCTCTTCGGGGGCTCCAGCTACACTTTCCACCATCTGAACCTCAGCAAGAAGGACCTGACCCTCAACCTGAAGGAGCCGGAGGGGCTGAAGGTCTTCAAGGAGCTTCTCAAGGTCTCGGACGTGGTGGTCCAGAACTTCAGCCCGGGGACCATGGAGAGGCTCGGGCTGGGCTACGACGTTCTCAGGGAGGTGAACCCAAAGGTCATATACGCCGCCCTCTCTGGGTTCGGTCAGACAGGCCCCTACTCGAGCCGGGGGTCGTACGCTCCCATCGCGGAGGCGATGAGCGGTCATACGAGGCTTACGGGTGATGGGCTGGACCCCGAGGGCCCCCCCGTCGGGATGGCTCAGGCTTACGGCGATCTTGGTCCGGGCACGATGGCGGCGATGTCCATCCTCGCGGCTATCAGGTACAGGGATAGGACGGGTAAGGGGCAGATGCTCGATGTTGCTCAGCTCGACTGCATGGTGGCGTACAACACGGGAGTTACCGGCTTCCTGCTCTCCGGGATGAAGCCGTGGGAGCTGAGGAAGAAGTACCCCATGGGCCGGGGGATGGGCGGGCTCTTCCAGGCCGGTGACGGTGGCTGGGTCTACCTCGCCGGGTTCAACCCGAGGGCGATCGATAGGCTTGCGAAGTATCTCGGCGTAGAGGAGGTCACCCGTGAGCTCATCGAGGGGAAAGTGAAGGGCATGGCCCGGGACGAGGCTGTGGAGCTCTTCGTGGATGCGGACATACCTGTGGCCCCGGTCTACCACGTCGACGAGGTCGTGGAGGACCCCCACGTGAAAGCTCGGGACATGTTCGTCAAGGTGGAGCACCCGAAGGCCGGGGAGATAACGGCGATCAACTTCCCTGTGAAGTTCTCTGAGAGCCAGCCCGAGGTGAGGAACGCGTCCCCTGTCATCGGCCAGGACAGCCGCGAGGTGCTCATGGACGTGCTGGGGTACTCGGAGGAGAGGGTGATGGAGCTGGTGAGGTCTGGGGTCACCTCCCTCCCCTGAGGCTCCACCGATTTTCTTAATTAGTGGCGTGTTTTCATATGGTTGCAGTGCCCCGGTAGCTCAGAGGCCAGAGCGGCAGCCTCGTAAGTTGTTGGCCGCGGGTTCAAATCCCGCCCGGGGCTCCGATCTCGTTCAAGCCTCTCCCTTCTATCCGCCAGCTACAGGCGGGAATATGGCGACCCTGTCCCCCTCCGATAAGATGTGCTCATATCCCCTTGACAGACCATTAACAAAGACCCTTTTAACCTCGGCTTCGGGCAGTCCCAGCCTTTCGAATATATGCCTGATCGTGGCCCCCTCGTCCAAATCTAGTTCAATAGCCTCCCCAAGTCCCAGCTGGTGAACGTATCTCCTCAAAGCTGCGTAGAGCCTGACGTCCACTTTGGCCAAGGCCCCTCGTCAACCCTCCTTCTTGAAATGCCACTTGTAGAGAAGCTGCATGTCATCGGGGAATATCCCCAGTCTGTCGCCATCTTTCACGGGCCTCGATGGATGTGAGTACTCCCCGTTCAGGAAGATGTTGCTGCCCACCTCATCCATGGGCATCCCTATGCGCTCGATGATGTCCCTGATTGTGTCCCCCTCGTATGCCGGGACGAGCAATGTTGACTCCCGCTTGGGGTCCAGGGTATCCGTGAAGCGCCTCAGCTTCCCGTAGAGGTGTATCTCGATCATGACGGTCACGATTTTCCATGCTAAAAAAAGGTGGGTTGGAGGTGATGCCCCTTTATCCTCTGTGGACCTTGTCGAGCTCCTCGTCGGGGACGTCGAAGACCGTGTTGTGCGGCGGGAGTTTTTCGTACTTCATGAACTCCGGGAGCCTGTCGTGGGCCTTGGTGAACCCCGCAGCTTTGTTGAACTCCAGCTCTTTGTCGAGTACCTCCCTGCCTATCCTAGCGATGTCGTCCGTCGTCCAGTCGGTGCCCAGCACGCCGTTGCAGCTCTCCACGGTACCTTCCAGGCCCTCAGGTATGTCGAGGACGGCGAAGGCGATGAACAGGCAGTAACCCGTCGAGTCTATGAAGGCCGTGGCCTCCTGGAACCCCCGTGCGAGGGCCGCCTTGTCCGCATCCAGGGGGTCGGCCTCGCCGCCCACGCCGAGGATCTCCGGCGCGATCGTGTAGCCCGCAGTATGGTCTGCTCCCATCGTCGAGGTGGCGTAGACCATGCCTATGCCCTTCACGGCCCTGGGCTCGTATGCAGGCATGTTCTGCCCCTTGACCCCGGGCACCCGCACTACGCCGAAGACCTTACCCGTCGTGGCTGCGCCGCTGCCCAGAACATGGCCCAGGGGCGTCCCCTCGCCTATCTCTTTCATCAGCTCGATTGCCTTGGGGCCGTCTCCGAACTCCGCCAGCTGGGCCTCCATCGCGACCGCTATGGTCCCTCCGGCCTCTATGGTGTCTAGGCCGTAGTCGTTGCTCAGCCATATCAGGTCAGCTATGGCGTCGAGGTCGTCGATCCCGCAGTTGGCGCCGAAGGCCCAATCCGACTCGTACTCTATGCATGAGACGTGCTCGGTGCCGTCAGGCCTGGGGTAGACGTTTGAGCACTGTATTATGCATCCGGGGTGGCAGGGGTGTCCAGTCTTGCCTGCGCCGCCCCTCTCATTGCAGATGTCGTGGATGGCCTCGCCAGATGTGGCTGCGGCGCCCTCGAACCGGCCCTCGCTGAAGTTCCTGGTGGGGTAGCCCCCGGCCTCGTTCATGATGTTCACCAGCACGGCGGTTCCGTAGGTGTTCAGCGAGCCCCCCGGCTTCGTGATGTCGTGGGTTGTCAATGCTTCGGTGAGCTTCTTAGTACCCTTCTTGAACGCGTCTTTGTCGACGATTTCGACGCCCTTAGCCCCCTTGTCATCGACGACAATGAACTTGAGCCCCTTGCTGCCGAGGACGGCGCCGAGGCCCCCCCGCCCTGCGTACCTGCTAGGACGGTTGTCTATGTCGTTGAAGCAGATGCCAGCGCTAGACATCAGGCGCTCACCTGCTACGCCAATAGCCGATATGCCCACGTTCTCTCCAAACTTATTGAAGAGGAGCGGGAAGACCTCATGGAGGCCTTTGCCGGTCCACTCATCCGCGGGAAGGAACTCGGCTCCATCCTTGTCTATCTTGAGGAGCCAGAGCTTTTTCTCCTTCGGCAGGCCCTCGACCACTATCGCCTTGTATCCTAGCCGGGCGATCTTCTGGCTGAAGGCGGTGCCGGCGTTCGCCTCCTTGATGCCCCCTGTCAGCGGGGACTTGCCTCCCACAGAAATTCTCCCTGAGCTGGGAGCGTCGGTTCCTGTGACGATCCCGGGTGCGAAGACCACCTTGTTGTTTGGTCCCAGAGGGTTGCAGAGGGGATCTACCTCGTCGCAGACGATGTGATCCGTCAGCCATCGGCCGCCCATGTTTTTTACTTCTTCAGGAGCCTTCTCTTCTTTAGCTTTCAAATTTGACATATCGACTCGAAGAATTTTCTTCATCTCAGATCTACCTTTTAGTTTGTCCACTTAGTAAAACACAGCACCTGTTTTTAAAGTTTCAATTGAATGATAAACAAGTTCTCGTGTGCAGTCACTTCAAAGAATGGTGGTTCAACGCAGGAAGACCGCTAGTGCTTTTTAATGTGAAGTTCGAAGCCTGCCCGGGGCTCCATACTATTTTCATAATTAACCTTTCTTTCAATGGTGAATTGAAAATCATTGAGGAAACCCATCGACATCCATGACTACAATACGAGATTGAAAAACTCGCGCGCGTGATTTTATATTCCATATGCAGAGCTGCGGTTCACCTGCTAGACTTGAATGATGAGATGGTATCCCTTATCCGCTCATCGATCTCCTCGGGAGAGGGATTCAGCTCAGCGGCAGTGTAACTGCCATGGAGAACATCGACCCGCTCTAAGATCTGATCGTACAAGCTGTGGAGCACCTTGAGGCTGAGCGTGTATCTGGGCTCCAGATGGGGGCTGATCTTCTCCAGGGCATCCCTCGACTCACGCCCGTACCCCTCAGCCAGCTTGACATATCTCCCCATCAAACTCCGGAGGCCGGCGCTTACCTTCCCCCCGGCAGCTACCTCCCTCAGCTTCGATGTGTTCAGCCCATACTCGGCCATCAGGTCATCGCTGAAATAGTTCAGGTTCTCGTTCTGGTCCTTCTGGAAATCCCTGATGATGTGAACCAGGTAGCAGTACAGCGCTGTAGACCTGGAGACCTCCTGCGCGTCAAAGGGCGGAGGATGGTACTCCCCATCCACCTTTCTAACCCCACAGAGGAACGTGAAGACTGAGCCCGGCGCGACCGCAGCCCCCTCAGAATATGTGAGAAAATCCTGGAACGTGCTGAACCCGCTGTGATAGATGTCGTAGATCATCGACTCCGCTAGTTTACGCCAGGGCCAGAGGGGGATACGGAATCTCTCCAAGGTCTCGGCCAGCCTCCTCTGATAGACGTCATTATTTTGGCCTTCCTCGATGGCTTGTACCCATTCGTTGACCCTGGACGCGAGATGCCCCCTCTCAGCCTCCGATGGTGTGCCACCCTGCGACTTCACGCCGTCTACTAAGTCGTCGATAGCCCTCATTGAGACGTAGCAGGTCTTGAAGGCATCATATCGGTCATCCTCCCAGAGGCGGGCTGCAATATCCAGGATAGGATTCTTGAGAACCTTCCTGAAGTCAAGCTCATCGGTGAAGGATAAATCATCTACACCCACAGAATCCACCCCCCTTCATAGAATCGCTGAAATCTTGCGCCCGCAGATTGAGGGGCACGTGAATCCCGCATATCCTCCCCATGATAACTTCTGCTATATATAAAACCTCATGTGCGCGCGCGGCTATGAGTCTGTGCTGAGTGAGAATGATTATCGCACGCGCATCAAGGGATTTCATACTTCTAGTTTGAATCCCACCTGGGGCTCCATCCAGCTTCCATGGATTAATAACGTATCTTAATGAGCAAGAAGGTCCTTTGAGGCGCGCTTAAAGATTTAAATTTTGGGCTCCTCTTACTAGACCGTTGTTAAATGGAACTCAAAGAGTTCAAGCCAAGAGATATCAGCCTATCCGAGGACTACGTAGGATTCCCATCGATCCACGAGGAGCTACGCGACATCGTGAACTACCTCGGACACATGGTCAGGCTGACACAGGACGGGAAGGACGAATACAGGAGGATGCTGGCTGAGGCCGAGAGCGGCTCCCTGTTCCTTGGGCGGACCGGGGCGGGGAAGACCCACGCGCTCCACTGCGTCGTGAACGAGGCCACCAAGCTGGGCTACCATCCGTTGGACGGCAGCCTGATGCTAGGGAAGGCCGTGGTCGACCCCAGGGACGTCCGGGAGTTCTTCGACGCCTGCAAGCATATCGCAGAGGACAAGCCGATCCTGATAGTGTACGACGACGCCCGGCAGCTCCTCGGCTCCAGGGACGGGGGAATGTATGGGATGCGCTACGAAGACAACAGCCGTGAGGCTAGGCCGATGCTGGGGGAGTTCAGGAGGCAGATAGACGGGCTACAGTCCTTCGACCACCCGGCGTACATAATCGTGACCTCCGCCACATCAGTCAGGCGCATCGACAGGCAGATAGCGAGGAGGTTCTCCAGGCACATTTCGTTCCCCAGGCCCGAGGACGAGAGCAGGAGGGCTCTATTCGACTACTACTTACGCAGATTCGGCTACGATTCGAGTGACCTTGATATCGTGACCCTGTCATACCTGATGGATGGAGTGGTCGCCGGAAGGATCGAGGAGATAGTTTCCAAGGCGAGCTACAAGGCGGACCTAGAGGGGGAGCTGACGAACAAGCAGCTCGTGAGGGAGATAATACGGTTCCTCCAGGGTCCCCCCGCCGACATCCACCACACCGAGGAGGGGAAGGTCCATACGGGATACCACGAGTTCGGAGGCCACACGCTGCCCGCCTACGCGGTGGGGCTGGAGCCCATCCTCGTCACCATCGAGCCCTCGGCCGACGGCACATTCGGGAAGAGCTTCCACAGGCACTCGGATACCATACCCCCTTCATCCGCCAAGTACTACTTCGCCGACATCATCACCAGCATGGGGAGCACCGCCGTCTACACGGAGCTGGAGAAGAGCAAGGAGGAGGGGAGGATGAGCGACCTCACCCGGGCGACGAGGACCGCCCTCAACCTCTACGCCCTGAAGAACCCCATGGTCCAGATGAACGTGGGAAGGGAGGACACCTACCTCTCCCTGGGCCTGTTCAGCGAGGAGAACCGGGTTGAGATAGAGGCGGAGATAGACAAGATCAAGAACGCGGCACTGAAGATAGCGCAGGAGATCGTCAGACACTACGAGGACGAGATATCGACGTTCACCAATGATCACCTCATAAAAAACGAGATCATGGTGAGAAGCGAGATAATAGACGTAATGAAGGAGATGGGCGTAAAACCGGGCAAGTACTATGAGCAGATGTGTAAATCTCTCGGGGAGCTCGGCTATCCTGTGTGACAAAGATTTCTAGTGAACGTGCTTTTTTCACATATCTCTCCATTTTTCTTACGACCAAAGATGGGAAGGGATCCCTGAGGTCCCAACCTGTCAGGTGCAATCGATGAAGATGGGACTGCTCCACGCCATGGCCCCGTCCGCCTGAACGATCCTGACCCAGTAGGCGTTCAACCCCTTGGCCGCGGACTGATCCTTGAAGCTGAACTCCAATGTATCAGGCGTCTCATCCTTGACCGTGGAGACCTTCACCCTCTGGTTCAACTCCCCGGCCTCGACGACCTTAGGCTCGTACCCGATCTCTGCTGGTCTGAAGGTGAATGTGACGGGCTCCGTCTCGAAGGTTACCTCGGTGGCCTCATCGTATTCCAGCTTCAAGAGCACTCCGTCGGGGTCCCCTCCCGTGCTGGAAGTCCAATTGAGCTCCTGATCCGAGACCTTCTCCACGCCCTGGTATGAGTAGTCGAACGCGAACTCCCTGTAATCGACGATGCTCCCGTCCTTGACTGTCAGACCTCCATTCCAGGTCACCACCTTGGGCCTGCTCCGGACGCGGGCGCCGCTCCACTCCACCTTGAAGAGCTTCTCCGACTCGTCCGCCGGCTCAGCGAAAGTGTGCCTGTGGATGGTCTTCTCCCAGTTCTTCACCTCGACCTCGTGGAGAGCAGACGTACCCGCTATCTTCACATTGATCTCAGGAGCCTTACTCGTTGAGTACTCCTCCCCCATGAGGTGCCCATCGGACTCCACGTGCACGATTATCCGCTCCCCCGATGTGCCGTACGCCCTCCTGGCCCAGAACGCCTCCCACAGCGCCTCCCGGGTCAAGTCTTTTGCGTAGACCCCGGTGTAACCTCCCCTCGTGGTCATCCCCCCGGAGGGGTATGTGAGCCCCGGCCTGCTTGAGTGGTCGTCGCTGGCGGCGATGAACCCCACCTTCATGCGGCGTCTCATGGCCTCCTCCAGGAACCACTCGAAGGTCCCGTGGTTGCTGTGGACCTCGATGAGGGGGATGTGCTCCGGGTCGTAGAAGTCGAAGTTGGCGTGTCGCCCCCCGACGTGGGGTACCGCCAGGACGTCCCTCCTCCCCTTGAAGGTCTCCCACAGCTCGGAGATGGGGTACCTGTCGGTCTCCGGGTCCACCTTGTCCTCGATGAGCCACTGGTCGCTCCTGTGGATGGGCTCGTCGTCCCCCAGGTAGTAGATGTTGTGGTCGCCCCCGCCCGGGGTGAGCCCCGACCACTCGTATCCGAGGAAGGTGACGAAGCGCCCGGGTTCATGGTATTTCTTAATCTGGTCCTTGATGTGCTCCCAGAGCTCCACCGTCACCTGGAAGTCGTTCCCCTGCCAACCGCTGAAGTCCAGCGCCGCCACGTCCCTGACGAACGAGAGGTACTCGGGCACGGAGCCCGTGCCCACCGTCTCCTTGGTCTGACCGTGCATGTCCCCCCAGTACAGCATCAGCCCGGGCTCCTCCAGCACACGTATCGGGTTGGAGACCGCGTGTAGTCCGCTGTCGTCTTTTACTGCGATGCGTTGGAGACCGGGCTTGCTCAGCGTGACATCGGTGAACAGGTGTGCCCCCACGTCCTCCTCCTTGAAGCCGTAGGTCTCCGGAAGCTTCGCGCCAGGGTCTTCGGAATCGAATGAGACTTTCCCTCTGTAGGGGTCTGAACGGTTGTGGCCTGCATCGAGGGCCCTCACGGTGATGCTGAAGGACGAACCCGCGGTGACCTGAGACGGACCGACGACCTGGACCTCCTTCGCTTCATCTCCAATTATGGTGATGTAGGGGGAGTCGTGGATCGGCTTGAATAAGCCGGTTCCGAAGGGGTCCACGAAGACCTTGAACAGATGCTCCGCCTCACGGGTCGCCTTCAGACGGATGCCGGGGCTGCCCTGACTCGTATCGCCGAAGGTGACCACCACCTGGTCCCCCTCGTAGAGTGAGCCGTCCCTGACATCCACCTGGAAGGCCCCCCAGAACGGTCGGATGTGCCCAGCCCGCACCGAGCCCACTGGCGACCCGAAGAGGCCATCCTGTCTGCTCGTTATTCGGCTTACGGGTATAGAGTCCGCTATGAACCTGACCTTGCGTTCACTCGAGATCGTCGTGTATCCGGGCGCCTTCGGGTCGTTGACCTGAGGCCTCATGCCGCCCCGCCTGGCGATCCGGATGCTCCCTCCGTCGTCGATGCCGTACTTCCCCACGGTGTAGACGACTTTGAACGTCCCATAGCTGTTGACGACGAAGGAGCCAGAAGGCCCTTCCGCTGAGCCCAGCCACTCGTTATCAGTACGCATACACTTGAATCACCACTAGTTATAATATCATTATCCTCGCAGGAACCTTGGGGTCTGCCTCCCCTCGCTAGGGTTTATTAGTGGACTCTGTGCTCAGGGAATGGGTAAACGTCTTGCGCGCGTCCTCTAATCTCCTATCCTACTTCCCATTGATGACCGTTAGAGGGACGGTATCGTAATTCCTTGGAGATGATCTCGATGAGCGGGAAGGGGAGAGGGCGATATCGGGGGAGGAAGCGCGCTTACAGGGTGAACTTCGCCCGCAAGAAATGCCACGAGTGCAGGAAATATTCGAGGAAGACAACCTACTGCGCTAAGTGGCTGCAGGTCCTCGATCACAACAGGAGGTCATGCATTTTCTTCCGTCCGAGGAGGAAGGTCCGTGGCTATGTACAGGCGACTGAACGAGTCCGTGGAGGACAACGGACACCTAAGGGCCCCGGTGGAAGACGTTAATGCGTCCTCAACGATGATTTCTGCTTAAGCCAGGAAAATGTTTTACGAGTCAAGCCTCCTCTAGACTAGGGAACATCATGATCGAGTTGAGTAAGGCCCAGGAAGAGAGGGCCATGAGGCTCCACAGGGAAGCCATAGTCATAGACACCCACTGCGACAGCATAGGGGGATACCTCGGCAGGGGATGGAGGCAGCCCCCCCGAGACTTCTTCCAGAGGGGGGAGACGGGGCAGATCGACCTACCCCGCCTCGTCGAGGGAGGCGTCACCTGCCAGGTCTTCGCCATGTGCATCTCGTCGGCCCCCATCGTGCCCGACGCGACCCTCAGGGCCCTCAAGATAGTCGACAAGTTCTACGAGCTCGCCGAGAACCCGGGGTTCAAGGCGGTTACCACCCCGGGGGAGATAGTCGCCGCCAAGAAGGCAGGGGAGACCTGCGGGCTCCTCAGCTTCGAGGGCGCGGAGGCCCTCATGGGCGACATAGCCCTCCTCAGGGTCTTCTACAGGCTGGGGGTGAGGATGCTCAGCTTCTGCTGGAACTACCGTACACCCTTCGCCGACGGCCTCGGCGCCAGGAGGGCTGAGAGCAAGCTCACGGAGCTGGGGGTCGCCGCCCTCGAGGAGATGGACCGACTGGGCATCGTCTTCGACGTAAGCCACCTGGCGGACAGCGTCTTCTGGGATGTCTGCGACGTCATGGACGGCCCCTTCATCGCCAGCCACAGCAACTGCAGGGACCTCTGCGACGTAGCCAGGAACCTCACCGACGACATGATCAAGGCGCTGGCCGACCACGGCGGCGTCATGGGCATGAACTACCTGGGAAGCTTCGTCGCCGAGGAGGACCCCAACATCGAGAGGATGGTGGACCACATAGACCACATCGTCGACCTCGTCGGCCCCGACCACGTGGGGCTGGGCTCCGACTTCGACGGCGGCGGGAGGCTCCCCGAGCTGGACGACACCTCCATGGTCCCCAACATGACCCGGGAGCTCGTGAAGCGCGACTACAGCGACGAGGACATACTAAAGATCCTGGGCGGAAACCACCTGCGGGTCTTCGAGGCCGTCCTGAAATAGGACCCCTTTCCTCCCTTTATATCTCGGAAAAACTAGGATGGTGCATCTGCACCGATCTCCGCGAACAGCCTTGAGACCTCAGCCTCGACGCTTGAGTTCACTCTCTTAACATACGAACCGTACTCGTCCAGGGCGACGCGGAGAAAAGAATCTCTTAAAACCAGCTCGTCTTCTACTCGAAGAGCTCTCTCCTCAGGCTGGCATTCCTGACCTGCAGCTTGTCTATCTTCGCGTCGAACTCGGTCTGCCTCTCCCTGTACAGCGTGACGGTCTCCTTCATCTTCGGCGACCTGTACTTTATATTCACCATCTTCGACGGGTCGTCAAGTGACTGCACCGACACCGTCGTGGACCCGAACACCCTGTCCTCGAGCCTGCTGAGGTTCCGCTTCACGTTCAGGTACGTCGGGTTCGTCCTCTCCGTCCTGATCTGGTCCTCGATGCTGAGAATCTCTTCTAGAACTGCCTTACGGTCGATTAAAGTGCTCCCCATACTATATGGGGGTCCGTCCCTTATAACCTAGGGGGAAGAGCCTCCTCTACTGCGCTATTCGTTGGTTAGATGAGATAGAAACTCGTCTGTCTACCGTCGATGAGCCTGCAGCCCTCCTCCGTGAAGACGACGTCCTCCTCAAGGGCGAACCTGAGCCTCTGGCCGCCCCACTCCGGCACCGGCCCCTCCACCGAAAGCTCCGCCGTGAACGCGTAGTTGTACTCCAGAACCACGTCCCCCCGCCCCTCGTTGCGCTCCTGCTCCCATGGTAGCCCGATGAGGGGCCCCGGCTCGTGGAGCAGGTGGCCCAGGCTGTGGGAGTAGACCCTGGGCGTGGGGATCCCATCCTTTCTGGCGCGGGTAAGCATGTTGCTGAGGAGCTGATCCCCCGTCAGCCCCCTATTGAACTCCGCCATGTAGACGTCCTGGAGCCTGTTAGCCTCCGCCATCAGTCCCCTCACCCCCTCCGGGGCGTCGGTCTCCCCCGTCCTCAGGACGTACCCCCATTCCTGGTGATCCGTGATGAGCCTCAGGTACCTTATCCCCACGTCGCAGCGGATTAAGTCCCCAGGCCGGATCACGTCGTCGTCCTCCCCATACATCCTCACAGCCTCCTCGCTGCGCACTAACAAGAAAACAGGGTTGAACGCGACTGACAGCCCCAGATCAGCACATCGCTGCCAGTAATGCCACCTGAGGTCCTCGATGGTCGTGACGCCTGGGGTGATCGCCGTACGGCTGTAGCACTCGGCGATGAGGGCGTGGGCCACCTTCACGATGTCATCGTACTGTGAGATCTCCACGTCGGTGAGAGTCGCCAGCCATCTGGTGGCGCACGGCTCAGCGGACTCCAGCCGGTCGACGTACCTCTGGGGGAGAGCGTCCACGAGCTGCATGTACAGGTTGTGCGTCAGGCCGCCCGCGGCCCACTGGATGGAGCCCGTGTTGATCCCTATCCGCTGGGGGTCCCTCTCCTCCACGAGGGCCCTGAGCATCTCCCACTGCGCGCTGTGGTGGCTTCGCCCCGGCCAAGGCCTGTCGTACAGCTCCTTGGTGTCGGTGAATGACAGGTTGATCCTCTCAATGCCCTCCTCGGGTCCACTGTCGTAGAATATCAGGATCTGGAGTATGGGGCACCAGGTGTCCATGGGGATCATTGTCTCGTACACCGGGTCCAGATCGTCCTCCTGGCAGATTATCAGCCACATGTCCAGGCCGGACTCCCGCATCGCAGTGGGGAGCACGTTCTCAAGCCTGTCAGCCAGGACCCGGTCCAATATCTCAGCGCGCTCACGCACTGGAAGGATCTCAGGGAACCCATCGACAACCTTGCCCAACTCTCCATGCTTCAAATTAGGATACCCTCCGACAGTCCTCATTCACTGACATCTTTTTTCAAATATTAGTTATTCCTCGGGTATCTAGACTGAACCGTAGACTTCCTGGGAAGGGGGGTCTACGCCGACAGGAAGCCTCCATCCATCGCACGTGCAAAGAGTCAGCGTGTAGCTTCACCCTATCCACTAGTCTATTCGGAGCTAGTTCTCAACAGTGATAGGGGAGTTCAGGGACTAGGGTCGAAGATCCATAATTCCTTTACACGGGTCGGAGATAACTTTCAGAGCCCGTGAGGGACTGTCCGATGGCGCAGGGTCAAGGCGAACCCACTGCGAGGGTGAAGGCCTTCTTCTGGCTGATCCTCGGCTCATTCTCAGTCTTCTTCGCGGAGGTCATATCGGGCTCCGAGATATTCCCGTTCACCAAGCTCACGGGCTGGATCCTCATCTTCCCCCTATACACCCTCCACACCATCGTCCTCTGGACCGTCGTCTTCCGATATGGCAGAGGCTGGCTCTACGCCCTGTTCCCGGCCGGAGTCCTCTTCGGACTCTACGAGGCTTACATCACCAAGGTTCTATGGTCCCCCACCTGGGGCGGGCTGCCCTTCTACGTGGGGGGCGTCGCCGTTGTGGAGACGGCGCTGCTGATGCTCTTCTGGCACTCGTTCCTGGCCTTCATAGTACCCCTGTTCCTGGCCGAGACGGTCCTGACGTCGTCGAGGGAGATGTTCAGTTTAGCCCCCGGCTGGGCCAAGAGGCTCCTCACCTCATCCAGGGCCCAGATGCTGGGCTACGCCCTTGCTCTGTGCAGCGGACTTTTCTCGAGCCAGGGAGCTCCCACAATATTCCACGCCCTCGCCTCGGGAGTCATCAGCTCCGTCTTCCTGATGGCGCTGGTGCGCCTCTGGATGCGTAGAGGAGGGACGAGGTACTCCTTCAGGGATCTCCTCCCGGGGCCCAGGGAGTTCAGGGTCCTCATGGCTCTCCTGCTACTGGATTACATAGCCCTCGGGGCTATACTCAGACCTGAGGCGCTACCGGGGTTCGGTGCCCAGGCCACGGTCTGGGTCTTGTACGCGTTCTTCGGGCTCCTTCTCTTCCTGGCTGTCAAGAGATCCAGGGATGTGGATATATCCAAGGAGCCCTACGATATGGAGCTCTCGACCCGTAGATGGTTGATCTTGACCGTCCTCTTCACAGCTGGGTCCGTCTTCGGGAGACTGACGGGACTGGGATTCATCGTCGCCCTGGCCTCCTGGCTGGCTGCAATAGCGTTCGGCGTCGTCATGCTCGGTCTCACGATCCGGAACGTCCTCCTCAGGTGAGGCCAGATCCACACCTTACTTCTGGCATTTTGGACAGAGGTAGACCTGTCCGCCACCGTGGTTTATCTTCTCTATGGGGGTGCCGCAGGCTGGGCAGTCTCGCTCCTTCATGTTCGGGCCCATGACTGGGGCATAGCGTCCCTGCCTGCCGTAGATGTCCTGGAACTTGTCCTTGCCTCCTAGGCGTAGCCTCTCGCCAATCAACTGGTTTATCGCGTCGAAGAGGGCGCGCCTCTCGACGTCGCTCAGCTCGGAGGCCCTCCTCTTGGGGTGGAGCCCCGCCCTGTAGATGACGTCCTGGAAGGCGCTGTTGCTCAGCCCGACTAGGACAGCGTCCTTCCCCACGAGGACCTGCTTCAGCTGCCTGCGCCTGTCGGAGACCAGCTCTGTGAACCTCTCGAAGGTGAACTTCTCCTCCATCGGAGAGGCCTTCTCGGAGAAATCTCTCCTGTAGACGTAGGAATCCAGGAGCCCTGAGTCTTCTACCGCGCTTATCACTCCCATGCTGGTGAGCCTCACTGTCAGCGCAGTCTCATCGTCGAAGTCTACCTTGAGGTGATACTTATTGGGCAGGGACTCGGAGCTCGCGTGGTAGAGGACCGCCCCTCCATACTCCGGCGTGATGACCATGTTCATCCCGTTATCCAGCTTCACAAGGATCGTGTTGCCCCTAGAGACAGCGGACTCGATGACGCCGTCGACAAGGCGATCGTAGTCCTTCAGGTCCTTGTTGATGAACCCGATCTTCTGCATCCTCTCATAGTCCCGCAGGTCGCAGGCTGCTATCCTCTTCCCTGGCAGCTCCTCGTTCAGCTGTCCAGCGAGGATTGATGCCTCAGGAAGTTCAACGCTCATCTTGACATCCACACCGAATTCATGAGTAATACGTGTAAAAGAAACAATGGGACTAATCCCTGTTAAAATTAGCCCTCGAACGGGATGCACTTCCCCAGAGGGGAATCCAAGTATAGTTATATCAGTGCGCTTGAGTGATGTAGATCCATATGGTCTCAGAGAAGGACATCGCCGAGTTCGGCGACCTCTGGTCGCTCATGTACTACACCTTCGCTAAGGAGATGGTGGACAGCTTCGGTGAGGAGGGAAAGGAGGCCTTAATCAGGGCCATCAGGGCCTACGGCCGGGCCAGGGGGCTCCGCCTCAGGAAGCGCCACGAGGAGATGGGGCTCCCCATCAACCTTAGGTCCCTCTTCGAGGTCTACGACCTGCCGGGTCACCCGGACACCGAGAAGGAGCGCACCACATTCGAGGACGACAAGCTCATCAGCTACACCTACGTCTGCCCCTACGAGAGGATCTGGAGGTCCCACGACGGGAACGACATCGGCCTCCTCTACTGCGAGAACTTCCACCACGCAATGTGGCAGGCCTACCGGCCCGACCTGGACGTCCAGATACCCGAGATACTCACCAAGGACGACCCCCACTGCCTCTTCGTGGTAACCCAGCCGAAACCCTAACAAAATTCCCTTTTTCAAGACATCATGTTTCGATGAATTTTCTTCACAAGTCTTATTCATTGATCGGCCCAATTGAACCCGATTCGACATGAAAGACGTTTGGGAGAAAGACGCAAGCGACCCCAGCCAGTACCACGTAGTCGAGGCGAAGCGGGGGAGGGAGTTCATACTCCGCCTCACCACGGGAGCCGACGTCTACCTGGCCATCCAGCAGTTCGCCAAGGACAAGGGCATCAGGTTCGCAAAGGTCCACTGCAGCTTCATGGGGGGCTTCAAGCCCGCGAAGATGCTGTTCTGGACCCCCGACCCCCACGACCCCGGCAACTGGCACACCGAGACCACCGCGGTGTTCGACAACCTTAGCATGGTGGTCTCCATGAATGGGGTAATCCACCCCAGGATCGAGAAGGGCGAGGAGGAGCCCTTCCCAGCCATCCACTACGCAATCGGCGGAGCCTGGGACGTCCCCACTGTTGGTGGCCACCTCGCCGAGGGCACCATCGTGAAGGGGGTCTGCGAGGTCTTCATAACCGAGATACTGGGCATCGACGTCCTGCTGCCGTCGGGCTACGACCCGGAGGCCGACTCGGCGCCTGAGAGCTGGTACAAGGAAGTGGAGTAGTCCCCTTCCCCTTTTTACTTAACATCCACGTGCGTTCTTCCCATTTTTAGAGATTATCCTTATTACACTGAAGACTTATCTTCCCCCGATCAATGGAGAGGTGATCTGGATGGGTTTCTTCGGACTATTCAAGCCGAACCTGGAGAAGATGGAGCGGAAGAGGGACGTCCCGGGGCTGATAAAGGTCCTGGGGAGCCCTGACGAGGAGCTCAGGGAGGGAGCCCTCCAGATCCTCTCCCGGATATGCGAGGAGGAGCACCTGGAACCCCTCACATCCGCCCTGTCGGACAGCTACTGGCGCGTCAGAGCGGGTGCCGCGGAGGTCATGGGGTGCGTTGGCTGCGACGACGCCGCTGAGCCCCTGCTCAACCAGCTGAATGACGAACGCCCGGAGGTCTGTGTGAAGGTCGCGGACGCCCTGGGAAAGATCGAATGGGCCCCCAGGGACGACTCCGATAGAGTACGATTCCTCCTCCTGAAGGGCTCCTGGGTGGAGCTGGCCGACATGGGAGAGACCGCCATCGACCTCATGATCGAGTCGCTCAATGACCCGGACAAGGAGGTGAGAAGCACCGCCGTGCGGGTCCTGGGAAGGATAGGGGGGAGACGCGCCCTCGAGGCCCTCACCCGGGTCCTGGAGGCGGAGAAGGATGAGAGCATCCGCTGGAACGCCGTGCTCATCTTCAGCGGGATGGGGGAGGAGGCCATAGAGCCGCTCTTACTAGCCCTGAAGGACCCTGTCTGGGAGGTGAGGGACAGCGCCGCGACCACCCTGGCGAACATGGGCGAGGCGGCGTTCCGTCCCCTCCTACAGGCAGTAGACTCCCCCCACGGATACACTCGGAGCCGCGCGGCCAGCGCCCTTGGGAGCATGGGCGACGTAAGGGCCGTTGAACCTCTTGTCCGCCTTCTGAGCGACGAGACCGACTTCGTCCGCTGGAACGCTGCGGAGGCCCTGGGGGAGCTTGGAGACCCAGCTGCTGCGGAATCCCTCGGCCAGACCCTGTTGGATAAGGATCGGGGCATCCGGTGGCATGCGGCCCTCGCCCTAGGCAAGATGGGGGAGCCGGGGGTCCAGATCCTCCTGCAGGCCCTGGAGTATGACGGGGCGTATACTAAGCAGGACCTTATCGCTGCCTTGGCCGACCTCGGGGAGATGAGGGCTCTGGAGTCTATAGTGAGGGCTCTGGGGAGCGCGACCAAGGAGGTACGCTGGAACGCCGTCATCGCACTGGGGAAGCTCGGTGACTCCTCCACCGTCGGACCCCTGGCGGGGTTCCTCACGGACAGGGACGAGAGCTTCAGGGGGAACGCTGCGAAGGCCCTGGGAGAGATACGTGACTCGTCAGCCGTCCCTGCCCTTCTGGACGCGCTGAACGATCGAGAGCCTTCTGTGAGGGGTTTCATCGCCGAGGCTCTGGGCATGATAGGTGACCTCAGGGCTCTGGAACCATTGATCCAGCTGCTGGACGACAGGGATTCTGGGGTGAGGAAGGCCGCAGCCACAGGTCTGGGGAGCATTGGGGATCCTCGTGCAGATGGGGCCCTGAGAAAGGCAGCTAACGATGGGGACGACGAGGTCCGATACGCTGCCGAGCGTGCCTTAGATGTCCTGGCGAGAAGTAAGGCCGAGAGTTCCTCGTTTTAGGAAACCTGGGGCGGCTCTCACTGCCTGCTCAGGTAGATGAGTACTACTGCCGCTATCGTCGTGAAGAGATCCCCGACGAAGTTGAAGACTCCCAGGAGCTGCCTTCCTCCGATCAGCCAGTTCATCATTGGGTTCGAGGACACAACAAACAGGAAGAACGCAACGGACATTATCATTAATCCAAGGCTGAATTGGGACTTCGTGGCCCTGTAGATCCTGTAGTAGACCAGGGACAGGTAGAGCAGGAGGATGGCGTTTATACTCGATATAACCGTCTTCCCCGTGAAGTAATTGCTCATCAGTCTCTTGATCATGGGGAGGTCCTCGGGCTTAATATCGGGTCGGGGGCCAGGGAAGCGGTCATCGAACAGCTGTGCGTGCACCGAGAAAGACAGGGTCAACCCTATCACCATGATGGCCAGGAAAGCGGTCCTAATCCAGTCTCTACTCCTCATCCGTTTCTCACTCCAGATCCTCCCTTTTCAACTTATTTCCAATTCTCACCCAAATCTCCTCAAAATCGCCCCAGCCCTCATCGAGCTCCTGGGAGAGGAAGTACATCTTGCCGTAGCGCTCCCCCATGGACGTGATCACCCCATTCTTCACCAGGACATCCAGGTGGTGGCGCACCGTCCTGTAGTCCACCTCGAGGAGGTTCCCCAGCTGGTTCGCGTTGAGGGGCTCCTTCCTGAGCGCCTGGATGATCCTCCCCCGGTTGACCCCGCCTCGAGAGCCCGCGATGAGCCACTGGAGGAGGTGTCTGAAGTTACGCTTTCGGGAGGACATGGGTTCACTCTGCGTTGAATTAGTTACACAGGAGCCTTGCACGATAAAAAATGTGTACCTTGCCCTAAAACCGATTATGAAGTAATTCTGGTATAATCTTGAAAAATCGTTTAATTATCTGGGGCTGTTTCTGGGGGTGAAACGAGGTAGACAGAGTAGTGAACATAATGTGTAACCCGTTGACGATAAAATGTCTCGACATATCCGAGTATAATTATGGCGAGGGCTTTGCCCGATGAACAGCAAGGTAATAGCGGCAGTAGCGATAGCTCTCTCGCTGATTGTAGTCGGCTGGATGCTATTTAGGCCGAAGGATGGCGCGTCACCGTCGGATGAAAACGGTGAGGAGGACTCGCCACCAAACTTCCCAAACTTCGACCCAGACAACCCACCGGAGAGACCTGCTAACATGACGGGTGGTTTCATGGGGGGGGTCAGGGTCCATAATGGAGCTCGTGAATGGCAGCGGCTCCGCAGAGGAGATCTATGACCTCATCGTCAACGCAACGGACAACATGGAGTTGATGCTCAACCCAGACCACGATGGACATGCTGAAAGATCGCCTCGCCCCCATGGTCGTAACACTCAAGGAGCTGAGGACCGAGGTCGGCGACATGATAGCCGAGGGGGCATCGGATGAGGACGTCCGTAGCCTGGTCTCCAGTAAACTTGAGGAGCTCTTCGGAGAACGCCCTCAACAACCCCCGACCGAATAGGAGTAAGAGGACACGATGAACGAAACGAAACTCATCAGATCTTGGCAAGTTTATGGTGAGATTCTGAAAAACGATTTAATAACTCCGGCCCTTGGTGACACAGGAAATCGTAGGTGAATGCGAGATGAGAGAATCAGTGAAGATCAGATCGATCATTCTATTGTCAATAATCTTACTGTCATCAATGTTGATTATCGTCGGGGCACAGGCCTCTGACCTGGGGAACGTCCACGGGACAGTCGTGGATGAGAACGGTTCCCCCCTCTCCGACGTCAAGGTGACGGGTTACTCGAGCACAGGGAGCTTCGACTCAACCGATTACACGGATGGCGACGGGTACTTCAGGCTGGCCCTCTACAAGGGTCGCAACGAGATCTACCTCGAGAAAGAGGGCTACGTGACGGGACATTACAGCATCACCCTCCCTCACTCAGTCCTTTACACGGATGACTACCAAGACCCAGTGAAGATGGGAGAGATCATCCTTGAGCAGAACTTGGGGCTAACCACTTCGGTCCTGAGCAGGGTCGTGACCCCGGGGGAGACCGCGAGCTTCTCCTTCACTGTAAGCGTCGACGATGAGCCCGAGGAGATCGAGTTCCACGTGAACAGCCCTGAAGGCTGGGACACTAGGGTCCTCGATTCCTCAAGCGAAATCAGAACGATAATGCTGAACTCAGGGAGCGTGAGCCTGACATTAGAGGTCTACGTCCCGGAGACCGCAGTTGAGACCGAGACGGTCTCCCTGACCGTCGTAGGGACGCTGAACTCCACGTTAAGGTTCACGATACTCCCCTACCAGATACTGGATCGCGACATCCAGATGGCCTCAACTTACCCCTACGTCTCCGAGGAGCTCGGGAGGACCATAAGCTTCCCGTTGACCATCTCCAACGAGGGTGAGGCTGACGAGACTGTCGACCTCCTCGGGGCAGTACCCGAAGGATGGACGACCCGGTTCATCACGAGCGGAGGCACGGAGGTCCTCAGCCTCTTCCTCGAGTCCGGGGACTCCGAGACCCTCACCCTCGAAGTCGTGCCCCCTGAGGACGCCTCGGTTGGGGAGTACCTGGTGAAGGCCCAGGCGGTCTCTGACGAAGGTATCCTCAGGGACTACATCGATCTGAGGTTGCGCCTGAGCGAGGCCGAGGGTGAGGTGAAGGTCCTGAGCTCGTACACGGACGTGACGGTGGAGGCCGGGAACCTCTTCGAGAACCCCCTGACGATCTGGAACAAAGGCGACGAAGACGAGCTATTCTTGATAACGGTGATGTCGGTCCCCGCAGGGTGGGAGACCGCCTTCAAGTCAGGCGACATCGAGATCTCCAGCCTCCTGGTCCCGGCTGGTTCATCGGCAGGCCTGACCTTCGAGGTCACCCCACCGGAAGACAGCGAGGAGGGCAGCTATAACCTGATAGTCTTCTTGGAGTCCGAGAGTGGGAGAGTCACGGACACCCTGATTCTGGGCGTCGACATCAGGGAGGCGACAAGCGACGTAGAGATCGTGAGCACATTCACGGACCTGACCGTTAAGGCCGGGAGCGTCATCAAATACCCCCTGAGGATATCAAACAAAGGAAAGAAAGACGACCAGCTGAGGATGAAGGTCGTTTCAGCCCCGCTAAACTGGGACGCCGTGTTCACCTCGGATGGCAATACCGTCTCAAGCTTCTACATCGCGGCGGGTGACTACCTGAGCCTGAACCTTGAGGTCGACCCCCCGAGCAACGTCGAGACAGGTGAGTACTCGATCGTAATCCAGGCCGAGTCGAAGGATGGGACTTTGTCCGATGAGATAGAACTATCGGCCACGGTAACCGGCGCTTACGAGGTGGAGCTTACGCTGTCAACTCTCTACACCACGATCACCATCGGGGACTCCGTCGAGTTCACGGTCGAGGTCACCAATATGGGGCACTCACCCCTCACCTCTCTCTACCTCGATGCCGCTGTCCCCGACGACTGGGACGTCACGTCGACGCCCTCACAGGTCGCTTCACTGGACCCAAGGGAGTCCGCTCGCTTCACCATCGTGACGGAGACCCCGACGGACACCGTGGCGGGGGACTATCTGATCACGGTGCAGGCCTTGAGCGACCAGGCAGAATCCGCCGAGGCTGATCTCAGGGTGACGGCGAAGGCGTCCACCTCCTGGGGCTTCATCGGGATAGGGCTGGCGCTGGTCATCCTCATCGGCCTAGTGGTTGCGTTTACCAGATTCAAGAGGAGATAGAATAAATGACTGAAAACGTGATAGAGACATACTCCCTGACGAAGAAATACGGGGACTTCACAGCCGTCGACGAGCTGGACATGTCTGTGCAAGAGGGAGAGATCTACGGCTTCCTTGGCCCCAATGGAGCCGGGAAGACCACCACAATCCTAATGCTCATGGGCCTCTCGGTGCCCACCACGGGCACCGCCATGGTCGCGGGCTATGACATCATCGAGAGCTCCAGGGAGATCAGAACCGTCGCAAGCATCCTCCCCGAGTACAGCAGCCTCTATGGGGAGCTCACCGCCTTCCAAAACCTGGACTACATAGGGCGGCTGAACGACATCCCCAAGGAGGCACGGGAGGACAAGATAGGCGAGATGCTGGAGATCGTCGGCATGTCCGACTGGAGGGACGAGAAGTTCGAGGCCTTCTCCAGAGGCATGAAGCAGCGCGTCTGCATCGCATCAGCCCTAATCAAGGACCCAAAGTTGGTGTTCCTCGACGAGCCCACCCTTGGCTTGGACCCTATGGGGACCAAGGAGGTGAGGGAGCTGATACTCAGGCTCAATAGGGAGAAGGGAATGACCGTCGTGCTCACCTCCCACCTGCTCAACGAGGTGCAGCTGACCTGTGATCGCGTCAGCATAATCAACAAGGGCAGCCTGGTGGTGACCGAGACCCTGGAGAACCTTCACAAGCAGATGACCGGCGTCGAGGAGAGGAACGTCGAGTTCAAGCTCTCAGATGTGCCGGAGGGCCTCATAGGGAACCTGGAAGCCCTGGAGGGCGTCAAACAGGTGGCCCAGGAGGACGACCGGCTCTACGTCTACGCGGGCATTGAGAGCGACTACAATGTCTCCAAGACCATCGTTGACCACGGCGCCGTGATCCTGCTGATGAGACCCAAGGAGTACAGCATGGAGGAGATATTCATGAAATACTACGAGGAGGTCTAAAGATGGCTGGAACTTTAACCGTAGCGACCAAGGAGCTCAGGGACCAGTTCGGGAGCAAGCGATTCATGATCCTGTTCGGCCTGGTGCTCCTGCTATCGACCCTTTCAGCCTACCAGGGAGTGGACTACATCCGGAACAACGAGAATGCGGGATTCGTCAATATCTTCTCCGGGACCCAGATGAGCTTCTCGTTCATCCAGACCATGGTCTACTTCGGCCCCCTGCTAGGGCTGGCGTTGGGCTTCGACGCCATCAACAAGGAACGCGCCACGGGCACCCTCTCGATACTGCTGGGGCAGCCCATATTCAGGGACTCGGTGATCAACGGGAAGCTCATAGCCGGGGCCACGGCCCTCACAACGCTGGTCCTCGGGACAATAGGGATCATGAGCGGCGTGTCGATACCGATGCTCGGCTTCGGGCCCACCCTCACTGAGATGACGAAGATACTCGCCCTCACGCTGCTGACCATCGTCTACCTGGTCTTCTGGTTAAGCCTAGGAATACTTTACTCGGTGCTGATGAAGAGGACAGCGACATCGATAATGGCCTCCATCGCAACGTGGCTAACGTTCTCGATAATCATAACCATCCTCGCATCCGTCGTCGCCAGCTTCCTGGTGCCCCTCCCTGGAGGAGGATTCCGCCCGCAGGTGGGGAGCGGGGGTATCCGGATGTCCGAGGAGTTCATAGAGGCAATGCAGGAGAGGAATGCCGTGATGTCCACCATCAACAAGATATCCCCGACGAACCTCTACAGCGAGGCGGCGTCGGACATCCTCGGCGTGGCCGGGGGATTCATGATGGGCATGGGCCGCCAGGAGTTTCAGAGAACCCTTACTCTGGGGGAGGCGCTGGCAGCGAACTGGGCTAACATCGCCACCATCGTCGTGGGGCTTGTGATCTGCTTCGCGGCCTCCTACATGATCTTCCTGCGCTCCGAGATCAGGCCAGGAGACTAACCCCTTCTTTCCTTGTTCTTGAAACCATATATCCTAGTATCCAAAGAAGGAACTGGAGCTCTTCTTCTTACCATATCCCATGGCGTCATCCAGCCACACGAAGAGCCTGTTGAAGGCCGACGTGTTGGCGATGATCCCCCTGACCACGTCGTGGAGGATCCCCGGCGGCTTGTTGAATGCGCAGCTCCGCAGGCAGTTGGAGCAATCCTCGCCTAGGTCGGTCCAGAACCTCATACACTTCTCCGGGTGGAGATACCACTTCAGCGAGCCGGGGTTGTTCGAGAACGTCTGCCCCTCATGGCTCCTCTCCTCGTAGGAGATGGCCTGAGAAGGACAATGCTTGGCGCATTTCTTGCAGACGTCACAGAACTCCGTCAGCCCGACCTCGACAGGCGAGTCGTGGACAAGGGGCATGTCCGTGAGGATCTTTGACAGGGCAAGCCTAGAGCCGTGCTTCGGGTTCACGAGGAGGCCATTCCGCCCAAGCTGCCCCAGCCCTGCTTCTATAGCCATCGGTACACTGAGGGCCGTGTCGTTCCCCATGGGTATGGCGTTGTAGCCTAGGTTCCTGATGTACTCGGCGAGGGTGGGGGTCGTGAACGCCATCTTCGAGTAGCCCATACCCGTCTCGCAGCCTGCGACGCTGTCGGGGGAGGTGTCGATGGCCTCGTAGCCCCTCTCGAACCCGAGGACGATGACATTCTTCATGTCCGCTGGTATCACACGGGTGCCATCGGCCAGCTCAGTCGGCTCCATATACGCCTCGGGGTCCTCCATCTCGTCGGAGAACCTGATCTCTCCCCCCTCCTGGGTGTACCTGCTCCACCAGTTAGAGTACACCCACCTCCGATCCAGACCCGCTACACCCACCTCGGTCGCCCCGAACGCGCGGCCTATTTTCTTGATGCTCCCCGTGACCGCCACGACATCATCGACATCCTCGGCGTCGACACCGGCAACCCTCCACAGCGGGTCACCCGAGTGGGCGGCTGTGCTGGCCCCAAGGGGCTCCCAGGAGAAAAGCCCTCTGTTGCCACCGCGCCAGCCTGAGCCAGCATTCTCCATGGAGGCGATGGTCCAAGATGCCCAGCAGAGCGCCATCTCCCTGAGGGCGAACCCCTCATGCCCCGCCTTCACCTGCTCCAAGGCCCTGCTTATCATGGCCTTAGCGTAGTTCGGGACCGAGAGGGTCTCAGCGAACTCCGTGTCCCAGATGCTCCTGCAGAACATCTCATTCTTCTGGTCGAAACGCCGATAATCGTCGCGAAGTCGATACTTACGGCTCGTTTGGGTGGCCATATCGGGAGAGTATTACTAATTTTATTTATTCCTTCCCCGAGTAGGCTATGATCAGTCTTCGACTCCATCCTAAAAACTTCTCACAACCCTCTCAAGGATCCCCGGAGCAGCGAGCTCCATCTCGGCGAAGAACTTGTCAGAAGCCTGTATGCTCCACACTTGGTAGAATCCCTTTTCATACTTGATAGCCAGCTCAGTGATCTACGTAGTAATGATGACAGCTTAATTCAGCGTTCGCAAAACTCTAAAAACAATGAAAGTCTTTTTCGCAGTGAGAGATCTTTATGCCTGTTCAATATAAACTCCTAGACAGAGTGCACGGTTGCCTGGCTGGAGTCGCAGTGGGTGACGCCATGGGGATGCCCGCGTCCGCCTTCCTACCCCACGAAATCGTGGAGAGGTACGGACGCATCGAGAAGCTCCTGGACGCGCCCCCAGGACACCCCTACCACGACGGCCTGAAGGCCGGGCACATCACCGACGACACCGAGCTCACCATGCTCGTCGTCGAGATGCTCCTAGAAGATGGTGGCGCGACCCCCGAGGGCATGGCGAAGCGCATCCTGAAATGGGCCACAGATAGGAAACTCCTCGAATCCGGCCTCATCGGCCCCAGCACCTCCCGGGCCATCAGGGCCCTCATGGAGGGGAAGAACCCCCATGAGACCGGCAGGCAGGGCGTCACCAACGGGGCGGCCATGAAGATCTCCCCCATCGGCATCATCAACGTCGGCAACCGGCAGAAGCTCATCGACGACGTCGAGAAGACATGCCTCCCAAGCCACGGCACCAGCGTCGCAATCTCAGCGGCCTCAGCCGTCGCCGGAGCGATAGCTGAAGCCCTGACCCCCTCCTCCACAGTCGACTCCGTGGTCAAGGCCGCTCTGGAGTGCGCTGCATTGGGAACCAAACGGGGGCGACAGGTCACCCTCCCCTCCATCGAGAAGCGCATCGAACTCGCCATCGACCTAACAGAGGGCATGGACCCGTCCACGGCTGCCGCTGTACTCTACGACTACATCGGGGCCGACGTGGCCTGCGTCAGCTCTATACCCACCGTCTTCGGCCTCTTCCACGCCGCAGGAGGCGACCCCATGGAGGCGATAATCGCAGCCTCAAACCTGGGAGGCGACACGGACACCATAGCCTCAATGGTAGGCGGCATCGCCGGAGCCCTCAAGGGGATAGACGCCTTCCCTCCGGAGATGGTGAGGCAGGTTGAAGAGGAGAGCGACTTGGACCTCAAGGATGTGGCCCTGAAGCTCATAGAGCACATGATGAGGTAGCGAGATGCCCCTAGACGTCGTCACCGTGGGAGACTCCGTCGTCGACATCGTGATCCCAGTCCCCCGCTTCCCAGCTGGAAACGAGGACTCCGTGGTGGGCGAGGGGATGACCAGGCAGCTCGGGGGAGCCTCCAACTTCCTGATACAGGCGAGTCGGCTGGCCCTCGCAGCCGGCATCGTGGACTGCGTGGGAGACGACGACCTCGGCGTCTTCCTCGTCGAGGGCCTGAGGTCCGAGGGGGTCGACGTCTCAAGAATATGCGTCAAGGAGGGCGTCAAGACCGCCTCGTGCATCTGCATGGTGGACGAAACTGGTGATCACGCCTACATCGGCTTCCCGGGCGCCACCGAACATCTGACGCCTGAACGAATCGAACCAGAGCATATTCATGCCTCGCGTCTGCTCTACGTCTCAGGATACGCCCTGGCTACTCCACCTCTTAGGGACGCCGTCCTCAAATCAGTTGAGATAGCCACAGGTGCCGGTATACCCATTTTCTTCGACCCGAGCCCCGTAATCACCCGGGTTGACGAGAAGGTAAGAGAACAGGTCATAGGGGCCTCCAAGCTTATCTCCCTGAACGTTCGAGAGCTGGAGCTCTTGACGGCAATCTCCGACGTCGAGGAGGCATCTGGAGCCCTCCGCGATGATGGAGTTGAGATCGTCGTCTTGAAACTGGGTGGAGAGGGATGCGCCGTGAGCAGCGCTTCAGGCTTCGAGAATATCCCCGGTTTCCATGTCAGAGCCGTCGATACGACTGGGGCAGGGGATGCATTCAACGCAGCACTGGTCTACGGTCATCTCGTCGGCTGGCCCGTGGAGAAGGCGGCAAGATTCGCCAATATCGTGGGAGCGGTAAAGGTCACCAAAATGGGGGCGGGCGTGAACGTCCCCACGAAGGCCGAGATAGACAGGTTCCTGACGGAGCATAAGGTAGAAACCGATTTCTCCATCTAGGAGGGGAACCTGACCTCCTTCCTGGGAGCCGGATAGCTCCTCTTACTGTGTGAGAGCCCCATCTCCACGAGCAGCTCTGCGACGCGTATCGCCGCCCTACCAGGATGGATGACGAGGGCCCCCGGATGGGTACTGGAAAGGGCTTCAGACAGCCTGTCGGCGTGGTCATTGAGTGCCATACAGCCGAAGCAGAGGGCGTCAGCCCCGTCCTCAACCGCCGTGACCGCCGTCTCCAAGACTTGTTCGAAGCTCTCTGGCCTCCCAAGCTGGAGAACGGGGAGGCCGACCGGGTAGATGCCCGTGCAGCGGGCTTCAAGCCTGAGGTCCCTTATCTGGCGCCTGGCTATCTCCGTGACCTGGGGGAGCTGCACGAGGAGGGCGAACCTCTCAGCTAGGGCAGATGCGATGTACATCGAGGCCATGCCGGGTCCAAGGACGGGTATGTCCACCAGCTCCCTCGCCGCTATCAAAGAGGGATCGTGGCCCCCCCAGATCACCACCGCATCCGCTCCCTCCTTCTCGCTCTCCGTAACCCGCTCGAGTATCCCTGGGGCGGCCAGCTCCATCTCGGCGAAGGACTCCACCGACGGGGGCGCGTTCCTAGTGGTGACGAGGCGTACATCGGTCCCCTCCGAGGCGCAGGACTTGAGGCCTTCCTCCCTTCGCCTGAGGGCTTTGGGGTCGAGCCCCGAGATGAGCATCACGACGTCTATCCGCATCTCCCAATCCTCCTTTTCATGTTGAGTTGTCTGACTATGTAGAAATCTGTTACGCATGCACATTGGAAAAACTGATAACCGACGACCGCGTCTTCACGTAGGTATTCACGATGAAGGTTCTAGGCATAGTAGGGAGCCCCCATCACGAAGGGCACACGGCGAAGCTGGTAGAATCGGTCCTCGCTGGGGCGATCTCAGCGGGTCACGTCGCCGATATCTTCTACCTGAGCGACATGGAGATAGGCCCCATCCAGGCCAGCGGCGGGGTGCTTGAATATCCTAAGGACGACATGGCGAGGCTCTACCCCCATCTGGAGACCATGGAGGCATTGGTCCTTGGGACCCCCATCTACTACGACCACATCAGCTCCAGAACGAAGCTCTTCATTGACCGGCTCCACTACTACAGCAGGACTCACGGCGAGGAGTACCGGAGACGTTTCCCCGACGGGGTCAAAGCGGTCACAGTCATCACCCAGGGTGCGGGGAACCCGGACAGGTACGACTACGTTTTGGAGTGGATGAAGGGAAGGCTTGAGCACTACTGGAACATGGAGGTCGTCGCCAGCCTGAAAGCAGAGTCCACGGGCAGTAATCCTGTTCAGAAAAGGGAAGAGCTCCTAGAAAGAGGCAGGGAGATAGGCAGAGGGCTCTGATCAACCAGTCAGGCTGATGTTAATTTTCGGCGTGCCCTCGAAGGTGTTCCCGACATCCTAGCCGCCGGCCTGTGGGAGTCCTCCGACCAGACGGCGATGACCTCCGCGCCCCTATGTTCAGCCTTAAACAGTTTTCCCTCGACCCGTTACTTTTTGAAATTCCAGAGTCATCTACTTCAAGGAAATAAATACCTTATCCCCGGAACCCCCTCCCAAACGTTAAGCGATCCTCTGCTCCATATCTCGACAATATGTCCGAAGAATATGATCTACTCATCAAGAACGGATCAATCGTAGACGGCACCGGCGCTCCCCATTATGAGGGGGACCTCGCAGTGAAAGGGGAGCGGGTAGCCGCCATCAGCAAGGAAGAGAGGCTGAAGGGAGACTTCGCTCAGGTCATCGACGCCAAAGGTCTGGTCGTCTCCCCCGGATTCATCGACGTCCACAACCACGTAGACCTCAGCATCCTCTACTATCCGAAGGCTGACAGCTTCGTCCGCCAGGGGATAACCAGCTTCGTGGGTGGCCACTGCGGCGACAGCGCTGGCCCCTACAATGAGTACATCGGGGAGCCATGGTTCTACGTAGACATCTATCAGGACGTGAGGCCCACCATGGGGAGGGGTGAGTGGCTCATCCCCAAGGACGACTTCAACGTTGTGCACAAGGAGCTCTACGGCTGGGAGGTGGACTGGGACACCATAGGAGGCTACTTCAAGAAGGTGGAGGAGACCGGCCTCGCGCCCAACATGGTCCCACTCGTGGGCCACGGCGACATCCGCAGCTACGTGATGGGAAACGACTCCAAGCGCTACGCCAAGAAGAGGGAGATCACGGAGATGAGGAGGCTTGTGGAGCAGGCGATGGAGGACGGATGCAGGGGCCTCAGCGTGGGCCGAACATACGAGCCGGGGCGGTGGGCCAGCTTCGAAGAGATCCTCGCATGTGCCAAGGTCGCCGCACGGTATGGGGGCATCTACAACAGCCACTGCCTCAGGAGCGAGCCGAGGGGAGACAAGAAGCCGGAGGAGGCGAATGTCAACCCGGTCTACGGCGTGCTTGAGGCCATCGACGTAGGCAGGAAGGCCAAGATGTCCGTCCAGATCTCCCACCTGGGGAACCAGTTCGTGGTGACCCCGCCCGAAAACAAGATCATGACCGAGGCGGCGGTGAAGGCCACACTTCAGGTCATCGACGAGGCCAACGAGGAGGGCCTCGACGTCAACTTCGACGTCATCCCCCATCACAACACGGGGGGCATCTTCACGTCACCCCACTTCGTCGGCCTCTTCCGGAAATGGCTGAAGATCGCTGGGAGCCCAGAGCAGCTGGCCAAGGCCCTGGAGATGCACGACCTCAGGGACGAGATCAAGGAGCAGATCAACACTGGGAAGGTGATGATGATCAACCCGAAGCTGACCCCAGACTGGGCCGAGAAGAGGTTCATCAAGGTACACAAGGACGAGAGGTTCGTCGACAAGACCGTGGCCGAGATCGCCAAGATGCTGGAGATGGAGCCCGTCGACGCCCTCTTCGAGATCCTAAAGGCGGATCCCTGGGCCATGTCATACAACATCAGGAACAAGACCGACTGGATCAAGCTGGAGTACTACAAGCACCCGAAGATGATGGTGGGCTGCGACACGTTCGCCGTGGACGAGAAGGCGAAGGGCAGGCACCCCACGTGGATGCTGCCCAACCAGAACGCCTTCGGCGGCTTCCCCGGCTACCTGCGCAGGACCGTGAGGGAGACTGGGATGCTGACGCTGGAGGAGGCGGTCCGAAAGGTAACCAGCTCCTCAGCCAGGAAGTTCAAGATGACCGACAGGGGTGTCCTCAGGGAGGGGGCGTACGCCGACATAGTCGTCTGGAACCCTGAGACCATCACAGACAAGGGGGACGCGATTGAGCCCAGGAAGTACCCCGAGGGCATCGAATACGTCATCATAAACGGCTCGATGGTCGTCGAGAAATCAAAGCACCACGACGCACTACCTGGTAAGGTCCTTTACCGAGAATAATCCCATTTTTCCTTCACTTTTTTATGGAATTCCTTTCCCAAAACGTTAAGCCTCCATCCAACCCTCATATCTACGATTCCAATGTCGGATGACTACGACATCCTGATCAAGAACGGGACCATCGTGGATGGGACCGGCTCACCGGCCTACAAGGGCGCAGTCGTCGTGAAGGGCGAGCGCATCGAGGCGGTGGGGAAGGTTGAAGGAGACCTCGCCAAAGGGGCGGAGGGGGTCATAGACGCAGAGGGTAAGGTCGTCACCCCCGGGTTCATCGACGTCCACAACCACGGGGACCTCAGCATCCTCTACTACCCGAAGGCAGACGGCTTCGTCCGCCAGGGCATCACGACCTTCGTAGGGGGGAACTGCGGGGATAGCCCGGGCCCCTTCGGTGACTGGATAGGGCTTCCGTGGGTCCTCGGGGACATCTACAGGGAGGTGGCGCCTGTCATGTACGACAGGAACTGGCTACTCCCCCGGGACCTCGTGAACGAGAGGCACAGGGAGCTCTACGGCTGGGAGATAGACTGGAGCACAATGGGCGAGTACTTCAAGAGGGTCGAGGAGACCGGTCTCGCCCCCAACATGGCCCCCATGGTTGGTCACGGGGACATCCGGAGCCTCGTCCTGGGTCCAGACTACGAGCGCCACGCCAGTAAAAGGGAGGTCAGGGAGATGGCGAAGCACGTTGAGCAGGCCATGGAGGATGGCTGCATCGGCATCTCCGTGGGAAGGGACTACGACCCAGGAATCTGGGCCGACTTCGACGAGGTCCTGAGGTGCGCCAAGGCCGCAGCGAAGCACAGCGGGGTGTACGCAAGCCACAGCCTCAGGACGGGCCACAGGAAGGCGAGGAAGCCCGGTGTGCGCGCCCCGGTCCCCCTGGACGGCGTCCTCGAGGCGATAGACGTAGGGAGGAAGGCAAAGATGCCTGTCCAGATATCCCACCTGGGGAACCTCTACACCGTCGACCCCGGCAGCAGCAGGGTGATGACCGAGGCAGTAATAAGTGCCACGTTGAAGGTCGTCGACGACGCCAGGGAGGAGGGCCTGGACGTCTCCTTCGACGTCATCCCCCACCACCAGACGGGGGGCATAGGGGTCTCCCCCTGGCTCGTGGGCCTTCTGAGGCCCTGGCTCAGCGTCACGGGCAGCCCCGAGCAGCTGGCGAGAGCCCTACAAATGGAGGACTTCAGGGAGGAGATCAAGGCCGCCATCTGGGCCGGAAAGCACTACGGCCTCAACCCCAACATCAGCCCCACCTGGGCAGGCGGGAGAGTCATCAAGGTATGCAATGAGAAGACCTTCGTCGACAAGACCGTGGCTCAGATAGCGGAAGAGCAGGATATGGACGAGCTTGACGCCCTGATGCACATAATCTCGGTGGACCCTGAGACAAAGGCGGTCTCCAGGAGGAGCGACGACGACTGGGCCAAGCTTGAGTACTACAAGCACCCCCACATGATGGTGGGCATCGACACCTTCGCAGTGGACGAGACGCGGGAGGGAAGGCATGTGCCTCCGAGCTACCCCAACGAGAACAGCTTCGGCGGGTTCCCCAGGTACCTGAGGAGGGCTGTGCGGGAGACCGCTACTCTGACCATCGAGGAGGCAGTGCGGAAGGTCACCAGCTCTCCGGCGAGGATGTTCAAGCTGAGAGACCGGGGCGTCCTGAAAGCGGGAGCATACGCCGACATCGTACTCTTCGACCTCCAGAGGGTCACAGACAAAGGCGACCAGATCGAGCCACGTCAATACCCCGATGGCATAGAGTACGTCATCATAAACGGAACCATGGTCGTTGACAAATCGAAGCACACCGGCGAGTTACCGGGGAAGGTATTGTACAGGGAATAACCCTCCCTTTTTCCCAAAATGTTAAGCTCTCTAATGATTATTACCTACGATTTCAATGTCGGATGATTATGACATCCTGATAAAGAACGGAACCATCGTGGATGGGACCGGCTCACCAGCCTACAAGGGCGCCGTGGCGATCAAGGACGAGCGCATCGTGGCCATGGGGAAGGTGGAGGGGGGCCTCACCAAGGGCGCCGAGACGGTCATCGATGCTGAGGGAAAGGTGGTCACCCCCGGGTTCATCGACGTCCACAACCACGGGGACATGACGATCCTCTACTACCCCCAGGCAGACGGCTACCTACGCCAGGGGATAACCACCTTCGTGGGCGGTAACTGCGGCTCCAGCCCGGCGCCCTTCGAGGACGAGGTCAGCCTCGGGATGGGGCTCTACGACCTCTACTACGACCTCAGCCCGGACATGTACTACCCGACCAGCCTCGTTGACAGGGACGCGTTCAACGAGAAGCACAAGGAGATGTTCGGCTGGGAGGTCAGCTGGCGCACCATGGGCGACTTCATGAAGGAGGTCGAGGGCAAGGGCCTCAGCCCCAACTACGTACCCATCCTAGGTCACCACCCCATCAGGCACGTGGTGATGAGCCACGACTCCAAGCGCCACGCGACCCCCGAGGAGGTCGAGGAGATGAAGGTCCACGTCAGGCAGGCCATGGAGGACGGCTGCAAGGGCATCAGCGTCGGGAGGGACTATGAGCCCAGCTACTGGGCGGGCTTCGACGAGTTAGTCGCCCTCGCATCGGTGGTCTCCGAGTACGGAGGCGTCTACACGTGCCACAGCCTCAGGACGGGCCTCAGGAAGGCACGCAGACCCGGGGAGTTCCCTCCTGTCAAGGTGGAGGGGCTCAAGGAGGCACTGAACGTCGGCAGGGAGGCGAAGATATCAGTCCAGATCTCACACCTGGGCACACTACACGACGTCTCCCCCATGGGGGATAAGGACCTCAGCGTATCCGCCGCAAAGGCGACTCTGAAGCTCGTGGACGACGCCATCGCCGACGGGGTATCGGTGGGCTTCGACCTCATCCCCAACGTGAGGGGCTTCGGCACGAGCTCCAACAACTGGCTGGTCTCCAGCCTCCTCCCCTGGCTCAAGTTGACGGGGAGCAGGGAACAGCTGGCAAAGGCCCTCAGGATGAAGGAGTTCAGGGAGGAGATCAAGAAGACGATCTGGTCGGGGAAGTACTACGGCCTCAACCCCAACATAAGCCCCACGTGGGCCCAGGGGAAGCGCATCATGGAGTCCAAGGAGGAGGGCTTCGTGGACAAGACGGTGGCCCAGGTCGCCGAGGAGACGGGGGTCGACCCCCTCGACGCCCTCATGGACGTCATAATGACAGACCCCGACGCCAAGACAGGCAGCATGGGCCGCCAGTCCCCCACGAAGTACCTGTTCTACCAGCACCCGTCCTCCATGATCGGGGTCGACACCTACGCCATAGACACCTCCTACGTCACCAAGAACCCCGCTTGGAGCCGCCCCAGCGAGAACAGCTTCGGGGGCTTCGCCGCCTACTTCAGGGACGTGGTGAGGGAGGGGAAGATCCTCAACGTCGAGGAGGCCGTCAAGAAGGTGACCTCCACGTCGGCCGAGAAGTTCGGTCTCAAGGACAGGGGAGTCCTGAAGGCGGGAGCGTACGCGGACATCGTGGTCATGGACCTGGAGACGGTGGCACCGAGGGCGACACCCCTGAACCCCTGCCTCTATCCTGAGGGGATCGAGCACGTCTTCGTGAACGGTGGGCAGGTCGTCAAGGACTCCGAGCATACGGGGGCCCGACCTGGGAAGGTTCTCCGCAGAGAATAGGATCCCTTACAACTCCCTTTCCTCCCACATTCCAAACTCGCAATCTCAAGTGTTTTTAACACCTTCTAGGACCCTTTCACTGGTGAAAATTAATGTCGAACGTTACATCCCCCGAGGAGTTCTTCGGCTTCCAGCTCGGGAGCGACAGGAAGATCGCTCGATGGGACAAGATCGTGGAATACTTCAACAAGCTGCAGGAGCAGAGTGACAAGATAAAGGTCATCGACATGGGCCCCTCCACCGAGGACCACCCGTTCCTCCTGTGCATCATCTCTTCAGCCAAGAACCTGAAGAACCTGGAGAAGATCCGGAAGAACAACAACAGGCTCGCAGACCCCGAGGGCCTCTCCAAGGAGGAGGTGAAGAAGCTCATCAAGGACGGCAAGGCCGTCATCTGCCAGTCAATGAGCCTCCACGCCACAGAGATAGGTGGCACCCAGATGGCCCCGGAGCTAACCTATGACCTTCTCTCAAGGGACGACGCCGAGACGAAACGCATACTGGACAACGTCGTATTCCTCATGGTGCCCTGCTTCAACCCCGACGGCCAGATCATGGTCACGGACTGGTACAACGAGTGGGTGGGCACCGAGTACGAGGGCACGGGCCTCCCCTGGCTCTACCACAAGTACGTGGGCCACGACAACAACAGGGACGCCTTCCAGACCAACATGATGGAGTCCAAGTACATGGCTAAGATCATGTTCCAGGACTGGACCCCCCAGCACTACGTCGACCACCACCACATGGGGAGCTACGGACCCCGGCTCTACGTGCCACCCTACGCCGAGCCCATCCACCCCCACGCCGACCCCCTCATCTGGAGGGAGCACAGCTGGTACGGCTCCCACATGGCGTACAGGCTCGAGGAGGAAGGGAAATCCGGCATCATCAACGGCGCCCAGTTCCTCGCCTGGGGCCACCTAGGATTCCACTGGATCACCATCTACCACAACATTGCAGGCACCCTCACCGAATCAGCGAGCGCCCGCCTTGCCTCCCCCCTCTACATACACCCCAGCCAGCTCACCGGAGACAGAAGGGGAACACTACCCACATACGATCCCCAGACCAACTTCCCAAATCCCTGGCCGGGAGGCTGGTGGAGGCTGAGGGACATCGTCGAGCAACAGAAGATCTCAGCGTGGGCGGCCCTAGACATGGCCGCGAGGAACAAGGACACGGCCCTCAAGAACGCCTACCTGAAGGCGAAGAGGCAGACCAAGAGGGGAGCCAAAGGTAGCCCTGCAGCGTACATCATCCCATGCACTCAGCATGATCCGCTGACCACCGCCAAGATGGTGGAGAAACTCCTGGTGCAGGGCATCAAGATCCATGTCGCCAGGGAGGAGTTCATCATCGACGACATCATCTACCCCGCGGGGTCCTACGTCGTGGACTGCGCCCAGCCGAAGAGCGGCCTCGTGAAGACCCTCCTGGGACAGACGATCTACCCCGACCATCCCTGGACGAGGGCGAGGGACGGCTCTCCCCTGAGGCCTCAGGACACGGCCACGGACACCATGTTCGAGTACATGGGCGTCAGGGTTGACCCTGTGGGGGTCTACCCAGGCGACGTCCTGGATCCCATCGAGGAGGCAGCGTGGCCTGAAGGCTGCATCGTCGGGACCTCCAGGAAGGGCTACGCCCTAGACTGCAGGATCAACGACAGCTACACAGCCGTTAACAGGCTTCTCCAAGGAGGGGCTGATGTCTCGAGGACGGGCTGCGAGGTCACCTGCGGAGACGTCTGCCTGCCACCGGGAACCTTCATCGTGAAGGCGAAGAAGGCCGACTTAGCCAAGGTGGCGGAGGACCTGAAACTGGCCTTCCACGCGGTCGATGGGGACATGGGAGAGTCGACTCCCGTCAAGGCTCCCAGGCTCGGCATGTACCAGAGGTACTGGGGAGGCAACATGGACGAGGGATGGACCCGGTTCGTCCTGGAGTCCTTCGAGTTCCCCTACACCACCCTCATGGACGAGGAGATCAAGACGGGCGACCTCAAGAAGAAGTATGACACCATCATCCTCCCCAACGACGCCGAGGCCATGATAATGGGCAAAGACCTCGAGGAGTATTACAAGAAGCGATTCGGCGGGGCGATGTCACCGCCCAACTACCCACCGGAGTACCGGAGCGGCATTGGCGACGAGGGGGTCGAGGCTCTCAAGAAGTTCGTGGAGGAGGGTGGGACCCTCGTCTGCTTCGACGGGGCGTGCGACTTCGCAATCAGCAAGCTCAAGCTGAAGCTGACCAACGCCCTGGACGGACTGTCCTCAAAGGAGTTCTTCTGCCCCGGCTCGACCCTCCATGCATGCGTCGACCCCACCCACCCCGCAGCATACGGCATGACCGCTGACAGCCTACTCTTCTTCTGGAACAGCCAGGCCTTCAACATTGTACCCTCAGGCGAGAACGATAAGTACGAGGTCGTCGCCACCTACCCCGAGAGGGAGATGCTGGAGAGCGGCTGGCTCATCGGCGAGGGGCAGCTCAAGCGGAAGGCAGCGATGGTGGTGGCGAGGCACGGGGAAGGCAAGGTGGTCCTCATAGGATTCCGACCCCAGCACAGGGCCCAGACCCACGGCACGTACAAGCTCGTCTTCAACAGCCTCTACGGCTAGACCCCCTTTTTTATTACTTTCACCCATCTCTCCCTGCTCCAAGGACCTGAGTCCCCTTTATCAGTGAAGCCACGAAGCCAAGCACGCAATGGCGACCCTGACCCACAACAGGCCTAGGATACACGTCATCGAGCTCGCTCCCTTCGGATACCGATACTACAAGGGGGCTTTCGAGTCCTTCGATGAGGTCCCGCCGAGATACACTTGGCGCGAGGTCGACTACAGGGTCGACGACACCATGGTCTATGTGGACCTATTGAACTCGGAAGTCAAGAACCGGTGTCAGCTGTACCAGTAGAAAGACCTGCAATTTTCTATGATGACTCTCCAAAAGATGCGAATCTTCCCCGGGTTCTCCACATTAAGAAAGTTAACCTTTTATCTCAAGCAGTAAAATCTGAGCTAGTGTGTTCTATGACGTCTAATAGGAAATCTGATCCGTTGAGACAAGCCGCCCGTATGGCTCGGGACCTCTGGATCTATTTTAAGAGTGGTCACAGTGGGTACTTCGCGTTCATCCTGAGCATGTTGAACTTCGTTGTTCTCCAGTACAATCTCTTTGTAGAGAGAATTCCCTTCCTGAAACAGTATATGCCCCGGATGAGCACTTTCATCATTCTGTTCTCACTCATCTACTTCCCGGTGGCGATCTTAATCGGACGCTTCGAGTTCAAGAAGGGTACGACCATGAGGCAACCCTTCCTTGCGCCTTTTACCCAGGACAATATAGAGTCCAATATTCGACTGAGGCGTAGTCTCATGCATTACTATAATGGAGAGAAAGAAGACGCAATGAAGGAGTTAGTTGAGAGTGAGAGGCTACTAGTAAAATGGAAATTTGAATCCTAAGCCTTTAGTTTTATTCTACTAGATTGGATAACTCTAAAATAAATTTCAGCTCTTCCAATGTAAAAGAGGATTAGGCCGAATGCTCATTCATTGTATTTAATATAATGTAATCATAGGTTTTGTGATACAATATGGGTTGGAAGGAGCCAGTTTACGAGGCGACTGTTGAGTCCATCGAGAGGAGCTGCAGCGCGGGTCACAAGGTCGGCGATGTCTTCGAGATCAACACCCACGAGACGGGGGGCATCTGTGGCTACTGCTACCACGACCTCTTCCCGACGCTGATGTGCATCTGCTTCGGTGGTAAGATCCCGTGGCAGGACTCGGATGAGTTCGCCTACAAGTGCCCGGACAGCTACAATCTTGTCGCCTTCAAGGTCAAGAAGAAGTGAGAACTCGCCACATTCACCCTTTTTTATGATGATGGTTATGGGCATTCAATCAATATTAACATATGAGTACATAGAGTGAAGGGAGTAAATTATAGTAGTCATAAACTGTCGTGCTCGTAGATTGTTGAAGAAGTAGTTATGGTCTTGCGACCTATAGTAATAATATTGTGTTACTCTCAAATAATGTCTATCCTAACAGTTATTACATCGAGTCCACCAAAAATGATCTAGAATCACAATGAATTTCAAGAACAGGAAAGGCATCTCAACGTTCGTCGCCATCCTCCTGATGATCCTCCTGGCCGTCGCGGCCGGCGTGGTAATCTACGCCTACACCATGGGTTACTTCGGAAACCTCGGAGGCACCTCTACGCCGGGCACGATTTCGCTGGACTCGGCCTCCCTTAACGGGACGACCCACGTGATGAAGGCATACATAAGGAACGTCGGAAGGGGGTCCGTCGACTTCGACAACATCTACGTTAACGGCACCCTGGTACCGGATGGCAACGTCACCGCGAATCCTGATCCAGTCTCGGAGGGAGACGTCTCGGAGATCACGGTGACGTACTGGGCCTTCGAGACGCCGAAAACATACGAGATTAAGATCGTCGCAGAGGACAACACTCAGCTGGCCTTCAGCGTGAAAGCTACCTCATAAACCACTTTTAATGTTAATGGTACATGTTCGTGTGTAGCAATGCCGAAAAGAAGGAGGGTTGTGAGCGAGATAGTCGCCAGTCTCATGCTGCTGCTTATAGTCAGCGCCCTCGGCACGGCGCTCAACAGCTACACCCTCACCATAACCCAGGGGCAGCACGATGACCTGACCTCTGAGATGTCAAGGGCTGAACAGACATCAATTAACCCATAGTCCCCGTTTGGCCCATATCGCAACAGCCTTTTCAGGTGGCTTAGGCTTCTTGGCGAAGAACATGAAGACTATGGATAGCACCTGAAGCCCCGCAATAATTATGAACGCCGAAGTGTAGCTCCCGGTCTCATCGTACGTCCATCCGGCGAAGACGGGGTATACGATGTTGGTAATCGCCGTGAAGAGGATGTTGTAACCGGTGATGGTCGCATAGGCCTTCCTACCAAATTAGCTCGCCCGGAGGGAGGATGAGACTGGGATCGTCCCACCGTACCCCACGCCGTAGATGATGACGAAAAGCAGTATCTGCGTCATGTTTGTTGCAGCCATCCAGATCAGGACACGCGCGCGTGAATAACTAGCATCTCTACAGAAGACTAATCAGCCAATGGCGACCAGCTGCATCTCGCAGAGCCTCCTATAGAGCTCGTTTCTCTCTATGAGCTCGTCGTGGGAGCCGACGTCCTCGATCCTCCCCTCGTTGAGTATGATGATCCTGTCTGCATCCCTCACCGTGGAGACCCTGTGGGTGACCAGGAGCACCGTCCGGTTCACCATCTCCTCCTTCAGGGCGTTCTGGATGAGGGCCTCGGTGTAGGGGTCCACGCTGCTCGTGGCCTCGTCGAAGACGAGTATCCTGGGGTCGGCCAGTATGGCCCTGCCGAGGCAGACGAGCTGGCGCTGCCCGAAGGAGAGGTTCGTCCCCCTCTCAAGGATGGCCGTGTCGTATCCGTCCTTGAGCCTCATGACGGACTCGTGGACCCCCACGATCTTGGCGGCCTGGATCATCTCCTCATCAGTCGCTTGGGGACGCCCGAACTTGAGGTTGTACGCTATGGTGCCCGAGAAGAGATAGGGCTCCTGGAGAACGATGGACAGGGTCCTCCTGAGGGTGCCGAACTTCACTTTCCGGAGGTCGACGCCGTCTATCTCGATGGACCCCTCCTGGGGATCGTACATCCGTCCCAAGAGGTTGATGATGGAGGACTTGCCCGCGCCAGTGGGACCGAATATGGCGAGGCGCTCCCCAGGTTGAGCGTCGAAGGAGATGTCCTGGAGAACCGGCTGCCCCTCGACGTAGCTGAATCCTACCTTCTCGAACCTGACGCGGCCCTCGACCTTTTGGAGGTCGACGGCGTCCGGGGCCTCGGAGACCTCTGGCTCAAGGTCGAGGATGGTGAATATCCGCTCCGCCCCAGCGATGGCGCTCTGGATCTCCCCGTAGAACAACGCGAGGTTCTGGATGGGATTGAAGAAGTTGGTAGCGTACTGGGAGAAGGCCACGAGCTGGCCCAAGGTCTGCGACGCGATCATGACCCGTTGTCCCCCCAGGTACCAGACTGCGGCCGTCATGATCGAGCTGAGGACTGTGACCACCCCTGTAAAGGCGACCGAGACGGACTCGGCTCTAATCTGGACCCTCATGTTCTGCTCGTTGACCTCGTCGAACTCCACCAGCGAGCGCTCCTCCTGGGTCAGGGCCTTCGTCACCTTGGCGCCGTACATTAAGTCCTGGACCTTACCGGTGAGGCTCGCAACGTTCCTGCGGGCGGTCCTCCAGGCGTCCTTTATCCACCCCTGAAAGACCCTGCTGACTAGGGCTAAGACCGGGGCTATGAGCATGGCCACAAGCGTGAGCTGGAGGTCCAGCACGGCCATGACCGCTAGGATCACGACCGCCATCAAAAGGTCCGCGAAGAGCCCCACGACCCCCGTGGACATCAGCTTCTTCAGGGCCTCCGCGTCGTTGGTCACCCTGGACACCAGCCTCCCCGTGTTGCCATGCTCGAAGAACCTCTGGGACAGGTCCCCCAGATGCCTGAAGAAGTCGGCCCTGATGTCCGCTATGACTATCAGACCCAGCTTGTCGATGTAATAGGTCTGGAACGACGTGACGATCCACTGTACGAGTGAGATGCCGACGTACAGCAGGGCCGCTGAGAGCAGGATCGAGGCGGTCCCCGGCGAGGGCTGGCCGCTCATTGAAACCGCAATCCCCTGTATTATGTCCGCCAGCCACATGCCGTCCACGGTGGGAGTGTCGTTTATGAAGAAGTCGATGGTCACCTTGTAGATGTACGGCCCAGCCAGGAGCGTGACCATCTTCGCGAGTATGAGGACGATCTTGAGGGCAAAGAGGGCCCTGTGACGGAGCATGTAATCAAATATTATCCGCCGCATCAGGGCGAGGTCACTGTAGCTCCTCTCGGTGGACTCCAGGGACCCCACGTCGTACCTGTCGACGTACTCGGCCATCAGTCATCCCCCTCCAGTTCCAGGGATTGGGACTCGATGAGCCGCCGATATATGAGGCTGGACCCCATCAGCTCGTCGTGGACCCCGACGGCTGCTATCCTCCCCCCATCCATCACGACCACCCTGTCCGCTGCCTTGCAGGTGGACGCCCTCTGGGTGATGATCAGGGCCGTGCGCCCCTCCCGGAGGGCGTCTATCGCCTTCCTGATGAGGACCTCGGTCTCCGCGTCGACGTTGGAGGTGGAGTCGTCGAGGATGAGGATGCTGGGATCCGTGAGGAGGGTCCTCGCGATGGTGACCCTCTGCCTCTGCCCTCCTGAGAGGGTCAGCCCCCTCTCCCCGACGACAGTGTCATAGCCGTTCGGAAGGGAGGTGATGAAATCGTGGATCTGAGCCGCCTCGGCGACCCTGACGACCTCCTCATGTGAGGCCTCCGGCCTTCCGAAGGCGATGTTGTTCCGTATCGTGTCCGAGAACACGTAGACATCCTGGAGGACGATGCCTATCTGGCTCCTCAGCGACCGTAGGCCGACCTCCCGGACGTCGTAGCCGTCCACGGTCACCCTCCCCGCCGTCACGTCGTAGAAGCGGGGCACCAGCTCCGCCAAGGTCGTCTTCCCGGAGCCCACGAAGCCCATCAGCGCCACGCTTTCTCCAGGGCTTACCTTCAGGGAGACGTCGTTGAGGACCTCGTCCGATGTCTGATACGAGAACGAGACTCCCTCGAAGCTGACCTCCCCCTCTAATCGGCTTAACTCTACGGCATTCGGGGCCTCAGGGACGTCCTCGCCGATGTCGATCACCTCGAACACCCGCCTGGCGCTGGCGATGGCGTCCTGATAGAACATGATGAGCCTGGCGAACATCCTCATAGGCCCCACTAGCTGGTCGAAGTATGTGCCGAATAGGATCATCTCCCCTATCGTGAGCTGTCCAGCTATGACCTTCTGCCCCCCGTAGTAAATGACCAGGGCCACACCCACCGCGTACGTGGCCACCGCGGAGGGCCTGTAGAGGGACTGGATGGCCGAAGCCTTGAGGCTCGTCTCCACGTAGCCCCTGTTCTCAACCTCGAACCTGTCAACGAAGGCCTCCCCCTGGCCGTAACTCTTGATGAGCTTATGTGCCACGATGCCCTCCACCAGCACCGAGTTCAGCTCACCGAACTGGTTCTTCGCCTTAGCAAGGTATCCGCTGATCCTGCCGGAGTAGAGGCGGGTTGAGAGGAAGACGAACGGCAGGGGTATGCTGCAGACGACCGCGAGGCCGGGGTCGATGATGTACAGGACGTACAGCGTGAAGAAGAACTGCATCCCGTGTCGGAATATCTCCCGGACCGTCTCCGAGTAGAAGAGGTCTATCGCCCCCATGTCGCTGGTCATCCGGCTTATTATCTGGCCGGACATCACCTGGTCCAGGTAGCTGAAGGATTTGTGGATCAGTGAGTAGTAGAAGTCCCTCCGCATCACCCTGAGTATGTTCTGGGACAGTGAGGCCCGCAGGGTGATGTGGATGACGTGGAAAACGCCCCTGATGATGGCCAGGAGCACGATGAGCGAGCAGAGGAGGATAAGTAGCCCGACCTGGTCGGTGACCCCCGTCAACCCCTTCAGGTACTCCAGGAACCAGTGAGACTTCCCGGGGACGGGAACCACGATGTAATCGATGATGAGCATGACGAGCAGAGGCGAGAGGAGGGCGAAGACACCGTGCCGACCGAACGCCGTTATCACGATCCCGAAGAAGGTGGGTAGGAAGGGTTTCATGTAGCCCAGGAGGCGCTTGGTCAGGTCCCAGCTGGAAACTTCGTATTCAACGTCCACTAGATCGCCTTCTATAGCCTAACAAGGGCTTCGGCGATCCATACTAGGGAAAGAGAAGGATAAAAAATGGAGTAGTACTCGCACATGGCTTCGAAGTTGAATCTGGAGCTGGAGATGTGCGAACCAGGCCTCGTGGACCTGTTCTCCCACGCGCTCAGAGCTTGGTAGCCCAGTGACCGTGGAGGTTGCAGTACTCCCTGGCCTGCTTCACCCTGTCCTTCGTCGTGAAGACTGCGACTGGCTTCTCACCCGGCTTCAGGAACTTGCGTATCGTCCCCTTGTCGGTGTCCAGGGCGATCCACTCGATCCAGTGGTTCTCTATCATCGGGTGCTCGACGCTCCCCACATTCACGATGTAGGTCTCTCCGTCCGCCTCGACGACGGGGAGGTGCTTCTCATAGCCTCCGGCCTCTGTGTACTTGGGCTCCATGGCTACCATGGGCTGCCCGCAGCAGACGAGCTGGCCGGCCCCGGCGTGAAGGACCTCAACGATGTTTCCACAAGTGTCACACTTCCAGACCTGTTTTCTTTCAGTCAATTCTTATCACTTGAAAATCTGAAGCGTCGAATATAATCATTCGTACTCCCCAAGGGGTGCGTTAATGCACTAGTGTAGGCTTTCACCGGGAGAGGGGTTAGGGTCCCGATGTCACTCCATGCGCTCCAGCTTGAAAATCACTGGACGGAGCCCATCGGTGCAGCAGGTGATGGTCGTGCCCTTCTCCTTGAGCCAGGGCATGTTGCCGCCGAACATCATCGTCCTGACGTTGCCCACTATCGCCACCCAGGCAGGGGGGCAGAAGCCCTCCGGCATGTCGAGGCCTTTCACGATGAACTCCTGGCCGTCCTCAACCCTATCGCAGGCTTTCACACCCCTCACGTGGGTCACGGGCATCTCGTCGAAGAGCTCCGATGGGTCGAGGCGCCTGAGGACTGTGATCTTAACATTCGGCATGCTTGACATATAGACCAGCTTATTAGACTCCTTTGCTTATTAATCATTAACGAATCGAGTTATCTTCGTCCTTAACGAGCTCAGTTATTATCTTGGTTTATAAACGACAATTGCTTAATCGGTAGGGATGCCTCCATCGGTATTAACCAGCTTCGGCCTTTACGCCAGCATGATGATCATACTGAGCATAGGCTTCACGCTGACCCATATGATGGAGAAGTTTCCCAACTTCGCTCACACCTCCTACGCCACGATAGGTACAGCCGTAGTCTTCACGTTCACCCGTATCTTGGGCTTCAATCCCTACGTCTCTTGGCCCTTCGCCGCCATTTTAAGCGGCCTAGTGGGGATCGTCCTCTTCCTCCTCGCGGTACGCCCACTTCAACAGATAGGGGCGAGCAGGATCAAGTTGACGTTTATCATGATCGCCCTCTCCTATCTCATTAACTCAACCCTCGCGATGTTCTCCTGGTGGGTGCTCAAAACTTTTCGGTTCAGCTCAGCCTCCTTCATGTTGAGAGGGTATGACTTCCAATTCCTGGGGCTCCCGGGTATAACGTTCGTGGCTCCCATAACGTCACTGTTTCTCGTAATCGTCCTCCACTTCTTCCTCACGAGGACCAGGTTCGGCATCGCCATGAGGGCCACGGTGGAGAACCCTACTCTGGCCACCAGCTTGGGTGTCAACACATTTCATGTTCACTTGGCCTCGTGGTTCCTCACCGGGTCCTTGGCGGGGATAGCGGGGGCTGCCATCCCCATGTGGCGACCCACATCCGTGAGCGGCTCCGACGAGCTCATGATGACAGTCATTGCCGGGAGCGTCCTGGGGGGCCTCGATAACATCTACGGCGCCATAATCGGTGGTTTCACGCTCGCCTTCTCCCAGGTGATCCTGCCTTCCCTGCTCATGCGTTCCTTGGGCATCTGGGTCGCGGGTTACATACCCATGTTCCCATTGATAATTATCTTCTCCATCCTCTGGTTCAAGACTGAGGGGATAACCTCCATCTTCAAGACATAACAGATTAAGATCTGACTCGAAGAGGCCTAGTGACTTCTAAGAACCTGTCGTTCTGCAAGCCGTTTAAATTAAGGATCCGAGTCTAGTCTAAGGTAACTCCGATGCCCTCCACCATTAACTGCCCCCGCTGCGAGCGCCAGCATACCATCGAGGAGTACGAGGCCGACCGATTCTGCCGGACATGCGGGGCCCACCTCCAGCTGGGGCGCAGGACAGTACGGAGGCGGAGGGGGGCCGGATGGCGGGGTTTGTTCCCGTATGTGCCGTACGGACCCCAGGAGGAGTTCATGGACGACGTGGAGCGCGTCGTCTGCAGCGGGAGCGTGCTCATCGCTGAGGCCTGCAACGGCTTCGGGAAGACGGCCGCAGTCCTATCCAGCCTTCTCTCGGCGGAGCGCCCCATCATCTACGCCACAAGGACCCACGAGCAGGTCAGGCAGGTCCTTGCGGAGGTCTCCACCATCAACGAGAGGTCGGGGGAGAGGTTCACAGCCGTCAACCTGGCCAGCCGGCAGCACCTCTGCCTGAACCCCGAGTGCCGTGACCTCCCCCGGAGGGACTCCCAGGAGCTCTGCAGAGCCCTCAGGGAGCAGGGCGAGTGCCCCTGGAACGCCGACGTGCAGGAGCTCCCCCGTGGCCTGCCCCCCGTGCTGACCCAGAAGAGCCTACTGATGGCAAGCCGGCGCGCGAACGTCTGCCCGTACTACCTCGCCAGAAAGGTCTCCAAGACATGCAGGATCGTGGTCGTGCCCTACCCATACGTCTTCAACGACAGGGTGAGGTCGGGCGTGGGCCTGGAGCTGCTGGGGCGTACCCTCGTCTGCGATGAGGGGCACAACCTGGACAAGGTGGGCCAGGATAACATGAGCGACACCCTCTCCGAGGTCGTCCTCAACATCGCGTCGGAGGAGCTCAAGGCCATCAAGACGTCGACGAGGCACATGCAGACCCTGGCAAGACACCTCCGGGAGCAGACCACCGAGAAGCCGACGCTGAAGAGGGCCGAGACCCTCCAAAGGGAACTGGAGCTGGCCCTCAACTCCGGCCTCTACGACTTCTTGGACAACTACGAGGAGGCCGTGGAGAAGATCCGAAACCTGAAGAAGACCCTTGGCGACCCACCTGTCAGCTACCTCAACGGGGTCATGACGTTCCTGGAGCTCGTCGCCAAAAGCAGCAAGGACAAGTATATGGCCCTATACCACAGGGATCGCAGGGGCGTCAACACCCTCGACTACAGGTGCCTGGACCCCGCCCTGGCGATCAAGCCCATCGTCGAGGAGGCCAAGGGGGCGATGATAATGTCCGGCACCCTCTCACCCCTTGACCTCTTCGCGGAGATCATCGGCCTCGGGGACGCCGTGAAGAAGGCGTATCCCCCGATCCAGAACACCGAGAAGATAAGGACCGTCATAGACCCAACCGTCACCTCGACCTTCCGGGAGAGGAGCGACGAGATGATCCTACGCATCGGGAGGAGCATCGCCTCGGAGATTGAAGGGGTCCCCCACGGCGCCCTCATCTTCTTCCCCCAGAAGAGGTTCATGCACACCTGCCTCGACGCATGGGGCGTAAACGGCGTCATCAAAACGAGCCGCGGCAGGCTACAGCTGGGAGGGAAGAGCCTCTACATCGAGGGGAGCAGCGCCAGCTCCAACGCGGACGTTGTGGTGAGGTACAAGCGTTCGGCTGTCTCGGGGAAGGGGGCCGTGCTATGCTGTGTCTTCAGGGGGCGCAACTCGGAGGGGTCCAACTTCCCCGACCGCCAGGCACGGGGCATCTTCCTTGTGGGTGTCCCCTACGCCAACTATGGTGACCCCCTGGTGAGGGCGCAGATAAACTACTACGACAGGCGTGATGCGGGGATGGGCCAGAGGTGGTACACGATGGACGCCTTCCGGGCGGCGAATCAGGCCATCGGGAGGGGGATAAGGGGCAAGGAGGACTGGTGCCATTACTGGCTCCTCGACAGGAGGTACGCTAATAACGTGGACCTGATCTCAGCATGGGCGGTCGGGGATGGCCCCGAGGTCCTGGGGTCGGAGGCCTAGTCTTCCGGCCAGATGACGTCCTGTAGCTGGAGGATCCTCTGCTCCTCGTCCATGAAGGTGCCGTTGATGTACAGGTAGCTCGTGCTCTCGGACCTCACCAGCCCCGCCTCCGTGGAGACCCAGACGTACTGGTTCGTGACGGTCGTCCAGTTTTCACCAAGCCTGTTCAGCTCGTCCAAGTCGGTGATGTGAACCTTGGCGCACTGGTATGTCTCATCCCTCGTCACAAGGGTCTCGAATCCCACGACCTCACCGGTCTCCAGGAGGATCCCCGTCATCTCGACGTCGTATACGGTGAGGTTGTACCCAACCCTGAGGGACCACGCCTTCCCCTCCGTGAGGGGATAGTCCCAGTCGGGGAGGGGGCTGTGGTATGTCAGGCTCACGTTGCCGTACTCCCAGCTCAGCAGCTCCCCCTCCTCGTTGTAGTGGAACGTGGTCACGCGGTCGGGGCGCTCGACCACGGTCACGTCCTTGGCCGTCCTCAGCCACCAGACGCTCTCCTCCTCGCCGTTCACCGTCTCGTAGTAGAGCTTCATGGTGCCCACGGGCAGGTCGGGCTCCGTGATGTTGTACTCCGGCTCATCGGGCTCCTCCACGAGGGGGATCCAGATGGAGGAGATCTCCCCGGCGAGGTTGAGGACCAGCCCGTGGTTGTCCTCGACGTAGGCGTAAGGCTCCATCATGAATGAGAGGTCGCCGAAGGCGGCGACGGTGCCGTTCCCCTTGGTGATCACCGAGATGGGGGCGTAGACGCCTGCCCTCTCGGCCACCGATGAGTAGGTGTCAGAGGTGGTCCAGGCGGAGTCGCTGTCCGTGGAGTGGAGGTAGGTCGACGTGAAGAGCACCATGGAGTCGAGTCCCCTGGTCAGGTTGTTGTCGCCGAACTCCCGGAGGTAGATGTTCCTGTAAAGGCCGTAGTTCTCCTCCATGTTGTAGAGGTAGCCCTTCCCGAAGGAGAGGCCCCACCTGTGCGCCAGGGAGTTTATGGAGCCCAGCGGGGAGCTAGCCTGCGAGTACTCGGCGGCGGGGTCGTAGAACAACAGGAGCATCCGCCCCTGATTCACGAAGTCATCTATGGCGCGGAACTCCTCCAGGGAGTAATCTTGGGTGGGCGCAGCGACGATGAGGCAGGAAGAGGCGTCCAGGGCACCCTCGACCTCCTCCCATGTGTCCCCGTAGCCGAGGTACACCCCTCTCATCGCCAGCTCGGCGGAGAGGAGGTCGAAGACCCAGGAGGATACGCCGTTCCCATGGGATAGGTCTACTATGACCTGCCCCCTGGTGAAGACTGTCTCAGTATCGCCGTCTGCTGTGGAGACAGTCGAGACCTGTGAGGCCTGGTACGCCATGGGGGGCAGGTAGAGGTAGTAGACGGCGGGGGGCGGGTTCAGCTCGTTGAGGGTTGCGAGGGTCAGGTCCCTCCAGTTGACCGCTGTCCCGTTGAAATTTGTCTCGAGTCCATCGGCCTCGCCCCTTGCCTTGATGTCCACGACCTCGTACTCCTCAAGCCCCGCAAGGGACGCCGCGTGGTCCAAGGCAGTCTGGAAACCCCCCAGGGCGTCGGCGAGACCGGCGTCCACTGCCTCTGTACCCATGTAGACCTTACCCTCCTTGAGCTCAAGCTGGGAGATAATGAGGCGGTCGCCTCGTCCCTCCCCAACCGCTCCGGCGAAGCTGTCGAGGGCCGTGCTGAGGTTGAAGGGGAAGTTGAGGGTGGAGAAGCCCGTGACCTTGTAGGGGCCCGTCTCGAGGTTGAGCTCCGAGGGCATGAGGGTCTGGGGCCCCGTACCCAGCACGCCGACGTTCCCCACCATGGACGAGGGATGGGTGTAGATGTACTCCGCCCCAACGGCGATGTAATATCCCCCGGAGAGGGCCGTGACGACGGAGGCGACCACGGGCTTCTCCTTTCTGAGCTCGAGGACGTCCAGGTAGATCTGCTCCACGAGCTGGGCGTAGCCCCCCGGTGAGTCGATCCTGAGCACCACTGCCTTCAGGCTGGAGTTGGAGATTGCCTCGTTGATCGCTTTGGTGACACTCCCGGTCCCCTCGCTAGATGTGATGGACCCTTCGATGTATATCACTCCAACGAGGTTCCCGTCCGTGGGCTCTCCATCATCAGTCGCCGGCGCCAGCTGGGACTTGAAATACAGGTATCCGACGCTTGCGCCGAAGACGACGCACGCGAGCGCCATGACTATTATCAACCTATTGGTGAGGTTCAGCCTTTCTCCTAACATCTTCAGACCTCGATCTGACTGCATCTATTAACCATGCGGGTTCGTTTAAGTTATTCACTCGGTGGCGGTCTCTCACAGGAGGTTTTTGAGCACCTCGCCCCCCTTCATGACCAGCTTTATGTTCTCCTTCTCCTGGAGGCTCTTGATGTCATCCAGCGGGTTCACCCCGACGGCTATGATGTCCGCTAGCTTACCGGGCTCAATGGTTCCAAGGGTCTCCTCCTTCCCCATCACCTTTGCCCCGTTGAGGGTGCCGATCCTTATCGCCTCCATGGGGGTTACGCCTACCCCCTCGACGTAGAGCTCCAGCTCCAGGGCGCTCCCTCCGAAGGGCATCATGCCCCCCATTGTGTCTGTCCCCACTGCGAGGGTGAGCCCGGCGTCGTGGAGCCTCCTGATGTCGTCGAAGAGCGTCGCGGCCATTCCCGAGATCTGGCTCCCTGACTCCTCGCTCCTTTTAACCATCCTGTGGTAGACCGCCATCGTCGGGACCACGTATGTCCCGTTTTCCTTCATGAGCTTCACGGAGGCATCGTCGGCCATGTTGCCGTGGGTGATGATGTCCACGCCGGCGGTGACCGACCTCCTGATGGCCTCCGGGTTGTAGCAGTGGACCATGACCCTCCTGCGCCAGCTGTGGGCGATGTGGACCATGGCCTTGAGCTCCTCGTAGGTGTACTCGGGCACCCAGGCGGGGTCGATCGTGGCTCCGCCGCCTCCGCTCGTGCAGATCTTGATGAAGTCCACCCCCTCTCTCAGCTGCTCTCTGACAGCCCTCATGCACTCGTCGACGCCGTCGGCTATCCTCCCGTCCATCCCCCAGCCGAAGGGCCTCCCCTCCTTCACCCACTCGAGGGGCATGGACTGAGCGTCTCCGTGTCCCCCGGTCACCGAGATGTATCTCCTGGAGGACATCACCCTCGGCCCCTCCACGATCCCCTCGTTGACAGCGTTTCTCACATGGAATCCGATGAGCCCCCCTGTGTCCATAACCGACGTGAAACCGGAGTCCAACAGCTGACGAGTCTGCTGAAGCGCGGCTCTGATCAGCCGGACCTCGAAGCGCTCCTGGAAGTTTCTGAGGATGCCCGCTGAGCCGGAGAAGTGGACGTGGCAGTCCACCATCCCTGGCATCAGGACGAGCCCGGAGGCGTCGATGACCTCTGCACCCTCGGGGGTTGACGTGTCGCCAGATTGGACCTTGACGATCTTGTCACCCTCTATCAGTACAACGGGATCGTCGATGACCCCGTTGGCGTCCACAAGTGTTCCGCCCTTAATTGCTTTCATCGTCATCAATAGTTCGATCTCTCTCCTAGTAAAATAGATTTTTCAATTCATTTCGAGATGCGTAGAGCCTCAGTTAGTCGCATTGTCTATCTAAATACCTTGTATGGGAGGTATTCACGTATTTGACTGTCAAGAAAGCCCTGCTCCTGGGAGATCCATACGATAAGTTCAGCGATGGCTTCTCGGAGCTCCTCCAGCATGAGATTCATCACCTCCGGGAGGTCGTCGCTATGGATCACCTTCAGGGTCTCGAGAGCATAGCTATGAGGTCCGAGTGGGAGAAGAGGTACAGTAGTAGATTATAGATCAGTCGAATCCTATATTTTCTACTTGAGGCTGGTCACGCCTTCTGTGACTAACACATAGAGGGCTCCCAGGTTACACGCAAGCCCCGTCGTCGCGGCGATCTCGCCTAGCTCCGTGGCCGACTGGATCCCAAGCATCTTGATGACGACCCTTGCCGTCGGGTGCGTGGAGATAGCCCCCCCAATTATACCAACGGCCATTGGCATCTCTAGTTCACCGACCAGATTTCCATCGCCATTTTTACTCCATTTCGAGAGCGGTAGATAGCGCCCCGAAAGAGCCGCATAGGCGTGAGCCCCCGCTTCAACGGCTCGCGTGTCGTTGCTCGTAGCCATGAGGACCGAGGAAACTCCATTCATTATGCCCTTGTTGTGGGTAGTGGCCCTGTAAGGGTCGGCAGCGGCAAATAAGTAGGCCTTGACGATGTCATCTACGACTTCGTTTCCTCCCAGGATCTCAGCCTCTATCACTGTTTCGACTTTTACGAGCCTCTCTGTCGAAAGGTTGGAGAGTATCCTCAAGCCTACCTTTCCCTGCGTGAGGGATGCTATCAAGGGAGTGACCTTCTCGCACATGGAATTAATGATGAGGGCACCCATCGAGTCTTTAACGTCCACGAGCAGTTCGACGATGAGCATGGGTCCCGCCTCACTCTCTATGCTTCGGACGATGACGTCAGTGGCCTTCCGATGCCTAGAGAGGGTATTCACCTCTCTAAGTATCTCCTCCTTGTTAGCGAGAACCTGTTCTGTCGCTTTTACGATGTCTGGTACTTCAAGTACTTGGATCTGACCTCTCATGATGGATCCGGTGCTGCTTGTCTTGAAGCCACCTGAAGGATTACTTAGCTCCACACCCTTTCGTGCCATGGCGAAGATAGTTCTTTGTTCAGTAGCTAGGGGGACGATGTATTTTCTACGATTTACTACGAGACCTGGGATGATTCTTAATGTTCGAGACGTGACGCCTACGACGTTCTCGCTCATTCTGTCAGCTGATTCGAGGGTCAATCCCCCAGAACCCGAGAGGATTTTTAATTCATCATCGGTCAGATCGGTGAGCTCTCGGAGGATCTTCAGTCCCTCAGAAAGTTCCAATGAGCTGAAATCGTGGTAATCCGCAGCCATTTAAGGATCTGGTTAATCCTTACGGATAAAAACATGGCGTACAAACCATACCGGAACGATAAACGGATATAATTCCGGGTCCGATTAACGGTTATGCGCTTCATCGTCACGGGCGGGGCTGGATTCATAGGCTCCAATCTCGTGGAAGGGCTGGTCGAACTCGGCGACGTAACGATCATAGACGATCTCTCATCGGGGAACCTCGACAACCTGGAACTCCTGCTGCAGAGGGACGACGTAAGCCTTGAGAGGCTCAGCGTGACCGACTTCGAGGAGATTAAGCCCCATTTCGAGGACATCGACTGCGTCTTCCACCTCGCCGCTGTGTCAAACATCTCGAGTAGCGTCGCAGATCCCCTGCGGACGAACGAGGTGAACGTCAAGGGGACGTTGAACGTCCTGCTGGCTGCGAGAGACAGCGGGGTGAGGAAAGTGGTCTACACCTCCTCCGCGTCGGTCTACGGCGACATCGATGAGGTTCCTACGACTGAGCGCGCGCTCCCTAATCCTCTATCTCCTTACGCGGTAACAAAGCTTGCCGGAGAGTATTACTGTGACGTGTTCTCCGATCTTTATGGCCTGGAGACGACCTCCTTGAGGCCTTTCAACGTCTATGGACCCAAGCAGGACCCCCACTCTCAGTACGCCGGCGTGATCCCCCTCTTCATCAGTTCCTTGCTCGAAGGGGAGGCTCCGATGATCGATGGGGACGGAGAGCAGACGAGAGACTTCGTCTACGTCAAGGACGTGGTCAGGGCCTTCATTCAGGCCATGGATCACAGAGCGAAGGGCGTTTACAACATCGCTGGTGGAAAAGGGATATCGATTAATGAGTTATTCCGTCAGGTCTCCAGCATCGTAGACGTCGATGTTGAGCCTCTACATGGCGAACCTCGGGCAGGAGACATCAGGCACTCCACTGCGGATATCACGCGGGCCAAGGAGTACCTCGGATACGAACCGGAGTACGATATCAGGAGGGGGCTGGAGGAGACCATAGAGTGGTTCTCACTCTGAGGGAATGTTCTCCATTTTTCGATGCATTGTATGGCTCAAGCATCTCTCATTGAAGAAAGTGACTTAAGCCCTTCATGCTGATTTTATCCGACCGGGATGAAGTACTCCGACTACGTGGACTACGGCCGTCTGAACCCCTTCAAGAGGCTTGCCATAGAGCTCTTCTCATCGACCTTCGGCCACCCCGAGAGGCTGGGGATCAAGGTGGTCGAGGAGACCCTGGGGGCCGCGGCTGTCGCCTTCGACTTCCTGGACTACGACTTCATGCTGGGTTTCAACGTGGAGGGGCTGGGGACCAAGAGCCTCATAGCCGAGGAGATGTACGCCAAGATGCGCATTGGTAAGGAGGTCGACGGCTCCAGGTTCTACCGTGGTCTGGGACAGGACAACATGGCGATGTCCATCAACGACCTCGTGAGCATCGGGGCGGTGCCCTTCGCGTACGGCGACATCCTCAGCTCCGGGGACTCCTCCTACTTCGACGACGAGAGCCGGATGGAGAGCCTGCTCACCAGCTTCCGTGAGGGAGCGGACAGGGCGGGGGTGGCTATCCCCCTCGGGGAGACGCCCACCCTCCAAGGCATCCTCTACCCGGAGGTGATGGACCTCGCAGGGGCCTCGATCGGCATAATCAAGCCAAAGAGCAACCTGGTGGGAGACAGCAAGGTGACCGAGGGAGACGCCATCTACGGGCTGGAGAGCAGCGGGATCCACTCCAACGGGGTGACCCTGGCGAGGAAGATCGTTGAGGGGACGCCCGACAGGTACTTCACCGAGCTCGATGACGGGAAGACCATCGGGGAGGAGCTGCTGACCCCAACCCCGATATACGTGAAGCCCATCGTCTCCATGCTCGAGGCGGGAGTCGACGTCCACTACCTCTCCCCCATCACGGGCCACGCCTTCAGGAAGATCATGAGGCCAAGGAAGTCCTTCAGGTACGTGATAGACAACCTGCCGGAGCCGCCCCGGATCTTCTCCGAGCTGATCAAGCTCAGTGAGCAGCAGGACACAGCTGTTTCCGATTATGAGGCCTACCAGACCTGGAACATGGGGGTCGGCTACGTGGTCATCGCCCCAGACGAGTCCGAGGAGGAGATCGTCGGAATATGCGGGGACGAGGGGGTCGCATGCCACCGCCTCGGGAGACTTGAGGAAGGGAATAGACAGGTCGAGATCGTCTCGAAAGGGATCAAGTATACCTGATCTCTGATTTTAGCACGATCTCCATGCAATAGACCTTTATTTTCCTCCGATGAGCGTCATTACTGGTCATCGTGGAGAACCTCATCCGGGAAGTCTCTGATATAAGAGACGTGAAGAGACGCAGGGCGTACCTCAAGAAGATGGGAATGAAGGAACCGGAACTCAGCAGGATCCTCGATGCGGCCCACTTCCTCTCCACGGGGAGGCTCAAGTTCCCCCGAGCCGCAAAGATGAGGTTCGACAGAGAAGGACTGGCACAGGCCTCCTCCCAGCCCGTCGTGGAGTACCGGACATGGAAGATGAGGAACAGGCTGGGGAAGGTCGGCAAGGCCCTCGACGTCGGGAGCGGCATCGGGGGGGACACCATCTTCATGGCGATGAGGTGGAGGGTCGTCTCGGTCGACAGGGACCCGGAGAAGATGGAGATGCTCCTCCACAACGTTGGAGTTTACAACGTCGGGAAGAACGTGGAGACCGTCGTGGGCGACATCTACGGCCTCCTCGAAGATCCCGGGTTCATGGAGAAGGTCTCCGACGTGGATCTCGTGTTCTTCGCCCCCAGCAGGAGGAGCGAGGGGAGGCGCACAGTCAGGTTCGAGGAGTATGAGCCACCGCTGTCCCTCGTAGAGAGGCTCTTGGAGGTCTCTCCCAACGTCTGCGTGGAGGTCGCCCCTGGAGCGGACCTGTCCAGGATAGAGTACGACTGCGACGTCGAGGTAATCTCCAACAAAGGGGAGGTGAAGGAGGTGGTCCTCTGGTTCGGCGACCTCAAGCTCTCGAAGGAGGGGAGGTCGATGATGGCCACCAAGCTGCCGGAGAGGATAACCCGGGTTAAGAGCAGCAGCGCCCGTAAAATTAGTGTGACAGTTCCCAGGGATTACCTGTACGAGCCCGATCCGGCGTTCATCAAGGCAGGGCTCATCGACGACCTCGCCCATGAATACGGGCTGACCCTGCTGCATCCCAAGCTCGCCTATCTCACCGGGGAGGCATTCGTCGACACGCCCCTGATGAAGCCGTATCGGGTTCTCAGCGTGACTGAGATGGACTACGGCGTCATCAACGACGAGCTCACGAGGCTCAACCTCGGGAGTGTGGACAGCAAGGCGAGAGGGGTCTTAATAGACCACAAGGAGATCCGTAAGCTCGTTAGAGGTAAAGGGGAGAACAGAGGTTTAGTTGTCTTTACGCTCGTGAACAATAAACCTTCGGCTATTATCGCCGATTATCTCTGATGAGTATAAGATAAAAAAGGGGGTTTAGAGAGCCAATGCTCCCATGGGGTCCCAAGGCTTGAGGACGATGGGCTCCGTCTCCAGGGCCTTCAGCAGCTCCTCGGAGAGGTACTTCCTGTCCACCATGACCTCGTACATGTACGCGTCGAACCAGGCGTCAGTCATCATGTAGAAGCCCTTGTCACCGGGCTGAGGCCCACCGCTGTTCTCGACGCGCCACTTCGTGGGATTGCCCTCGTCGTCGATGTCGACGCCCTCGAGGACCATGGCGTGGACCATCCTGCTTTGACCGTAGTCGAGGCGCCCCGCCTTGTCAAGGCCGAACACTGTGTTATAGACAGTGCCGTAGTCGTAGATGTCGAGGTCGTAGGCCCCCAGCTCCCTGTTGGCCATCTTGCTGGAGTCGCATCCGAACCAGACAGGGTGACCGTCCACTATCATCTCCTTGGTGGCCTTCTTCATGGTCTCGATGTCCACGTTGAGGTATCGGACTGGCTGGCCCCCGACGACGTTCCCCAGGTACTGGACTGTGTACGTCCTGTTGTAGGGCTTGTCCTCGGTGGGGGCGTTGATGAGGCAGACCATGGAGTCCAAGTCGAATCCGATGTACTCGTCGAAGAACTCTCGGGGGGTGGTCTCCCCGCGCCTGTGGAACTTGTTGTCCTTGTCCCTCCACTCCCAGAGGAACTTCATGGGGGGCGTCCCGAGGTGGATGCAGACCATCCTGTAGAACTCCTCCATCATGCAGCTCTTCGCAGCCCTCAGCTCTTCCAGGGATGCTCCGCCGTCGTCCATGTCCCGCAGCTCCTTGGCGTACTCCCTGAGCTTCTCGATGAGGCGTCCGTTCATGCTCCTCGAGGCCATACTGCTCTTCGTCTCGGGCATCGCCGTCTTGGGGACGACGCCGTACTTGTTCACGAGGTTGACGAGCATGTCCCACTGTCCGGAGTCTGGGATAATATTTGAGAGGAGCCACATCACCAATCTGCCATCCAACGGCTCCTTCCGGGTCTTTATGACGTTCTCCAGGAAGTAGTTGGCCTTCTCCACCTTGTCCCAGAACATGAGGTATGACTGGGAAAGCTCGAAGTCCTTGAGGTTCAGCTTCTCCATGGCGTAGATGCGGAAGATGTTCATGGCGGCGAAGATCCAGCATCTCCCCGTCGCCCCCTGGGCCGAGGCGGTGCCGGTCTTGATGAGGTGGGAGTAGGTGTGCACGACGCTGGTGACGGCCTCCCTGCTCAGGGACACGTCGGCTATATCGCTCCTTGTGACGGCGTTCATGGCCAGGGTGTTCCTGGGATCTGAGTCGAAAGCCTTCTGGAACTTCTCTATATCCTTGAGGCCTAATGTTTTCTCCATGATACCAACCCAACGATATACGATCAACCCACAAGATCTGTAAAAGGGTAACCTTCAGGAGGCCTAGAAAATGCCTTGGAGGGGCGCTTTCATGGACGATGCCCCCGGTTGCGGATGTGTGGGGGGCGCATCCTTCAAAAGATAATATATGGGTGGAGGCAGTATGGACATGGAAATACCTAATAAAATGCACTGAGATGTGATGGGGAATATGGACAACCGGGTAGCGGCTCTTGTTGCGGTCGGCGGCGGCCTTGTTATATTCGCCGTGAAGCTCGGGGCCTGGTACATCTCGGGCTCTATAGCCCTCCTCTCAGACGCGTTGGAGTCCATCATAAACATCGTCGCCTCGTGCCTGATGCTGTACTCGGTCTACGTCTCGGCGAGACCCGCGGACGATGAGCACCACTACGGCCACCAGAAGGTGGAGTACATCACGAGCCTCGCGGAGGGGGG
>JADHWN010000041.1 GCA_016783455.1 Candidatus Bathyarchaeota archaeon
GTAGAGGGTGTTGACCTCGGCCTCGAAGGGAGCCCAGTCCACGTTTTCTAAGAGCTCCCTTACTCTATCTAGATACAATCAACTTTCAGTAAAGAGAATACAGAAACCAATATATTTACGTTACACGCTGGCGCGCGAGATCTCACGTGCGAGTCCGACAAATATACTCAAGTTGTTATGGTAATTTCTCTGATATAGTAAAAGGGTGAGATTGCTACCAGACTTTCTCGAGCAGGTTGAGGGCGTTGCCACCGATCACCTTGGAGGTCTCTTCGTCGGAGTAGCCATGTTTTATCATCCACCTGGCGACGTTGATGAACTCGCTGGGGTTCTCAAGTCCCTTAACGTAGCCTGGGTCTTCTGCGTCTGGGGATGCCTGGGGGCCGGTTCTCTGCTCCTGCCCGGGTCGCCTGTGGTGGCCTAGGGGCCTCGAGAACCAGTAAGTGTAGAGGCCCGGGTGGTCGCCGTAGAGTGTGTCCGGTCCACAGCCGACGTGGTCGATGCCCATGAGGTCGATGCAGTACTCGACGCACTCCATGTAGCTCTCGATGTTCCCGATGGGGTTCTTCTCCGTGCGGAGCCCCCTCCCAGCACCGCCCACGCCCAATAGGCCTTCGTTCTCGGTGAGGGTGTGAAGCACCTCGTCCCCCTTCGTGTGCCCCCACGCTATGGCGCCTGGACCGCTGTGGCTGTCGTATATGGGCTTGTCTGAAGCCTCCACCGTCTCGATGGCTGTACGGTCATTCGTGTGGCCGACGTCGATGAGCATACCCACCTTGTTCATCCGCTTCACGGCGTCGTATCCGAAGTTGGTGAGGCCGTCCTCCTTGTTAGACTCACCCATGCCTCCCCCCAGCAGGTTGGACTCGCTGTAGCAGATGCCCATGCTCCTGACGCCCAGGCCATAAAGGACGTCTATCCTGTCCAGCTCGTTCTCGATGGGCGTCGCCGACTCCAGGCAGATGACGAGGGCGATCTTGCCTTCTTCGGTGGCTTCACTGATGTCGTCTAAGGTCCTCCCGTGGATGATGGAGGTCTGCTGGCTGAGGTCGCAGAGGCGGATGCCTATGTCGTGGATGACATCACCCCACTTCCATCCTGCGTAGCTCGTGACGTAGGCCATCCCGTCCATGAGGTGGTCGAACACGCAGTCGAGGCGGCTGATGCTGAGGTCCTCGTATGCGGCGAAGTCCCTTCCCAGGTTCTTCATCTCCATGGACTCCCCCATGTCCTCGGGCCAGAGCACCGGGTGCTCGTGGAGAGAGATAACCGTACTCCTCTCGATAACCTCCTCGAATCGGTCCTCCTCGTCCTTGGATAAGGGAATAATGTAAGATGGAACCCTGGCAGCTCCCTTGCAGAGCTCGAACTCCTTATAGTCAAAACCGGCTTCCAGGTAGTCAAAGGCCTTGTAGCCGTCGTAAACCTTCTTCTTGCCCATGCTGATCTCTCTAAAATGCGTCGATTAGGCTAAAAGGGATAGTGGCGAGGCGTAACCTCACTAGTAATCCAATCTCAGCATTTATACATGGCAATCCTAACTATTCAATAGTCAATTTCTGTCGAAGGACGGATCATCATGGTTGTCGTTAAGGTTGAAGGAGAGAAGAGGGACCACAATGTCTTCCTCTACAGCCTGAGCACCTGCGGATGGTGCAAGAAGACGAAGGAGTTCCTCAAGGAGAAAGGGGTCGAGTACGAGTACATGGACGTTGACACCTGCACCTCCGAGGAGAGGAGGGCCGCCATCGCGGACCTGAAGGCCAGGAGCGCCCCCATGGGCTTTCCCCTCGCAATCATCGACGACGAGACGATCATAAGCGGCTTCAAGCCTGACAGGTACACGGAGGCCCTCGGACTATGAGCCTCGATAAGGTCAGGCAGAGGGCCGAGCAGGACGCCAAGTCCCGAGGGTACCATCTCAACCCCGACCCGGGGTTCCTCAACGACCTCCTGGAGGGCCTGAAGACAAACGAGGAACGCTACGGCTACCCCGCCTGCCCCTGCAGGATGTCCTCAGGCTTCTTCGACCTCGACCGGGACATCATCTGCCCCTGTGACTACAGGGACCCCGACGTCGAGGAGCATGGAGCCTGCTACTGCAGCCTCTACGTGGACGAGGCTACCCACGGGAGCGGGGAGGCCAAGCCGGTCCCAGAGAGGAGGCCCCCGGAGAAGCAGGCGAAGGCTTTGGGTCTGGACGAGGACCGGGAGGTTGAGCCCAAGGTAGTCCGAGCCGTTCAGGCATTCGAGACCGAGAGGAAGCTGTTCTACTGCAAGCAGTGCGGCTACGTGACCTTCCGTGAGGAGCCCCCCTATGTCTGCCCCATATGCAGGGCTAAGCAGGAGCTGTTCGCGGAGCTGAAGACCAGCCTCAAGCTCTGGACCACCTGACCCTCCCTGTTACCACTGGCTCGTTCTGAGAAAGAGGAAAAAGTCGGGTAAGCTAGCTGAGCAGGGCGTTGAAGAAGAGCTTGAAGGTGGCGTCCGTCAGCGCGCGCGCACGTCAAAGGTGCCTTCATGGTGCGGGGGACTGCTTCCCGGTCATCTCCTCGACCTCGATCTCCACCACGGCGAGGGTGGCGAACCTCTCCATCCGCTCGAGGGTGATCTCCGCTCCCTTCCCCTCGGCGTACTTCTCGACGATGACCCTGAGGGCGTCGGTCCTCTCGTCGATGTCGTGGAGCATCCGAGCCTTCCCCGTGGCTATGACGCTCCTGTACCTGTAGCTGTAGTCGCAGGGGCCTTCTGCGGGCATCTTCTCCGCTGTGTCCACCTCGAAGCAGACCTGGGGGTTCTCGGCGATATCCCTGAGCTTCTTCCCCTCCCCGGCACCGTGGAAGTAGATCTTCCCTCCCTGGTATGCGAAGTTGAGGGGGACGACGTAGGGTCTCCCGTCCACGGAGGTCCCCAGCCTCCCCACCTCCGCCTCCTCGAGGACCGCCTCCACTTCCGCCCTGTCAGTGATCTCCTTCTCGGCCCTTCTTAGACCCGTCATGGTTCACCCTTAGTCCTCTACACGTAAATCGGTTTCCCGTTGGGAAGACTTATGTGGGCCGGAGGCGGCGTATCAATAGCTTTCAGGTGAGGGCAGCGTCGTAGGGGGAAGTTGGATGTTCAAGATGAGGACGTGGCACTGGTTCTATGCAGGGTCCTTCCTCTTCCTCGGCTTAACGATCCTCGTGGTCTACCAGGTCACCATGACGGGCGACCTGAGCTTGGAGTGGCCCCTCCTGATCTTCATGTCCTTGGCGATGGTCTCTTTTCTCGTGGGATGGTACATGGAGAGGGAGAACAAGAAGAAGCACCCCGAGGCAGGGATAGAGGATCTCATCTGAGGCGTACCTCCTCGGAACTTAATTAGACAAGACTTTTCTCCAAGCATCTCTCTGCCAGTATTCCTAGTATATGTTCTAAATATGGCTAGAATCAACTACGCTGTGAGAGATATGGCTAGGAGAATCTGCCTTGAGTGGCCATCAGCTGGCCTCATGGTCCAGGCGTCCCTCCTCGAGGACGAGGAGCCCGAGCTCTGCGACCTGCTCTGGGAGCGGCTCAGCGAGCCCGTGAAGTTCTTCTGCAGGCACCCCGTCTCCACGGGGGAGGAGTTCAGCGCCGAGGCGAGGCCCCCCAGGCACCCGGTGAAGACCGGGGAGGCCCTGGGCAGGCACAGCAGGATGTTCTGCGAGATCCCCCCGGGGAGCATCAACTACTCCGTCTTCGGAGGTTACGGAGGCATTAGCTGCTACTACGGTCCCTGCACCGAGGCAATCACGGTGAAGGGGGCCGTCGTAGCGAAGGTGGACGACGGGGACATGCCAGCCCTCAGGGAGGCGGGCAGGGCGGTCTGGAACGCGTACTACATGGCCCATGAGCCCATCACCATGACGGCGAGGAGGTGCCCGGAGTGAAGGACTGGCGCCAGGTCAAGGACGAGATCGAGGCCGACATCGACCGTATCTGGTGGGACGAGCCCGAGGAGGTGACCATGTCCAAGCTTGGGATCTTCCCCAGCGGGGCCAGCGTGGACGGCCAGGTGCTCGGGAACCTGGTGTTTCTCATCGCCGACACACAGGCGATGGGCTGGAAGTCAGCCGCCCCTGCACTGCGGGCCGCCCTCGCGGACCCGGACTTCACGGTTGACCACTGTAAGAAGATGTGGCTCTACACGACCAGCCACATCGCGAAGATGCTGGGGAACGAGGCCCCGCCGGGCTGCCCGGCCCCCTGGCTCAACCTCCCGAAGCTCTACAGGTTCTGCGTGGAGATCGAGGAGAGTTTCCCCACTGTGGAGACCAAGGAGGAGCTGGGGGACCTGCTGTGGAGCTGGTTCAACTACGTGAACTGCCTGAACCGGTGGTTCTTCCTCGTCTTCCCGTGGCACCTCGGGAAGATGTTCCTCCTCGTGAAGCGGGAGGACGTGGAGGAGCTGGCGAGGCTTCACAACCTGGAGGTCAAGAGACGGGATTGAATCCCCATCCCCGCTCTCGCAAAACCAGGGCCTGAGAGCACTCCATTTTTTCCCGGCATCATGGATTTGAATTCCATATCGCTAATATATTCTCTAACTCCGGATCCTAGTCGATAAGGCAGACTCGAGTAGCCAGATGCGAGGATATGGTGCGAATAACATGAATGATGAGACGGTCAACGAGAACGAAGATCAGGCAGAGGTATTCCCGGAGAACTTCGAGGCGACGATGGTCCCCTGCCCTAACTGCAAGGAGACAGTCCCGACCTCACTCTACTGCCTGAAATGCGGCTACCCCCTCTACATGTTCAGACAGGAGGAGGCGGGCATCGACGTGGTGCTGCCCCCCGATGAGGGCTCCCTCTCGCACATGCAGGAGATATCTAAGAACCTGATGAACAGCATCTCCATGAAGCTCTGGTCGGTGGAGCAGCTGAAGGAGGGCATACTGGAGGAGGAGCACTTCAAGAGGCTCTTCGAGGACTACCAGGCCCGCTCCGTCCAGTGCACAGGCAAGAGGAAGGTGCTGCTGGCACGATACTCGCGCGAGCTGACCGCCATGGCCCGGGATCTTGAACCCGTCGAGAACGCGCTTAAGGAGGCGAAGGTGAAACTCCGGGAGCTGGAGATGAGGAGGACCATCGGCGACCTCATCGAGGGCGAGTACGAGGCCAAGGGACCCGCACACAAGTGGGAGATCCGTAACTACGAGGACGACATATCCAAGAGGAAGGGGGAGATGACGTTCCTCGAGGACATCACCCGGGTCATACCCGCCATGGAGATCGAGAAGGCTAAGGACAACGTCGAGGAGGCCAACATCTCGCTGGAGGAGATGCTGAGGGAAGGGAAGATCGGCCCCGAGACAGCCACCAAGGTGAAGGTGTCCCTGGACGAGACCAAGGTTTTCCTGGACAACTTCAGGTGACCGTAGACCTCGTTTTCCCAATCCCGATTTGCACGTGTTCTAGCGGTTAGTCTGAAGTTTTGAGCTTCCTCATGTAGATGAGGGCAGCGATCTTGGCGCAGTCGACGATCTCGTCGATGGACGCCGACTCGTCCTGCTTGTGGCCGTTCGAGTAGGGTCCTCCGACGCCGAGGTTGAAGCAGGGCATCCCCCCCTCGTTGACCTGATAGTTCATGTCTGTGCTCGCCAGGGTGCCAGTGAAGGGCAGCGTCCTCCCGGTGACCTCCCTGACGATGTCCCGGGCCTCCCGCACGTATAGGTCCTCAGGCGAGACCACGTACCCCTCCCTGCTGTTGATGACCTCCACCTCGTAGACCAGGTCGGGGTCACCCGCCTTCACAGCCTCGATGACTCCCACGAACTCCTCCCTCACGTCGTCGAACGTCTCCCCGGGGATCATCCCCCGGAGCACCTCCTCCTCGCAGAGATCGGGCACCGTCGCCCCCTGGACGCCCCCCTTGATGGTCCCGATGTTGAGCATCGCCGTCATCTTCGTGATCCCCCTCTCCTTCAGCGCAGAGCCGAGCTCGATCCCCGGGACCTCCTTCTGCCTCTTCAGCAGGACCTCCCTCCAGTAGTCGGTGAGGGCCACGTTGATCTTGGACATCTTCTCGATGGCGTTGACTCCGAGGATGGGCACCTGACCGTGGTGGGAGACCCCCCTGGTCCTCACGAGGAACCTGGTCCGCCCCTGGGCAGCGAGGCCGATGCCCGTGAGCCCACCGTCCCATTGGACGCCGTAGTCGGCCTTCACGATCCCCTCCTGCATCAGGAAGCCGAGGCCGGCGACCCCCCCGATCTCCTCGTCGCAGTTAGCAGTCAGGATCAGGTCCCCATCCAGCTTGATGCCCAGCTCGTGGACCGCCTGAAGGGCGTAGATCATGGAGACGAGCTCCCCCTTGTCATCGGCGACCCCCCGCCCCCAGATGTAGCCGCCGCCCCTGTCCGAGTCGCTCCTACCGTAGGGGCAGTCCTCCGTGATCTCCCCTCCCAGGGGGTCCACGGTCCAGCCCTCCTCCTGGATGGCCGCGGTGTCGATGTGGGCGCTGATGTGGAGCACGGGCTTCCCCGTCTTCCCGGGGTACCGTGCGACGACGTTGCTCCTCGGCCCCTCCAGCCCCATGAACTTGGCCCCAGAGAGCTCCATATACTTCTCCGGCGCCTCGTGGATGCAGACATCGCAGCCCAGGTCGAAGAGCTTGTCAGCAACCACGTCGCTGATGACATCATAGTTGAGGCCGGGCGGGGTCTGTGTGTCGATCCTCACGAGCCTCCTCAGGAAACTGATCATCTCGTCCCTGTGCTCCTCTATGTACTCGAGAACCCTGGCTTCAGACATCTGGATCACCCTGAATTAAGAGGGAATTGACCCCTAGAGAATGTAAGCTTTGTCAGTGTGGACTAAAGGTACTCGTCTACCATCTTTCCCACCATCTCGGCGATGGCGAGGCCCACGATCCCGGCCCCGACGACTACGACGTCGACCTTCTCCGAATTGGATTCCAGTCTAAAGGAGAATATGTTTACTTAAGTCTGAGGTCTTGAGAGTGTAGAAAATTGGGGGGTTTATCTGACCCTGAGGAGCTCCTCGAGGATCCCGATCTGCGTGGGGTTCGCCCTGACGATGTCGCTGGTCGAGACGACGCCGACCACTTTGTCGCCTTCGACGACGGGGAGCTTCTTGATGCGTTTCTGGGCCATGATCTTGGCCGCCTCATCGACGGTGTCGTTGGGGTCCACGGTGACGAGTGGGGAGGACATGATGTCCTTCGCCCAGATGGTCGCCGGGTCGAGGCGGGGCTCCACGATCCTCTCCAGGATGTTCCTCTCGGTGATGATCCCCACGGCCCTGCCGTTGTTCGTCACGATGACGGAGCCTATCTGGAACTTGTTCATCTTCAGGACGGCGGCGTGGACGGAGTCGTCTGTCCGCACCGTCTTCACGTTCCTCATCATGATATCCCTTACGAGAATGATGCCACTCATAGAATCAGCTCAGATTAGACCATGAAAGACTTGGCGGGCATCGGATTTTAACGTTTGTGTACGAAGGCATAAGAATACCGGAACTGGAGGTGGAAAGGCGCCTAGCTTATCCCTGGGATCAACTGGCCTCAGCGTTGCTCTCTGAGATCTGCATGGCGGCGTAAGGGTAGATGGCGACCTCCGCCTCCCTGCCGTGGGTCTCGACCAGCTCCCTGGCTGCCTCCTCCCATGACCTGACCCAGACGGAGCCCTTCCCGTAGTACCACTCGTCCGCCTTCATGAGGTGCGGCGAGACCACCATGACACGGTCCATCACCCAGGGCCTCTTCACGTAGACGTCGGGCCTCCAACCCCGGCCCCCGAAGCCCAGGCCAAAGCGCCCGTTGTAGTAGTGGACCCTGCATCCCTCCGGGGTGTAGATGAGGAAGACTAGGTCGCCCCCCTCCCGTACCGACTCCACGGCGATGTGGTAGGCTTTGTACCCCTCGTTGGCCATGGGGTAGCCGTTGCCAATGGAGATATCCACGTCCTTCACCGTCGGCGTGGCGTAGTGCGCCCTGGCGAGCTTCACCGCCTCCCTGTGGGCCTCCACGACGTCCCCGCAGACGAGGTCGGCCACGTCGGAGCCCTCGTTCAGGAGGGCGTTGACTGAGAAGTCAAGCTCCGCCATGACGGCGGCCTCCTCCGAGTCGTGCCTCCTCACGTTCTCGTCGATCTTTCCGGGCCCCGTCCCCTCCCCGATCGCGTGGTTGGCCCAGATGGACTCAATCCCCGCCACCCCAGGGAGGAGCATCTTGGCGCCCCCGCCGAAGCCGTAGCCGAAGTGGGGGAGGACGGCCCCGACGGAGACCTTCAGGTCGCAGTCCGCGACCTCCCTGTTGACCCGGACAGGCGTCCCCTGGCTGGTCTCCCCCAGGTCCGCGAGGTTCTCGTAGGGGTTATGGTTGTAGACCATGAACCTGCTGGGGACGTCGTTCCCGAGCTTCTTCCTGAAGTCGATGAGGGTCCTCCCCGAGTGGGCCCCGGAGGCCATCACGAAGGATATCTGGTCGTCCTCCAGCCCGCCTCCGTGAAGCTCATTTAGGACGGAGGGCAGGATCTGGTATGTCTTCGTCGGCCTCGTCATGTCGTCTATGATTATGGCGCATCGCTTCGCATCAGACGCGAGGTCCCTGAGCTGCTGGGAGCCTTTCGGGCGTGCCAGCCTCCCGGATATCTCCTCCTGGGAGAGGGGCTTGGCTCCGTGTCCCCTCATCCTCTGCACGTGGACGTTCCAGCCCTCGGGGAAACGGAGCTCCTCCTTACCCCAGCCGTACCACTCCCAGGCGGGGACCTCGACCGTTGAACCGCTCATGGTGGATGCAGTGTTGACGGGAGTAAAAAACTTGCACTGTTCATTCAACGAAACGAATAAAGACATTGAGGCGCGAATCATACTATGCCGACCGGAGAGCCCGCATCCGACGCAATCGTCATCCTCGACTTCGGGGGCCAGTACTGCCACCTCATCGCCAGGCGCGTCAGGGAGATGGGCGTCTACTCGGAGATTCTGAACTGCGACGCCACCCCAGCTGAGATCAACTCCCTCGACGACTCGCTGGACGTGAAGGGGATCATCCTGTCCGGGAGCCCCGCCAGCGTCAGGACTGAGGACTCCCCCAGGCTGGGCGAGGGCGTCCTCGAGATGGGCCTCCCCGTCCTGGGGCTCTGCTACGGCCACCAGCTCATCGCCCACATGAACGGCGGGGAGGTGAAGCGGGGCATTAAGAGGGAGTACGGCATCACCAGCGTTATCATCGACAGCCCCGTGGGCGTCCTCAAGGGAATGAACCCCTCCGAGAGCGTCTGGATGAGCCACGGGGACACCGTCTACAGGGCCCCCAACGGCTTCGAGGTCCTGGCCCACACGGACATCTCACCCGTCGCGGCCTACAGGCACCCCTCCAAGCCCATCTACGGCCTCCAGTGGCACCCCGAGGTCGTCCACACCGAGAGGGGCACCGAGATGCTCGAGAACTTCGTCTACGAGGTCTGCAGCTGCCAACCCAACTGGAAGCCCGTTGACGCCGTCGACAGCGCCGTCTCCGAGATCGAGGCTCAGGTGGGAGGCTCCAAGGCCATCATCGCGCTGAGCGGAGGAGTCGACTCAAGCGTCGCCGCAGCCCTCGCGAGCAGGGCCTTGGGAGAGCGGCTGGTGGCTGTCCACGTGGACCACGGCTTCATGCGCATGGACGAGTCCGACACCGTTGAGAGGACCTTCAGCGAGATGGGCGTCGACCTGGTCGTCGTCCGCGCCCAGGAGCGGTTCCTCGGGAAGCTGCAGGGGGTGGTCGACCCCGAGGAGAAGAGGAAGATCATCGGCGAGGAGTTCATCAGGGTCTTCGAGGCGGAGGCACGTAGGTCGGGGGCGGAGTACCTCATCCAGGGCACCATCTACCCCGACCGCATCGAGTCGGGCCTCAGCCGCCACTCCGACAGGATCAAGACCCATCACAACGTCGGCGGCCTCCCGCTGAACATGGAGTTCAAGGCCGTGATCGATCCCCTCCGGGACCTCTACAAGGACGAGGTGCGAGCCCTTGGGGAGCGCCTGGGGCTGCCCGAGGCCATCGTCCAGCGGCAGCCTTTCCCGGGTCCGGGCCTAGCCATCCGGGTCATGGGCGAGGTCACCGAGAGGAAGCTGGACATCCTCAGGAGGGTGGACGCCATCGTCTGCGAGGAGGTGGAGTCCTCATCCCTCATGGAGACCGCCTGGCAGTACCTCGCCGTGCTGACGAACATCAAGAGCACCGGGGTGAAGGGGGACGAGAGGGCCTACGGGGAGACCGTCGCCGTGCGCATCGTGGAGAGCGTCGACGGGATGACCGTCAGCTTCTCCAAGGCCCCCTGGGATGTCCTGGAGCGGATCTCCACCCGGATAACCAACGAGGTGCCCGAGGTGAACCGTGTGGTCTATGACATAACACATAAACCCCCGGGCACCATAGAGTGGGAGTAGTATGGGTTACAGGTACTCCGAGAAGGGGCCCACCGCAGACCTGATGGTGGAGGCTTGGGGTGATACGCTTGAGGAGGCCTTCGGGAGCGTCGCCAAGGCCATGTTTAACTCCATGACCCCCATAGAGAATATAATGGGGGGCGAGTCCCGCTCCTTCGAGGTCGAGGGGGACGATCTCGGGGCACTGCTCTTCAACTTCCTTGACGAGCTCCTCTACATCCACGAGGTGGAGCTGATGGTCTTCTCGGGATTCGAGCTTGTCATCGATCAGGACCAGATCAGACTTAACGCGGTGTGCAGGGGGGAGCACTTCGATCTGAAGCGTCACGAGCAGGGCATCGCCATAAAGGCCGTGACGTTCCACAACATGCTCATCGAGAAGGTCGAGTCCGGATGGGAGATACGGGTCGTCCTCGACACCTGAGTTTTTCTCGGGTCATTCCCCTATTTCGGGTACATATCATTGCTTCAATTTCCTTATTTTATCTGAGGACGTTCCCGTCTACGATCAAGGCGGGGATACCATGGGTGCAGATGCTAGATTTCGAAGTGGAGATCTTGGGCTAAGCGACGATCTCCTCGCTGGCATCTCTCCCCGTGATAGACCTGCTGAATCTCAGGGGAAGTTGAAGATTCTGATCGTAGACGATGATGTCAGCCTCTGCGACAGCCTCGCCTCTCTCCTGCGGGTCGTGGAGTACGACGTTGTCAATGTCTACTGTGCCGAGGACGCCCTCGAGGCCGCCTGGTCCGAGGAGTTCAACGCGGCGATATTGGACGTCAACCTCCCGGACATGGGGGGCCTGGAGATCCTCGAGAAGCTCAGGGAGAACTCCGAGATGGCGATAGTGATGCTCTCAGGCTCGGTCACGCTGGAGCAGGCGGTTGAGGCCCTCAATCGGGGGGCGGACGCCTTCGTCATCAAACCTGCGAAACCGGATGTTCTACTGTCGAATCTGACGAAGGCCCTCCGCCTGAAGGGGCTTGAGAAGGAGCTGAAGGAGTCCGAGGCAAGGTACAGGGAGCTCTTCGAGAACATAGGGGACGGGGCCTTCCAGCTCGACATGGATGGAAACTACACCGCGATGAACCGGGCTGGGGCTGAGATATTCGGCTTCTCCTCGCCAGACGACGTCCTGCACGGAAGGCTGAAGTTCTGGGGTACCCACGCCTCAAGGGACGCCTCCGACGAGTTTCTGGAGCAGGTGGAGGAGGAGGGGGAGGTGGTGAGGGTGCTTAGGAGGTTCAGAGCCCTCAACGGCAGCCTGGGATGGCTGGAGACCACGGTCAGGACCAGGCTCGACGAGAGGGGTGAAGTCACAGGCTTCGAGGGGATCTTCAGGGACGTCACGGACCGCATCAGGTACCAGGAGATGTTGGAGGCCCTATACTGCCTCTGGGAGGACCTCGGGGACGTGACCACCATCGAGGAGATAGGGAACCTGACCCTGAAGTTCGTGTACGCCATGCTCGAGATCGATGAGGGAGCCTTCAACATTATCGAGGGAACGGTCCTGAGGCAAGCCTGCGAGGGCGTAAGCGGGATCGAGCCCAAAGAGCAGCCCCTGAGGGGCAAGAACATCGCCGCTGAGGCTGCGCGAACCGGCGAAAGCGTGATGGTTTCCAACTTCACAGATGGTGAAGTATCCAAGCTGGCGGTCCCTGTCATGGTTAGGGATAAGGTCGTGGCGGTCATCGAGATCGGGAGGAGGGACGCCGATGCCTTCTCTGAGGATGACCGGAAGCTCGTTGAGATCATCGCTGAGTACGTGGGCTCTGTAATAGGTCGCCTGATAAGCTCCAAGTTCGGGCTGAAACCCGACTACAACCTGAGAGACTATCTCTAATTCCTGAGCTTTTTAATCATCTATTCTCCTGGGGGCGTTCTCCGAGGGTAATCACATTTATTTAACCCATCGATGTTGACTAACGGGAGATTCTATGAAGGTCCTCCTTCTGCATGGCAGTGCACCAAGCGCAAACGGTATGGAGCTCGCTGAATCTGCGGAGAAACTGGGCCACGAGGTCATGGTTGGCAGCATCATCGATGTCTCCTCCGACGTCTCACAAGAGGGTTCCAGGTTCTGGCTTAAGAGCCGGGAGGTCACCGACACCGAGGTATGCTTCCTCCGGAGCTTCGGCCCGGGCAGCTGCGAGCAGCTCACACGGCGCATAAGCATGATAGAGCACATGGAGGTCGCGGGCATCAGGGTCGTCAACCCGACCTACGCCTTCAGGAGGGCCCGTGACAAGTACTCCACGCAGTACACCCTCCAGGCCGCTGGGTTGCCTGTTGCGGAGACCTTCACGACGGAGAGCATGAACAGGGCCTACGCGCGCTCCCAGGAGATGGGTGTATGCGTCTACAAGCCCATCCTCGGAAGCATGGGGAAGGGCTCCCTGAAGTTCGACGACCATGACCTCGCCTACAACGCCTGGAGGATGTTGAGCCGCCTCGGGATGCCACTGATAGTCCAGAAGTACATTGACAACCCTGGAAGGGACATCCGGGTCTTCGTCGTCGGGGGCAAGGTCATCGGGACCGCTGTGAAGTACGGCGAGGAGGGCAAGTGGAAGACCAACGTCGCCCAGGGAGGGACCATGGTGGACGAGCCCGTCGCCGAGGAGATCCAGGAGCTCGGCGTCCGGGCGACGGAGGTGATGGGCCTCGACTACTCCGGCGTCGACGTCATCGAGTCTCCGGATGGCCCGGTTGTGCTGGAGGTCAACGGTGCCCCTGGGTGGCAGGGCCTGAAGGGCGCGACGGGGATCAACGTGGCCGAGAAGATAGTGAGATACGTTACAGGGGGTTAGAGTGCGTTGGATGAGAGCCCGTCCAGGATACCTGTGAGGATAGTCCTCCCGGACGTCGGGGAGGCCTCAGGCGAGTTCATCAGGTTCTCCGCGCCCCTCACATTCAGCGTCATCATGTCCAAGATGCCCCTAGAGGGGCGCCTCCACTCCCAGCCCGGGGGCTACTCATTCATCGTGGGGATAAGGCGCGGGGCGGAGAAGGCGGTAAAAACGGTGAAGGCCGGTGACATAGCGTACTGGCCCATGCAGGACGCGGTGGTCATCTACACAAGCGATGCCCGACCATACAGCCCTGTGAATACCTTCGGTAAGGTGACAGAGAACCTGGAGCTCTTCAGCGGCCTGAGGAGCGGCGCCAAGATCAGGATCGAGCGTGCCTAGTCGGCCGTAAAGGGTGTAGTCTTTGAGTTACCGTATTTCAGCGGGGAATCAGCCAAGTTCGGCTTTTCGGATGACTACTCGTGCGCGCCAGCGTGTAACGTAAATATATTGGTTTCTGTATTCTCTTTACTGAAAGTTGATTGTATCTAGATAGAGTAAGGGAGCTCTTAGAAAACGTGGACTGGGCTCCCTTCGAGGCCGAGGTCAACACCCTCTACAA
>JADHWN010000005.1 GCA_016783455.1 Candidatus Bathyarchaeota archaeon
GTGTTTAGCTCAGATTAAAATAAGCGAGATTTATTTATATTCTATCTAGTTTTTGCTAAATAAATCATGAAAATGTTAAAATAAGCACTGTTTAGAATTTAATTTGACTTATATGCGTAACGAGCTAAACACGTACTAAGATTTAAACCTTCGATGTATGATTAGGACAGAGACAAGGGTCGAGTCGGTATTGGATTGTCTGCTTTGAAGCGTATGCTCTTGGTGGCCCTCGGATGGGCGGTCTTTCATGGACAGCTTCAGTTCAACATCCTCGTCAATGAGAGCAGTGGCATCACACCAGTCTGGTTTCTACTGGTCTTCCTAATGGCGCTCCTGGCTTCTTCTCTGCTCGAAGAGTTCGAACAGGCATTGAAAACATGGCTGGCATCGATCGTGTTTTCAGTCGTCATCGTATTGCTGCTCATCACTCTCCCAATAGCCTTCGGGGTGCTCGCTTCAGAGTTCGCCCCATTAATCCTCGCGGGATCGATACAGCCTATGGCCACATTATTGATACTGACGGCGCCAATCAACCTGCTAGGGTGTTTCTTGGGCCAAATGCTTAGAAAATAAACTGATTTAATATTCAGCCTTGGTTGAGATGGCAAGCCACCACGTGGCCATTGCCCACATCCACGAGTTCCGGCTCGAGTCTGGAGCAGATCTCCTTGGCCAGCAGGCACCTGCTGTAGAACCTGCATCGCCTGGGGGGGTTGATGGGGCTGATGACCTCTCCCTTAATGTTCACCTTCCCCCTCCTAGCCTTTGGATTCGGGACCGGCGTCGCCTCCAGGAGGGCTCGTGTATAGGGGTGAATGGGGTTATTGACTATCTCGTCGCTGCTCGCCATCTCCATGATCCTGCCGAGGTACATGATGGCGATCCTGTCGCAGAAATGCCTCGCAACAGCGAGCTCGTGGGTGATGAACAGGTAGGACCGGGTCAGCACCTTGAGCTCCATCATCAGGTTCAGGATCTCGCCACGGGTGGAGGTGTCAAGCATGGAGACCGGCTCATCCGCCACCACGAAGTCCGGGTGGATTATCAGGGCTCGGGCTACGGCGATACGCTGTCTCTGCCCACCGCTGAGCTCATGGGGGTAGCGGAACATGAAGTCCCTGGGGGGAGTAAGTCTCACTTTCTCCAGGATCTCGGCTACCTTCTCCTCCTTATCCGCATCGTTCTCTATTAGATGGTTGACCTCCAAAGGTTCTGCCACCAAGTCCAGGACAGTCATCCTGGGGTTCAGGGACTCGTAGGGGTCCTGGAAGATGATCTGCATCTTGGGCCTCAGCTTCCTCATCTCGCTGTTAGAGAGAGACACGATGTTGGTGTCCATGTAATAGATCTCGCCGCTCGTAGGCTCCAGGAGGCGGATCAGTAGCCGGCCGAGCGTGGTCTTCCCGCAGCCACTCTCCCCGACCAGGCCGAGGACCTCGTCCGTTTGTATGTCGAAAGAGACATTGTCGACCGCGTGGACGAACAGTTCTTCCTTGGCTAGGAAAGAGCTGAAGAAGCCCCTTCTTATCGGGAACAGCTTCCTGAGCTCTCTGACTCTGATTATGGGCTCCTCGCTCAGTGTAGGTCACCTCTAGGGTGGTGGCACGCGACATAATGTTTCTCTGATATCTCCCTCAACTCCGGTGTAGGCTCCTGCCTGCAGATCTCCGTCGCCGCTGGACATCTGGGATGGAACCTGCATCCCAGCGGTGGGTCGAGGAGGTTCGGTGGCGCTCCCGGTATGAACTCGAATGTGCTCTTCCTCTCCTTGTCCTCCACCGTTGGGAATGTGCTTATCAGCCCGTGAGTGTAGTGGTGTCTGGGATTCTCGAAGACCCCCTCGATCCCCCCCCACTCAACTATCCTCCCAGCGTACATGATGTTCAGGTAGTCGCACAGCTCGGCCAGGACGGAGATGTCGTGGCTGATGACTACCATGGAGAGGTTCATCTCGGCCTTGAGCCTCCTGAGCAGGTCCATGAGCTGCTTCTGTACAATAACATCCAGCGCCGTAGTCGGCTCATCGGCTATAACGAGCTGGGGATCGCAGGCAAGGGCCATGGCGATCATAGCCCTCTGGCGCATCCCCCCGCTGAACTCGTGGGGGTAGTGGCGCCCCATAGTTGGGTCGATGTCCACTCTTTTCAGGAGGTCGCGTGCTGTCGCTAGACGCTCACTCTTCTTCGTCTTCGTGCTGTGGAGCTTGATGGCTTCCGCTATCTGGTCCTCGACCTTGAAGACGGGGTTGAGGGCGTTCATGGCCCCCTGGAAGATCATGGAGATTTGATTCCAACGGACGTTCACCCTGAAGTCCTTCTCATCCAAGCTGTAAATATCGTCGCCCTCGAATATCAGAGACCCGCCCTCTATCATACCGTTTTCAGGGAGAAGCTTAAGGAAGGAAAGGCCGAGGGTGGTCTTCCCGCATCCTGATTCTCCGGCCAATCCCACCGAAGTCCCTTCTTCAACTATGAAGTTTACGCCGTCAACCGCCTTTACGACACCTTTCGTGGTATGGTAATAGACTTTCAGATCTGAGACTTCGAGGAGGTTCATATCATCGCCTCCTTAGTCTCGGGTTCAATATCTCGTCGAGGGAAAAGCCTATCATAACGAAGCTGACTGCTAGGAGGGCGATACACAGCCCGGGGGGAACGACCCAATATAGCTCCTTGATGGCGGCATAATAGACGATGTCATGCAGCATCTGGCCCCAGCTCATGATGCTGGGGTCGCCGAGACCTAGGAAGCTCAGGGCCGCCTCGGCTGTTATGGCCCCTGGGACGCTTGTAGCGAGGCTCACGTACACGAGGCCCATGACGTTGGGTAGGATGTGCCTGATCGTTATGTGGGTGGTGGAGCCGCCCGCTGCGCGGGCCGCCTCGATGAATGTCCTCTCCTTCAAGCTCAAGACTTGGCTTCTCACGGTGCGGCTGAAGCCCATCCAGCCCAATAGGCTGATGACCAGTATTATGTTGAAGACACTCTGGCCCAGAATGGCGATTAGTATTAGGAGTAGGGGGAGGAATGGGATCACCAAGAGCATGTCTGCGAAGCGCATTGACAGTTCGTCGACCCACCCCCCGGTGAAGCCCGCGAAGAGGCCCACGACCAACCCGATGCTCACGGAGATGAAGGCGGACAGCATGCCCACGAAGAGGGATGTCTTCGCGCCATGGGCCAGCTGGCTGTACACGTCGCGGCCCCACTGGTCTGTGCCGAGAAGTCCATAGCAGGTGCCCATCAGCTCAATGCTCAAGTCATCGACGTAGAGACGGGTTGTGACGGTTGATTCCGTATCGATGTCATCGAAGGATGCCCTAAAATAGAATTCGTAGTCACCGGCTCCGTTGAAGATTATTTGAGCTGGATCAGCGAACACTCCGTCGGGGAAGATCATCTTCACCCTTATCGAATACGAGTCCACCTTGTACTCGGGATATGACCATATAGTATCCGAGGGTATGTCCTTCTGCCATAGGATGTACTCTTCTCCTTTTGCGTCAACCAGGACAAGCCCGAGTTTCAAACGTGTGCCCTCGAGGCCTTCGGCTTTGTAGCTCAGAACGGTTGTGAACCTCTTGGGAGGAGATGAATATTCCCACGAGAAGGTCTTGGAGATCTTGATGTCTGCAGTGGATGAACTGCTGGATTCTCTGTTCAAACTCATGAGGATTGAGCCAGGTCCACTACCGCGGTCGTAGCCTTCTCCGGAGTGTGTGACTGTAAAGCTATCCTCGGAGCTTGATTCAATGTCCCACTCTGAGAGTGCCTCGGGATCCTCGAAGCCTACATCCATAACAGGCTTCAAGTTAGGGACCAGGTTTTGATAACCTGGGAGGTTCTTGAACCACGCCGGAGGTACTCTCCTGCCCCCAACATCCCAGTCATCTACAGGGTGGTTCTCTGATAACATCGGTCCGAAGGCGGCGAATAAAACGAAGAAGAGGATCAGACCTATGCCGAAGAGCCCCTTTCTATTCTGCTTATAAACGCCCCAGAATCCCTTCGCTCGACTCATCAAGAGGTTGAATCTTTTTCTGCGGGTCGATATTGTCATTTTATCCCCTCAATATTGGATCCTCGGATCAATGTATCCGTAGACGACGTCTACAATCAAGTTGCAGACTATGGTGACCAATGCGAAGATATAGAACAACGCTTGAAGCACCGGGTAGTCGGTGAATTGAATTGCGGACCAAGTGTAAAGCCCTAAACCTCGCCAGGAAAACACTGTTTCCGTCAGTATCGCGCCGTTTAAAAGACCTGGGATCTGAAGAGCGATATTTGTAACGAGAGGCAACATCGCGTTGCGGAAAGCGTGTTTGAAGAGCACGCCTCTCTCAGACACTCCTTTTGCCCTGGCCGTTGTGATGTAATCCTCGTGAAGGGCCTCAAGCAATGTGCTCCTCATCATGAGCAGCCAAGCCCCGTACTGGAAGAGGAACAGGGTCAGGCCGGGAAGAAAGAGGTGCCAGGCGAGATCGAATATCCTCACAATGGGGTCTAATGGCGGCGGCCTAGACATGGTTCCCGCAAGAGGAAATAGGCCGAATACATATCCCCCGACATAAATCATGAGTAATCCCATCCAGAAGGTCGGAAGGGCATAACTGAAGAGTGAGATCGAGACCGAGGTTAGATCGAATAGACTCCCGCGTTTGTACGCCGCATAGATTCCGAAGACCGTACCAAAGGTGATGGCGAAGAAGAGGGAGACGCCCATCAGGAGCAGGGTGTTGGGGAGCCTCTCCATGATCTCTCTACCCACTGGTTCCAAGGAGTTATAGGAGTAGCCAAAGTCCCATGTCAATGTAGATTTCAGGTAGCGCACGTATTGTACGTGTAGTGGCTCCTGGAGTCCCCATAGCTCTATCAGGCGCTCGACTTGCTCGGGCTCAAGCCTCATGCCGCTGGCCACAATCTGGATTGGGTTGCCAGGCGCCATCCTGAAGATAATGAAGTTCAGCGTAAGGGCGAAAAATAGGAGGACGAAGCTATAGAGTATCCTCTTCAGTATGTATCTTTTCAGTGACATCGGTTACGCCTCTCTACCCATCTCTAATTAGACCTTTTTTAACTTGGTGATCCGAGAAAAATATAAAAAATAAAGGGTTGGATTATGGGTTTATGATTCTCTTCTGGACATGAAGATTGCGATAGCGCCTACGAGTATGGCGATACCTATTGAGGCGTATCCTAGGTTTGAAGCGCTGCTGAGTCCAGCCTGCAGATTTGACGTCTGTGTTTCAATTCCCGAGATGTCGGAGGTGAGGGATACGATCTCTGCGTCCAAGGTTCCGATGTTAGCGTCCAAGGCTTCGATGTTATCGGCCAAGTCGCCGATGCTATCGACGCTTGAACCAATCAGCTCTAGGGCACTGGCCTGGAAGTCGGTGAACTGCGAACTGAGCTCGCTGATGGACTCTGCCTGCACCTCGACAGCCAGATTAGCCGCCGCAAGCTGAGCCCGGAGCATACTTAGCGATTTTGCCTGCCCGATCTCAGCCATGGAGAGACCCTGGTAGAAGCGGTCAGGGAACTTCCAGTAGTCCTCGTTTGCCACAAGGTGGACGTACTCACCCGCTACATAGTCGACGAACTTCCAGGGTCCAAGACCGATCAGTTCGCCTTCTGCTACGGGGTCGTAGTCCTGCCAGTCGTCTCCGACGTCCTCCCATATGTGTTTGGGAAGGACGGGTATGTTGATGTAGTGGAATGCGAAGTAGCTAGTGGTATCCTGATAAACCTCGAGGGTGTAGTCATCGACGAGGACGACATCCTCTATGAATTGGGTAGATGATGCATACCTAGGTATGCCCTGTTCCATGATGTAGTTGTATGTGAATTCCATGTCTTCAGCCGTGAAGGGAACGTCATCGTGCCAGATCGCGTCTTCGACGAAGTGGAATGTTATCTTGATTCCGTCGACGCCAGTGGGGCTAACCCAGTCTTCGATCTCCCAGGACTCGGCCAGCCATCCCCAGTCATCGGCCAGGTCATATGGGTTATTTGTGTATGGAGATTCGTAGATCTTGTCGAGAACCTCCCAAGTGTATGTCCATGCCGCAGTCATCACGTTTAAGGTCTCAATGTCCGACTTTATCCCGTATTCGATTCTGCCACCATAGTCTTGAGCCGCGGGGTGCATGTTGTATGTGCTCCACCAGCTGTTGATGCCAGTTCCAACCGCGTTTACCAGGTCCGTCCACTCGACCCTGTAGGCTTTGACTCCGATGTGGCCGTACATGGGTATGCCGGGGACCTGCTCAGCGATTATCTCCTGACACATGAAAGCAGCTTCCTTAGTGTCTTCGAAGGTGCTGGCGGTCTTCAGGAGGTCTGCCCAGTAGTCGAATGTGCTGTTGACGAAGCCCGGATAGTTGTAGCCACGCCATCCGCCTATGCATTCAGGGTCGAACTCCTTGCTGTGGTAGAAGTCAGCGAGGTGGTCGGGGTCTCTACCGAGTCCCCATCCGCCAGTGTAGACGTTCCACTCTCCGGCCGGGGTGTCCATAACTGCATTTGAGCAGACGGACCTCTCGACGGCCAGCTCACCCTCAATGGGCACGCCCAAGGCTTTTAACTCCGCGGCCAGCCACTCGCCAGCCTGCTTCCGCTCAGGGTCGTCTATTCGGATGAAGAAGAGTACGTCCGCCATATTATCACCGGTTATGGGATCGTTCCTGATGCCGTCGGCGTCTGTGTCCGTGAAACCGCCGAGGTCCAACTCGGCTGCAGCCAACGCGGCGCTGTACTCATATGTCCTGATGTCCGGATTGGCCCAGCCACCAAGGACGACGGGTACGGGGCTGTCCAGCGCATATCCGAATCCCTGCAGGATGTCTGTCTCGATCCGAGCCTTATCGACAAGGTGAGCGAGAGCCCTTCTGAAGTGGACATCGCTAGTAGGCCAGCGTTGGCAGTTGATATCTATCAAGTAGTAACCGAGGTCAGCAGTGCTATCAGTCACGATGTTCGGGTCGGCCAGAGCGTCGGCAACCTTCTCGGCTGGGAGCTCCCAGTCCATGAGGTTGATATCACCCGTCTTCAAGGCGAGGTACTCCACTTCAGGATTCAGATAGATCTTGAAGAACAGCTCATCCGCCCAGGGACCGGTCAATTCAACCTCGTCTTCGGCCATCACTGGCAAGATTGGTAGGAAAAGAGTAATTAGTATTAAAAGTCCGATTGTCTTCTCTACTTTACTACGTTTAATCATGTTTATCCGGTACTAACATGAAGTAGAGATATAAAAAAGGTATTACGCACGCCCTCCATGACTGGATAACTGGGAACAACACATGCGCGCGGTAAACTTCGGAAAAAAGCCTTATATCGTCTCGTAGACGCCTGAGAGGATAACCCTGAGGGATGTGCCAGTTCATGATAGAGTCGCTGCGGCAGAGACTTGAGTTCATGAACGGCAACATGCGCATCCTTACCGCGACCCAGGTCCTGGGGATGTTCTTCAGGAATATGGTCCTACCATACGTCAGCCTCTTCATACTAGCGGTCGGAGGGGAGCCGGCCCAGGTGGGCATCATAAACAGCCTCCGCCCCCTTGCGGGGCTGCTCATATTCCCCATCTCTGGGTACCTGACGGACCGCACGGGTCGGGTGAAGCTCATCGCCCTGGCAAACTATCTCACTGCCCTGACAATGCTGCTCTACGTCTTCGCGCCGAGCTGGGAGTGGATCGCCGTGGGCGCACTGCTGCAGGGATTTATGGTCTTCCAGTTCCCTCCGACATCGGCTATCCTTGCCGACAGCTTGGACCCTAGAAACAGGGGGGTGGGCATCGCCACGATGAACACCCTCGCCAACGGCGTCGCCATGTTCAGCCCGTACATCGCAGGGATAGTCCTCATGCTCCTCGGGAACAACAACGGCATGAGGGTACTGTACGGGTTTCTGGCGCTCTCCTCCATTGTCAACGCTACCCTCATACTCCGATACCTGAAGGAGACGGTCGAGATCGAGAAGACTGAGGCCAAGTTCAATGTATTAACGGTATTGAAAGAAGCCTATACAGGGATACCCGAACTACTGGGTAACCTGCCGAGGAGCGTGAAGGCGCTTGGATTTGTCGTAGGATTGGGCTTCGTGGCGAATGGGATCTTGAGCCCGTACTGGGTGGTCTACGTTACCGCTGAGGTCGGGCTCGCGAACATTGAATGGGGGCTGATCCTCCTGTTTGAGTCCATTTTCAAGACGGTCCTCACCATCCCATGCGGGATGTTGGCCGACAGGTACGGCAGGTCTAAGACGCTGATGGTTGCGATGTTCCTATCAGTCTTCTCTCTGCCCAGCCTGATCTTCGCTAGAACATTCACCCATGTCCTGCTGGTCCGCCTTGGTGCGGGGCTCGTCGGAGCCCTGTTCTTCCCCTCCAGTGCGGCTTTGATGGCTGACCTCGTTCCACGGGAGTTGAGGGGTAGAGTCATGTCCGCGATAGGACGTGGCAGCGTCCTGATCGGGGCTACGGGCGGTGGGACTGGAGGTCCCGGGATGGGCTACCTGTTCACGATACCCGTGATGGCAGCGTCGATAGTCGGGGGTGTCCTGTACTCGATGAACGTGAGCTACCCCTGGGTCTGCCTCCTCGGGATATCCATAGTTCAGCTGCTGTGCGTTATCCTGTTCATCCGCGACCCTAAGAAGGCTGAATAGCAATCGGAGAACGACTTCAGGGCTAAGCTCAGGCTGGATGAATAATACCGGGTCGAGCAGTCTCCCTTTTTTTGAGTGAGGGATCTGGTGGCAGAAGGGCATCCCCGCGGCCTTGAACGCCAACGCAAGATATTAAAAATAAATGGTTCACCCTAGTCTGTGAGAGAGAATATCTCATAGGTCGTAAGAATATTGGATGAGAGATACACCGCGGCGATAATTCAGTTCATGAGGGTCAACCCCGAGGAGATACCCGACGTCGTTAAGCGTAGGGAGGAGAACCTCAAGAAGGCGCTGGCGACCTTCAAGACCCTGGAGACCTGGGATCAGATAATCCCCGTCAGGCTCACCGTCCTCCCCGAGAACATCCTGAGGCACGAGTTCGATACCCAGGACCCCAGCCAGACCCAGGCGGACCGGGTGGCGTCAGCGGTGACCATCCCCGGGTCGGAGACCGATCAGCTGGCGGAGATGGCCAAGAAGTACGGGACGTATATCTCGGCGTCCATCCATGAGAGGGACCCTGAGCACCCGGACTACTTCTTCAACACGGCGTTCATCATGAATCCCAAGGGGAGGATCATCCTGAAGTTCAGGAAGATCAACCCCTGGATCCCTCTGGAACTCTCCACGAGCCCCCACGACGTCCTCGACGACTACAAGGCCCCACTGTTCCCCGTGGTGGAGACGGAGCTGGGGAACCTGGCGTGCATGGTCTGCTACGACCAGTTCTTCCCCGAGGTGGCCCGGCAGCTCGCGTTCAACGGCGCGGAGGTCATCATCAAGCCCACGATATTCCCTCCCTACCCTGAGCAGTTCATGTTCGACCCCTACGACTGGTACACCATCGTGAACAAGATGCGGTCCATCGAGAACATGCTGTACGGGGTCAACTGCAACGGCGCCAAGTACGGGCACAGCATGATAGTGGACTACCTGGGGAGGACGATAGCCCTCGCGGCTAGGGGGAGGCAGATGACCATCGGGGCCACCATCGACATAGGTGAGCTGAGGGAGTACCGGAACAAGACGAAGCTCCACAACATGCTACAGCAGGTGAGGGCCGAGTGCTACACGTACCTCAACGGTAAGATGTGGCCCGCCAACAAGCCCCTGCTCAGAGAGGAAGACTACGCTGAATGGGCGCCTAAACCTCCGTTCTATAAATAAATCACTTTTAATCGAATGGAGCCCCGGGCGGGCTTCTAACTTTACTTAGAAAGCCCTTAGGTCATTCATAGATAGGGATTAAATTTAATCCCCCCCACACAATGATGCTAACTAGGTGAAGTGAATCAGAAAAGCGCGTGCGCCTTAGATATTATCACTCCTTTTTAGGAGAGTTTCTTGAAGAAAACATGTAAATTCTCTATATCCTCTCTGCTGACTTTGAACTCATGGCCGTATGGACATAAGCCATGAATAACGAATTTCCCACATTTTTCATTATATACCAGTGGATAAAGCCGGCATCCTTCGGGTCTGAAAGAGTATATTTTACAGCCGTTGTCTCCGAGAAAAACGCATACACCATTACGGTTTTTCAAACGACGCTCTCTTTTACGTTTCACGACGAAATCTTTGAACCTGTATCCCTGCCGGGAGATTCTCTCTATATCAATACGCGAGAGAGGCATACGGGTCTCTATGCAACATTTGACACAGTTGTGAACCGTGCATGGAATGCCACTGCTCAAGAGGTGTTTCTTAGTTTCATTATTATTTTTTGAATCGAATTCTTTGCATTCCAAGAGAAATGTCTCCTCAAACGTCTATCCTTTTAATCCCCTATAGAGTATCCGGGATCCTTGGACCGCGCGAAGGATAAAGCATCTTTTACTTAGTAATTAGAGGCCTCAATAATTTAGCGCGCGCCGTCCGTTCGTACACCCGTCGTCGTGTGTGTGGGGGATAAAATTTAGCCCCTCCGAGAATTGGGAATCAGGGGAGAAGGGCATTACAGATGTTCTGGCTGAGGTTAATGTCGAATTGAGAAGAGGGATAGGCGTGAACTATCCTTCTTCAGATAATTCCATTAGTTGTTTTCTAATACCCTTAGAAGAAAATTCAGTGTTGGGGCGGCCAGGTATCCGAATTACATGATAGTCATTTATCGAAAAGGTCGTTTTCCTAAGAGCCGATTTGAAAATTTTTTGGTGCCAGCTTGTCGGAAGAATGAGAATTTTTTTACTGTATTTTTCATGATACTTCGATATCCATGAGGACAATCTATCAACAAAAATATCTCTAGATTCTCGGGCTAGAGGATTGGATAATTTCCCAATATAGAACTTGTATCGGTTATAGTCATAACTGTGAACAGGATACTCGTCACTGTAACAATAAGGCACAATAACCATAGGCTCAGAAACAACAAATAAATCGATTTGTTTAAGGATTGGTAGAAGCGCTCTCAAGTATCCCTTTTTGTGACTAGGTGAATATGGGTAGGGCTTGCTAGCAGAACTAGGAAGAAAAACAGCTGTATCATATCTCGGTTGCCATTTCATTGCCCTTCCTTGGTAAAAATCAATGACGTCCTTATGATTCCATATTTCGACCCCGTCTTCAAAGCTATTAACCGTCAACTCTGCTGATGGCCTTCTTTTTTCTTTAAGGTCGTTCTCTATAATTGAAATGATATTATCTACTGAGAGCATTAGTATCTAAGGTAAATATCTAAACCAATTATAAAAATTTGACATTAAGTGATCGCGCGAGTGAAACGGATGTCTAATATAGTTTACGTTATTCGCTGTGACGTTCTTAGCTATATTAGCTTAATATCGAAACCTTACTTTACGCCATTCGCGGGGCACTTTGGGTTTTTTGTGTTCTGGGATATGTTACATGATATATACCTTACACATTTTCCGTTATTGTCGGTCTGGTAGTTAGTTAGCACTCCACATTTTTTACTCAAAATTTCTTTCCCTCCCTTCATGAATCTGCTATGATGTTATAAAGTCGCGGGCATGAGGAGTAATTCCGTATTTTCCACAGCCGCGATTTATGATTTTATTTCTCGTTAAAATCTTTCTAACATTCCTAGATAGTTTACTGATCTCTTTGCTCTCATCTTTTGATCCCATCACCTTCTTGAGTTCATGTTTATGGAAATGAATCATGTTCTGAAACATCTTTTCATCAATGGTCATGCCCGTCATTCCATAGAATCGGTTGTCCCGTTTTTGTGCAGACACCTGTTTGTTAGCCTTGATCAGTTCCTTTTTCTTCTGGTACATCTGCTTAAGTTCTAGGTCTCTTTCGTGCTGCATCTTTCGTATGTCACTACTTATAATCCACTTGTTAACTCCAAGTTGTGATGCAATCTCCGAGTAGGATAGATCCTTACCTATCCCTTCAAGGATCGTGAAACGGCGGCTCTCTCGATCTTCATATACATTTAACAATCTCTTTTTTCAACTCTCGTTGCCTAGTTAAACCTCGCCTATGCTCGGTTATCCAAGAATCAACATATTACGATGTGATTGGCTGCTTATAAGCAAGCTTATTGCGCGCGAGAGAGTTCCAATCTTGTACTGTAGTCATGGGTGTCGATGGGGGTCATCACTGTTTTTCAATTCACAATTGATAGAAAGGGCAATTTTTCTTAAGGTGTGGAGCCCCGGGCGGGATTTGAATCCGATTAAAGGCTTTGAATTTAATTCGCATACTGCTTGTGGAGGATACGTTTTCTTCTTAATTGACGTCCTGAATTCGAATATCAGATGTTTATGGTGATGGGCGATGAGGACGTGGGGGCCGTCAGGAAATGGATCGGTATCCTGGAGCACTGGCATTAACAGGAAATTTGCTCTGACGATGCCGAGATACGGCTCGTGGGATTAGATGGGTACAGCGTGTTCCATGATAAATAATATAAGCTACGTAACAGCCTACTACCGATTTCATGGTGGTGATATGATTGGGGCTTAGGGGTAACCTTTCGGAATACTATTCCATGTTCAGGGAGGTCTTCAGCAACAAGAACATAATAGCGATCTCCATCACCACCTCCCTCTGGAGCCTGATAGGGATGGGCTATCGCCCCTTCTGGGCCCTCTACCTGCAGGATCACCTGGGGGCCTCGGTCGTGAATATCGGCATCTTCTCGATGATCTCAACGGCTGAAAGCCTCATATTCCAGCTGCCGGGGGGGTTGTTGGCCGACAGGTATGGGAGGAGGAAACTGATTATCTTCGGCTCGTTCCTGAGGACCCTGGGGCCGATCATCTACTTTTTGGCTCCAAGCTGGGAGTGGGTGATCCCCGGTGCGATAGCGAGCGGCATGACGAGCCTGTACATGCCGGCCTTCACCGCGATAGTTGCGGAGTCCCTGCCCAGCAAGAGGAGGGGCTCCGGCTACGGGGTCTACAACACGATCACCCGCATTCCGAACATCGTTTCTCCTCTCATAGGCGGGATCTTGATGGATACATACGGGCTCTACAGGGGCGTCAGGATGTTCCTCCTGGTGCAGATCGGCGTCTCCATCTTCACGGTCATCGTCAGGTACTTCACGATAGAGGAGACGATGGTCCACAAGCCCGGTAAGAGGCCTCCCATCATTCCCACGGCTGAGACCTTCAGGGAGCTGCCCCGACCCATATTCATAATGATGATAGTTTCAATCATCGGGAGCTTCTCGGGGAGGCTCGTGATGGACTACACCAACCTCTACGCCCTTGACATCCTCAAGATAACCGCGACCCAGCTCGGTGTCATCAGCTCAGTCGCCGGCCTAGTGCAGACGGTCCTGACGCTTCCCAGCGGGATGCTCTCTGACAAGTACGGGCGCAAGAACAACATCATGGTCTCAAGGGTCATCTCGCCCGTCACCCAGTACTTCATGGCGGCCGTCACGGGATACTACCCGTACATGCTTGTTCGGTCCTTCAACGCAATTGGGCTGGCCTTCGGGGGCGGCGGCGTTCGGGCAGGGGGATCCGCTTGGAATGCTTTGATCGCCGATATCGTCCCCTCTCGGAAGAGGGCTACCGTTAACGGCGTGATAGGCACCCTCACAGCTGTCGTTGCTGCGCCGTCCTCTGTTCTCGGTGGTTGGCTTTGGGAGACGTTCAATCCGCAGTTGCCCTTCCAGCTCTCGGCGGTCATCGGTTTGGTTGCCGCTGCGGTCTTCTGGTTGGGCGTCCATGAACCGGAGAAGCCGCTTGAAGAATGACCTATGGGATATCCATGTGTGTAAGGTGCCTCTCTTCCTCGTAGAATGGAGCCCCGAGCGGGCTTCAAACCTTACGTGAAAAGCCCTTAGGTCGTGCATAAATAGGGATAAAATTTATCCCCTACACACAAAAATACACACACGTAAACCATTTTTATCAGTCTGTGCCAAAAAAGAGTTAGAATATAATGAAATATAATACTCCATACGCGTACAGAGCTCGAGCGCTTGCTCAAAAGTGTATTATTATCTACATATGCCCAGATCATATATAGCGGTAGAAAAGTTGAAGATCACTGACATCAAGACCATAGCCCTCAAGATACCTTTGAAAGAGGGATCGCCTGTCTCCGCTTACCCTAACAGGAGAAGAGTGCACTTAATCGTTGAGGTCTCCACAGATGAGGGTATAACAGGATATGGGGAGTCTATCCCATTTACCTATGGCTCTGTAGGTGGTTACATCGAGCAGCAGTTGAAGCCCCTGCTAGTGGGGGAGAACCCGATGCACGTGGAAAGACTCTGGGACAAGGCCTACAGGGTGAGCTTTGGCCACGGCATCAGAGGCATCTCGTTGAATGCATTGAGTGCCGTTGAGGTCGCCCTCTGGGATATAATCGGAAAGGCCAGGAAGCTACCCGTCTACGAGATGATTGGCGGTCTCTGCCGAGACAAGATCAAGGCCTACGCGAGTCTAATGGAGTACCGTAAACCCGAGGAAGTGGGAAAGATTTCAGTCCAATGGGTGGAGAAGGGATACAAAGCGGTAAAGATCCATCAGGGAAGGAGCGACGCGGTAGAGTCTACAAAAGCAGTAAGAGACGCCGTCGGCGATGACGTGGAGATCATGCTCGATGTGAATGGTGCATGGACGCCCATCGAGGCAATTAAACACGCCAAGACCCTTGAAAGATACGATCTTACTTGGCTGGAGGAGCCCATCTGGCCCGTGGATGATTATGCTAGCTTGGCGAGGCTTCGGGAGAAAACCAGTATACCCATTGCTGGCGGTGAGAACGAGCATACTCACCATGGATTTAGGAATTTGATTACCCAGAACGCGGTAGACATCGTCCAGCCAGATGTTATTATGACGGGGGGTATCTCCGTTTGTAGGAAGATATTCGCCCTCGCAGAGGCTTGGAACCTTGGCATAGCCACACACAGCTTCTTTTTCGGGCCCGGGGTTCCAGCATCGGTACATCTGAGCCTGAGCAACATGAAGAGTGAGTGGGTGGAGATTAACGCAGTTCCGTTGGAGGCTTTCTTTATCACACCTGCATATAGACCCATCAATGGGTATGTCACGGCTCCTAACAAACCAGGGCTAGGCTTCGAGATAGATTGGGATATCGTAGAGAGATACGCCGTTAAGGAGTCTCCGACGGGCTCCCTCTATTATTAAACTAAACGCGCGCGCGAGTTACAATCTCGTACTGTAGTCATGGATGTCGATGGGCTTCATCAATGATCTTCAATTCACCATTGATAGAAAAGGCTATTATACACATGGAATGGAGCCCCGGGCGGGATTTGAACCCGCGATCTCCTCCTCTTTGGCCCCCCAAGGGAGATACCAAGGAGACGCTTTAGCCAGTCTAAGCCACCAGGGCAAGCAACACTACAACCCCCCGACCTAGATTAAAATTTTACCATGAGCCCACACAGCGGACAACAAGACAAACCAAAGGAAAGGAAAAGATGCAACCCTCGAAGATGCCATAGAAAAAAACCCATAAAAGAAAACGTATATTTTCGACTCATTTACGAGGAAAAGCCCTTTTTAGAGTTCGAATATTGACGGGACCTACACCACCCACCAACATATGCGCCTTTACCCGAAAGTAATGTCCGATAATATGGAATATGCTTATATACCTCGAAATTACATCCTTCATTAGACTGATTCAAGATGTCGAGGACAGGCAGAAGACGAGCGGACATCGAGGACCTGATACGGGTGACCACCAAGGCGGCCTCCCGTAAAGGCAAGCAGATCAGGACCGTGGACCCTCTCGTCATCTGCGCCAACAGGATGTACCCCTACCTCCCCGAGGCCACCATCTGGGAGTACGCCCGCACAGCCCTCAAGATAATCACCAACGGCACACCTAACCCCCCAGCAGCCCAGACCACCCTCCTCACCCACCTAGCCTAAACCTCCACCCAGGAAAAAGCGGAGAAGCCACCCATCCCACAACCAGAACCCGCCGAACACCGCAAGCAACACGAACCCAACCCCACCCAGCACATCCCACCGACAACCCCCGTACCCCCACAAGGGGGGGAGGGGGGGTCATACCATCCAACCCCGGAAAACACCCCGACCGACGCCTGCAACCGCGGAAACGCTCCGACCCCCTCCGGTTCATACCAAAAGGAGCACCCATTCACACCAAAAACACCCCTCAACGAAACAGTGAACCCCACACCCCCGACCCCAACCACCTCACACCGAAAAGACAACACCCAGGACGCTTATCCCCTGCCAGCCACACGCGAAAAACGCTTATCATACCCTACCATTCACAGGCCCACGAGACCCCTCACCACGCCCAGATCCTCCCCCTCCCCCCGCCTCTCATCCAGAGGAGTCTCCAAGATCAACGGAAAACCCGCGAGACGGCTCCCAACTATAGCCCTGAACCCATCCAGCCCGATCTCCCCCAGACCGATATGCTCATGATGGTCCCGCCCCGAGCCCAGAGCCCCAACCGAGTCATTCAGATGGACCACAAAAAGCCTGTCAAAACCCACCGAGGAATCGAAGGCATCCAGAGTCTCCCCCAACCTCTCAGGGGTCCTCAAGTCGTAACCGGCGACGAACGCGTGACACGTATCCAGGCAGACACCCACCCTCCCGGGACGCCCCACACCATCGAGGATCCGCCCAAGCTCCTCGAATCTGGACCCCACGCCATTAACCGACCCAGCACCATTCTCAAGGAGGACGACGACATCGGAGCCATCATCCCCTAGCACACGGTCGAGGGCCCCGACAACCCGCCTCACACCAGCCTCCGCCCCGGATCCCAGATGGCTGCCGAGATGGGTCACCAGGAACCGGATCCCGAGCACGGAGCACCTCTCAAGCCCCACAGCCAGGGACCCCACGGACCTCCCATAGACCCCATCCTGGGGAGAGGCCAGATTCAGGATGTAGGGCATATGCCCCACAACGGGGTCGAGGCCAGCCTCGGCCCGCTTCGCCTTGAACGCAGTCACCTCCTCATCGGTCAGCAGCCTCGACCTCCAGCTCCGTGGATTACGCGTGAAAATCTGAAAAGTATCGCACCCAAGCTCGACAGCCCTGTCCACAGCCCTGTCCACGCCCCCCGAAATGGAGACATGATAGCCCAACCTCAGCCGCGCCAACCCGGAGATCACATCCTATACACCGCCCTAAGGGATAAAATCAGTGCCACGGAGAATCCGAGAAGTGCAGCAAACATGTCAAAACTAATGGATTACTATCCTATCTCATTCTTCCATAATTCTCTTTATAGCAATCTCAAACCCTAGACCGGGACAGGTACATGCAGTTAGGTCATTTAGACAAGCTTGAGGTAGAGGAAGACACAGAAAACCTCGAGTCAGACATCGAGCTCCTCACGACACACACCCGCAACACAAGCAGGACCAGGGTGACCGAGGAGGACGCCGAGCATCTCAAGGCCCTCAGGCAGATAAAGAACGCACTCTCCAAGTTCGATCTCTCCAAGAACGAGGTAAGGGTCTACCTCTACCTCGCCAGATTCGGCGCCCAGAAGGCCCAGAGGATAGCCGAGGCCCTCAGCGTCCACAGGACAGAGGCCTACAAGATCCTCCGCCGCCTCGAGAAGCAGGGCCTCGTCTCATGCGTATTCGAGCGACCCATGAAGTTCGTCTCCATACCCTTCGACAAGGCCCTGGAGAACCTCATCGAGGAGCGACGCCAGAAGGTCCACCAGATGGAGCAGTGGAAGAAGCAGCTCATGGAGACCTGGCAGTCCCTCCCCAAACCCACGGCCAAGAAGACAAGACGAGAGACATTCCAAGTCCTGGAAGGTCGCAGGCAGGTAAGCGTCAAGGCCACACAGCTCCTCGACGGCTGCGAGAAGGACATCCTGATGGTCCTCTCCGACGAGAACCTCCTGTGGCTCTACAACTCCCCATACTTCGACGACCTGGAGAAGCTCGTCAACAAGAAGGGAGTGAACGTACGCCTCATGACCAACTACTCGCCCACCAGCACATACGTCCTCGAGGAGGTAAGCCTCGGCGAGGGAGACTTCAACTACAAGCAGCTCTCCGAAGCACCATGCTTCATCCTCATCGACAACGAGCAGATGCTTCTCCTCATGGAGCGAGAGGAAGGGGCAGACGGCAAGCCATTCGCCATCTGGACCAACTACAACACGCTGCTCAAGTCGTACACTATGCTATTCGAGATGATCTGGAAGGAGCCCCAGGACATATCCGTCATGGCGGACGCTCCACCCGTATCCTGAGAAGCCGTTCCCTAACCTATATCAATAACTCAGTTTTTTCACCACTATCAGTTATGTAGATTACTGCTACATACAAATCGACATATCCTCTCCACCCGCATGGGAAACCAAGTAAAACAAGAGTGGACAACCTCGCGGAGGCCACACAAGGGGCACAAGGGGCCATGGCGCCATGAGCACCTCCAACGGAGCGGCTCAGCAGACCCCGAATGACCCTGATAGACATCGGCACCGGAGGTAGAGCCGTCCATATCATAGGTGGTAAAGATGAGGAGATCAAGGGCGAGGAGCCCCCAGGGGATACTCGGGACGAGGCATGGACTGGCAGCCTCAGTCAGCCTGCTCCTCATCCTATTCTCGCTCACAATAGTCTCAACCATAGCGTACTCCTACGCCCTCGGAACTATAGGCTCAAGGAAACAGGACCTGAAGCTAGTCGCCGCCGAGGAGAAGATGCTGGACATGGAGTCAGCCATCTCCGCGGTGGTCTGGTCCCCAGGCAGCATCCGAACACTGGCCTTCTCAAACTACGACGGGCAGCTCAGGGTCGAACCCGACGCCAACCACCTCCTCCTCAACGCAACGATGGACGGCACCACCTACACTCTCTTCGACAGCGACACAGGGCGCTTCATCTACGAGCTGCCCAGCACCGTCGTAGGCCACTACGGGAGATGGATCCGGGGAGACGACAGGGCGATAGTGAACCAGAGCGCGTCCTACCAGGCCCAGATGAGCGTGGGTGTAGGCGATGACCACGAGGAGCTGAGGGCCCGATACAGGCCCCTCGCCTCATCCTCGGCGGGCAACCTGGTCTCCGACCGGAGGATAAACAACGTCAGGGTCTACGTCGTCAACCTCAACTCCTCCGCATCCATCGAATCCGGCGGGGAATTCCACGTCAAGGTGGAGTCAGAGAACGTCACAACGCAGGTCCGAAGCTACGACCTGGATGCAGACGTGACGACGCTCAATCTGAAGGCAGTGCTGAATGGAGCAGAGAGGACCATAACGGTCCCCCTGACGGTGGGGGCCTCGGGGTCGACCGTGAGGATAGAGGTCGTCATCGGCTACGTCAAGATACAGGGGGTGGAGATCTGATGCCGTCCCAGGCCACCAACTACTTCTACACCCTGGTAGCCATGGGGGTCGTCTCTCTGATGCTCACAAACGCCTTCGAAGGCCAAGTGGGTGCCCTCGAGAGCACGGGGGAGAAGAAGGAGCTCAGGAGGCTGATGGAGGCTGTGGCTGCAGAGGGAACCGAGCTAGTGAGCATCACGGAGGCCACGGGAGCAACCGTCAAAGTGAGCATCGAAGCCCCAACACAGATAGGGAATCGTCAGTACTGGGTCAGGCTGGAGTCAGACGGATCCAAGGCGTGGGTGGAGGGGGGCTTCGGAGAACCGTGGACGGGGACACTCCTACGTGAAGCCTATCTGCCCTGGAACGTGTCGGCCTCAGGTACATACAGAGGGGGATATGGGACCCTCTCGCTCAACTGCACGGATCTGGGCTCAGGATCCGTGCTGGTCATGGGAAGATGGGAGGATGGATAGAAGGTGCAATTACTAGGAAACAAGAAGATTAAACTCCCCGAGAAGAAGGACGAGGGAGTACCCGGCGAGGCCCTCCTGGGCGTCCTGGGCATGAGGAGATACAGGGTACCGGAGGGCTACGAGGAGCTCCAGAAATATCCCCTCAACCCTCCATTCTCATACTGCATAATAGCACGCAACTCAGAGAACTCCAACCACATATACATCATCGACGAGCTGGCGCTCGCAGTGGAGGAGAGGGAGACCCTCGAGAATCTCAGAGAGGTATGCGAGAGGGACCTGCAGGCCCCGAGAGAGGAGCAGACCCTCCGAGAGGCCCTCAAGGAGCAGGTGCCCCTCATCCTGGACAAGAACAAGAAGGTGGTAAAGGGCCTCACCCCCATTGGCCTGAAAAAGGTCCTCTACTACCTCGAGAGGGACATCGCGGGCTTCGGAAAGATCGATGCCTTCATGCACGACATCAACATAGAGGACATCGGCTGCACCGGCTTCGGTAAGCCCCTCTACGTGTTCCACAGGGACTTCGAGAACATCAGGACGAACATCCAGTTCAGCGAGGAGGAGATTAACGACTACATCATGAAGCTCGTGCACAAGTCGGGTAAGCACGTAAGCCTCGCATTCCCCATAGTGGATGCGACCCTCCCTGGGAGGCACAGACTGGCGGTCACGTATGGAACGGAGGTCACACCGGCTGGCACGAGCTTCACCATCCGTAAGTTCAGGGCTGACCCCCTCACGATAGTGGACCTCATCAAGGGTGAGACCCTCAGCGAGACGATAGCCGCCTACCTCTGGCTCCTCATGGAGAACAAGTACTCGGCGATGATCCTCGGATCCACGGGCGCCGGGAAGACCACGGCCCTCAACGCCATCGCCTGCCTCGTCCACCCCGGGTACAAGGTCATCTCGGTAGAGGAGGTAGCAGAGGTAAACCTCCCCCACGAGAACTGGATCTCGACTATATCAAGGCCCGGCTTCGGGATGGAGAAGACCGGGGAGATCTCCCTATACGATCTCATAAGGTCAGCTGTCAGGCATCGCCCCGACCTCATCATAGTAGGGGAGATTAGGGGTGAGGAGGCTTATGTCCTATTCCAGAGCCTCGCCACGGGCCACGGCGGCCTCGCCACGATGCACGCAGACAGCCCGGACATAGCGCTGAAGAGGCTCACCCAGCCCCCGATGAACATCCCCCACTCGATCCTCTCCCTGATGAACTGCATGATAATCGTGAAGCACGTCAGGTCACCCGTGTTCCTCGAGGGCGCTGTGCGCTCCTCCAGCAGGAAGTTCGTGAACATATCCGAGATCAGGCAGGGGGGCAGCCTCAACGAGGTGGCCAACTGGGTGCCCTCAAGCGACTCGTTCAACACCAACTTCGAGAGCAGCTACCTCCTGGGCCAGATAGCCCTCAGCCTGGACCTCTCCGTGGACTACCTGATCAACGAGATGGAGAGGCGGAAGGACATCCTCACGTGGATGGTGAACCGGAACATCAGGGACTACAGGAGCGTCTACGGCGTCCTCAACCAGTACTACAACGACCCCGTGCACATGCACGAGAAGGCGATACAGAGCCTGTGAGAGGGTGAAACATGGTCAGGGCTGAGGAAGAGGGAGGCATCAGGGCTTGGATAAGCGCCATACTCGAGGGCGACTCAGATCCGAAGCTGGAGGCCGAGCTCCCCTTCGCCTCGATGATGATCACACTAATGGCCGCCAGCGGCATCACCCCCTACGAGAGCTTCAAGAGGATGAGGGGCGTCAAGGTTCTGGAGAAGTTCAAGGAGGAGGGGGACGAGATAGTCCGCCTCGTCGAGGTCCTAGGCAACGACCCCCTGACGGCCATGGAGAAGCGCGCCGACGCGACGATCTCAAGGCAGTACGCGGACTTCCTCGAGGGATACATCTCCTCCGTCAAGAGCGGCGGGAGCGTCATCAACTACCTCACCAGCAAGCTCAGAGGAATATTCGACGAGCACGCAGCGAAAGCCCACAACGCCATCGAGAGGCTGGAGACCCTCGTCGAGGCCTACATGGTGATGCTCATCGTCATATTCTGCTTCTACATAATCTCATCAGTGACCTCCCCAACGACCGGCATGATGGGGAACGTCGGGCTGCCGGACACCTCCGCAATGGTCTACCCCCTCATACTGGTGGTCATCCCGGTCTTCTCCCTCTTCTTCATGTACATGGCGAATAACATCCGACCAGGCACGCTGAAGGGCATGAGGAGACCATACTATGTCGCACTGGTCCCCGGAGCACTGTTCCTGCTCTTCTTCGCAGCATCACAACTGCTGCCTTCGCTCTCCTTCGTCAACGAGCTAGTAAGCACCCCCCTTCTGGTCACGGCAGGGCTGGTCTTCGTCTCCACGCCTCCTTGGTTAGTGTATCGTGGTATAGCTAAGAAGAACTACGCAGCTGAGGCGGCGATACCCAGCCTTCTCAGGGACGTCACCGAGGCGAGGAGGACCGGGCTATCGCCGGAGAAAGCGATAGTTCACGCCGCTGATCGCAGGGGCTACGGACTCTTCACGGAGGATCTGAGGCGGATAATCAACCAGATCGAGTGGGGTGTCTCCCTCAGGAAGATCTACTACGACCTGTCGTCGTGGGTGAAGAGCTGGCCAGTCGTCGTGAACTTCTTCATCCTCGTGGAGACCATCGAGATCGGGGGAGGCGACGCCGATACGCTGGGCATCCTCGCCGAGTTCAGCGAGAAGACGCAGACGATTGAGAAGGGTCAGAGGGACATGCTGACTCCCTACGTCATACTACCCTTCGTCTGGACCATCCTGATGGTCTTCACGGTCACGTTCACGATCCAGACCCTCTCAAACATTCCTTCTCTGGCCCTCGGTGCCGTGGGAGGCGCTGAGATGCTGAAGGGTGCCGCCAACGACTCTCAGATAATCGAGGCGGGCATTATGTTCCACAGCTGGCTCTCAGGCTTCTTTATCGGCAAGATAAGCGAGGGGAACTTCGCCTCGGGCTTCAGGTACTCAGCGCTTCTCATCCTGACTGCATACATCACTCTCGTCATCTCGAAAGGATTAGTAGTCAGCTTCATGGGGGGCCTCTTCTAGTTGCCCACTGCCTCCATAGACTTCACCCTATCAGCATCGGCAATGATACTGCTGGTCATGGGGGCCATATTCGGCGTCAACATGGTGGCGGAGCCCTACTTGGAGAGCGAGACCTTCGACGAGGGACGATACAACCAGATAGCCAGACACATCCTGTTGTCGGAGGGTGAACCCGCTGACTGGGGTGTCGATGGCAACCTCACATACTTCGGCCTCGCATCCACAGGAGGCGCTTATGAGCTTGACATCGACAAGGTGACCCGCTTAAACTCCTTGAACTCCTACTCCCTCGACTACAGGAGCATCTGGCAGGCTCTGGGCATCGAGGACGTATCATTCAGGATTGAGATGGAGCCCATTTTCGACACGACCCTAAACCTCGACGCATCGCAGTCCCAGGGGGGTGAGACCACATATAACTTCTCGGCGTCCACAGAACGGGATGGATATCCCCTCTCCACTCAGCTTAGCTACTACGTCATCTTCGGAAACACGACGTACACCGCCTCAGGAACCACTGATAGCACAGGCGACGGGACCGTGCAGTTCACGCTCCCCGATAGCGTCGAGGGAACGGCGCTTCTCGTCGGCTTCGCCAAGGAAGACGAGGGGGTGATCAGCTACAGCGTTCTCCCGTTCCCCCACATCAACGGTAGCGCTCACAGCAGTGGCGCATTCGCTCGCTTGAACCCCAACGATTACTCACTGGATGTGGATCTGTACGAGAATAACTCGATAATGAACGCCGCATACCTCTCCCACGAGTACAGCTTCAACGATCCAGGCTGGCTCTATGGATGGGGCCAGAGAGTCCCAATAACGCTTGATCACGGAGACGTAGACAGCGAGCTGACGGATTTCCCTGTCCTCATCTACATCAGCAACTCGTCTGGAAGAAATGATGACAACGTGTCTTTCATCTTCGATGAAATTGACGATTCAATTAGGAAGAAGATCGCCGTCACGACGGGCGACGGGGCCTCGCAGTGCTACGTCGAGATAGAGGCATGGGACTCCACGAACGAGGAGGCCTGGCTCTGGGTGAGGGTTCCCACCGTCTCGAACGCCACGGACACAAAGCTGTACCTCTACTATGACGTTGGGCATGCCGACAACTCGGACTACGTGGGTGACGTAGGAGATGTCCCGGCTATGAGCGTGTGGGATGACGAATATGTCGGTGTCTGGCACATGTCCGAGAATCCTGGGGGTGCCCCCCCGCAGATGACGAACAGCAGGTCCAGCGTAAACCATGGGACAAGCCATGGCTTCATGTCGAGCAGCGATCAGGTGAGAGGCGTGGTGGACGGCTCCCTGGCCCTCGACGGCCTCAACGACTATCTGGACTTCGGAAACGATGTCTCCCTCGACATCACTGGCGGTATCACAATCGAGGCCTGGCTCACGGTCGTAGACTATTCGGGGACCCCGGACGTCCTGACGAAGGGGAGCTACGATGTATCCTACTCCATGTGGATTCGGGCCGATGGAACCGTGAGGTTCGCATTAAACGACGACCGGTTGACGAGTAACACCTCCCTGGTCGCAGGGACGCTCTATCATATAGCGGCGACTAGGAGCGGTAGCACGCGTAAAATATTCGTCAATGGTACAGAGGACATCTCAGACTCCTACAGCACCGCGATAGGCACGACGGCGGGTCTCTTGACTTTCTCCACGGGGGGCTTTCCCTATGAGGGGCAGGTCGATGAGCTGCGGCTCTCGGCCAGTGGGAGGAGTGATGCGTGGGTCAAGGTGACCTATGAGAGTGGCGTAGACGACCTGGTGGATTTCGGGGGCGTCGAGACCCGTGAAGCCCAGGACAGTATAAACTACACGATCCCTCGCTTCCTAGATGGGAGCCCAAGGGTCCTCGTCGTCACCGGGCAGAACTCGACTCAATATTGGGCGGAGTGGGTGGCTTACCCTCAGATACCCCTCGAGATAGGTATGGACATCGGAGCCGAGTACGTCGTCTCTGATGTTTACAGTGTGTCGTACATCGTTGAGGTTGAGGGGGCTCTATACAGGTTCAAAATGATGTTCAGGAGGCCACATCGATATGAATAGGCGCGGTGTGGTCCACACCCTGGACACGATCCTAGCGGCCGCGATCATATCCACGGTCCTCTTCTACGCCTCCCAGGTTCCTCTGGAGCTGGATACATCCAGCGAGAGGCCCCTTGACGTCTGGGGGATGCAGGCCCTTGTAGGGATCGATAGAAACGGGACCCTTGGACGGCTTGTGGACTCGGAGAGCTGGCAGGACCTCGAGGAGCTGCTGAGGGTCGTCCTCCCCTCAGGCGTCTCCTTTAACGTGACCGTATACGATGAGCAGGGGGCAGTCGTGAACGACTGCTACATCTCCAATGGAGGCCTACTAGGGCGCACGGTTGAGTCCGTCGACTACCTGGTGGTCGTCCCATCCGAAGAATGCCCGATGTACCGGTTGAGGCTGCAGTTGGGGGGATGACATGGAAGTGAGGTCGCGCAGGAAGGGGCAGGTCCTCGTCATCGCGGCCCTAGCGATAGCCCTGTCCATCCTCGCGGTCCAGGTATACCTGTATGACCTCAGTGAGACCTCGATCAGCTCTAACTTTGACAGCTTGAGCGACTACATCCTGAGCATTGAGCAGGGATCCAGCCATGTGGTCGAGACATCACTCGTCGACGGCGGGGGCTGGCTTCAAGGTTGGAGCAGACGTGTGAAGCTTGACCTAGACTCGAATGATATCGACGAGAACCTCACGGACTTCCCAGTTCTCATCTATCTGAGCAGCTCCTCAGGCCGCAATAACGACAACCTGTCCTTTGTGTTCGACGAGATACAGTCCGATTCAGGCCGGAAGAAGATAGCCGTCACTACGAGCGACGGCTTGACCCAGTGCTACGCAGAGATTGAGAAGTGGAATGCCACGAGCGAGGAGGCCTGGATATGGGTCCGGGTCCCATCGGTCTCAGACTCATCGGACACGGAGTTGTTTCTCTACTTCGACAGCGAGCAAGAGGAGAACTCGGATTTCATCGGAGACGTCGGCGACTCCGCTTCCATGAGCGTCTGGGATGACGACTACGTCGGCGTCTGGCACCTGTCCGAGAATCCGGGGGGAGCCCCCCCTCAGATGATTAATAGCAAGTCCGATGGTAGCCATGGGACCAGCCACGGCTTCATGTCGAGCGATGATCAGGTGAGAGGGGTGGTGGACGGCTCACTGGAGCTAGATGGTTTCACCGACTACGTTGACTTCGGGAGCGATACCTCCCTTGACCTCACGGGGAACATTACCATAGAGGCATGGGTCAGACCGGATGACTTTGCCGGACCCCCAGATCTACTGACAAAGGGGGACTACGATGAGGCCTATTCCGTATGGCTCAGAACCTCAGGTGAAGTAAGATTCGGCTTAAACAACAATCCACTGACGAGCAACGCTACCCTCGTCGCTGGCACAAGATATCATGTCGTAGCTACAAGGAGCGGTACAACGCGTAAGATATTCATTAATGGCACCGAGGACATATCAGACACCTACGGTTTTTCCATAGGCACCACGTTCACAGATCTGACGCTCTCCTCAAGCAGTTACCCACTGGAGGGCATGGTTGATGAGATCAGGCTCTCGAGCAGCGGCAGGAGCGATGCCTGGATTAGAGCGTCATTCGAGAGTGAGAGAGATTCCTTGGTCGACTTCGAGGGCGAGGAGACGGTCGAGGCTTATTACAGTGAGGAGGCAGAGGAAAATCTGGCCTCATACCTGGTTCGCTGGGAGTCATTCGTGGGCGGGGACTACGCCTATGGGTTCTGCTACCTCAACTCCACCCCTGCTTCACAGGCTCCTTACTCAGATGGGATATGGATAGACTGGGGTGAAGATGGTGCTGGTGTCACCGGGGCATGTAGCGACTACACGTTCAATATATCGGGGAGGGGGGCGGAGGCCGATCTTTCATTCACGGTCAACATGACTACGAGGGTTCAGCTATCTGGCAGCTATCAGGATATGGGTGGGGACAGCAAGGCGGTCACGGTCACCATGCAGCTCATAAAGGATGATTCTCCGGCCCTCTACGGGGATGTCACTCCTGAGGTTATGACCTCTGCTGGATGGGCGGATATGACTGCTATTGGTGACTATTCGGAGGAGGACCACGGGAACGGGACCTACACATACACCTTCACAGCAGACATCCCAGGTAGCGACGTCCCTGTACGCTTCATGGTCCACGATAAGAGGGGGATCTACGTGATGGCAGAGGTGACATTGAACGAGGGGTGATGATAACCCCCTTAAATGTAGATGATGAGTAACGAAAGAGAGGTACTCTCCCTGGATCCCATTACCTTTACCAGAATTCTACTGAGCCTCGTGATGCTAGGCTACACCTCCTGGGTCGACATGAAGACCCGCGAGATATACGACTTGATCTGGGTGATCTTTGGGGCATTGGGTCTCATAATAAACGTGTACGAAGTCTACACGGGCACTCTGCCATTCTGGGGCTTAGGTATATCCATAGTGTTCTCAGCTATCCTGAGTCTTGTCCTCGGATATATGGGGCTCTTCGGGGGGGCAGATGTCTTCGCGTTCATAGCCCTGGCCGTTCTCAACCCCTTTCAGCCCAGGGGTGTGAATCCCTCATTGGGCTTCGTATCCATAATCTATCCTCTCTCCCTCTTCTCCAACTCGGCTCTTGCCGGGGTCTCCTTTGCGATATTTCTCCTATTGAGGAACCTCTCCCTTTCTTTTGGGGGGAGGACGCTCTTCAGCAGCTATGGTTCGAGCCCCCTGTGGAGGAAGCTAGTCCTGATGGCCACGGGCATGAGAGTCGACATAGGGAAGGTTCGTGGTCCGCCATTCCAGTATCCCCTCGAGATGCCCTCAGAAGATGGTCTGTCTGAGAGGAAGCTCATCGTGATGCCCGATATACAGGACGACGAGGGAGCAGAGGAGATATTCAGAAGGCTGAAGAAGCAGGGCGTGGGGGAGGTCTGGGTCTCCCAGACTCTTCCATTCCTCCTATTCATCTTAATCGGCTATATTGTAACACTGGTAATAGGTGATATCGCACTCTACGCGTTGATCGGGTTACTATCCCGTTGATGCCTTTTAGAAAGTGTGTAGCGTAGAGAACTCACAAACTCTCATTAGAACTCCGGATTGATTTGAGGCTAGACTGGAACCCATGGGTCCAGGTTACCATAGCACTAGGTGAGAGTAGAAATTGCCAGGTAAGCTCGTAGCCGAGATAGTAACGCTGCGCTCCCTCCAGACACTCGAACAGCAGATCGAGGCGGATATTGCCGCGTATTCTTTCCAGAAGGAGGACTACAGCGAACGCCTAGGTAACTTCCTGAGGGACGCGGAGGAGAAGTACGGGGACGAGGACTGGTTCAAGGAGTTCTCGCTTGAAAAAATAAGCGGGGATAAGCCGAAGAAGGACGACTCAAAAAAGAAGTCTAAAAAGAAAAAGAAGCGGAAGAAAGGCGATTCGGACAGCTGGGTGCCTTTCAAGAGCCTTGAGCTTTCATCCAGCGTGCAAGGAGAGGCTGAGATAATGTTCGAGACCCTTCAGGCTATCACCGAGAAGCTGGAGGCACTCGAGGAGTCAAAGGAGTCTATCAATGAGCTCAGAAACGTTGGCCTCGGTAACGAAGTGGTCTACATCTGCTATGTCAAAGATGGTGTCATCAGCAAGATTGTCCTGAAATCCGTGGACACTGACGAAGTATCGAAGTTTACGTTCAACATGGGCTTCTCGAAGTCCCACATCTTAGAACAAAATCTCTAGAACCTTTAGTCGTATATTATCCGAGCTCGCTCATGGAGGCTCGCAGGAATATCCTCGAGATGTTGTTTATCAGGTCCTTCTGTGAATAGACTCCTGCACTGTACCTGAAGTGCTCACCCATCCTCTCTGTGTCTACGCCGATACCTATCAGGATCATCCCGCCTCCCATGTAAGTTAAGTTATTCTCCTCCAAGGTTTCGTAAATGCCCTCGTAGCCATAGGGGTAGCCGTCCGAGATGACCAAGATGATCCTCTGCTCCTCAGCCTTGCCTTTCAAAAACTCAGCGGCGGCCATCAGTGCATCCGGCATGTAGGTCGTACCATCGAAGGGGACACCTCCGATCCGAGCCCGAACGCTCTTCGAGAAGGCCTCCGAGCCATCTTTTAAGACGTAGAGCCTATCGCTGAAGCCGTACATTGCACATGACGCGTTCTCGGTCACGAACGTGGCCACCGCGTCCGCTACGCAGATCGCCCTAGCCCTGTTCTCGCGTTCAGCAGTCCCCATACTCCTGCTCACGTCTATGAGGACGACGATGGCGAAGCTCTGCTTCATGAGCTCGTCTCTCTGGAAGACATCGCTCCTATCGCTCTTGCTGGCTACAACCTGGACTGCGTCGGCTAGGTCGAGGACACCGAACTTCTTTCTGATGTCCTCGAACTCTAAATTCGATGCCTGCATGATATTGTTGAGGAGGCGCCTCGATGAGCCCCCGACAATATCTTTGGCCCTAAGGTACTCATGGTAGTCCTCAGGTGGCATCTCTATCGATCTGAACCGAGTATCAGGGAGGCCTTCCTTTATCCTTGCCAGTATCTTTTCTTCTTTTTCTTTCTCAATCTTGCTGTTGCTGAAAACCTGCACTCCAGCGACTTCCTCTGACCTTATCCAGGTTGATGACATGTCGCTATCTTCTGGAAGCGGCTGTCCTAGAGCCCGCATGGCATCCTTGAAGAAGGTTTCAACTTCGGTATCATCAGGAGTCGACGTTCTTGAGTAGACGCTACTTGTAGAAGCATTCTCAGTGTAAGGAAAGGCCGGGAGTTCAACGAACGGCCCTTTGTCAGCGAGCCTGTCGTATATCCATTCAGCTGTCTCCTTCAGCCTTTCAAAGCCTATCTCGTCTTCACCTAGCGAAGACGAAATATATGATTTCAAATCGCGTAGCCTTTCTGCGATGTCATCGACAAGTTCAGCCTCAACTTTATCGAGCTCATCGAGCGGCTTTCCCCCGAAAACTTTGGCCAGTATCGCGGTCATGATCCGAGTTGATGGGAGGTATATCCTCTTCAAAGGTTTAAACGAGGAGGTCGCCAAAGCGTTGGCGTAGGCGAGGTCAGCAAGCCTATCCGGCTGCTCAGCCCCGATCTTGACCGTGGCGTAGACATCCTTGATAAGCGTCTCGACGAACTCTGCTTGAATGGATTGCGCCTCAAGGAGTCTAGGTATCTCCGTCACAGTGTGAGCGGTGATGTGGGTCACAGTAGCTCTGAAAAGCCTTGAGGTTCTTCTCTTGCCGTCATCATTTTTCGGGAATGTGTAGCCGAGGAACTTTATGGACTCCTCGGTGATTCTAGGTTCAGGCAACCTGAGTTTAGGTAGATCTCCTTCATAATCTAGAGTCGGATAGGTCAGGGTTCTGTCTAAGAGGATCTTTATCCCGAATTTATCTTTCAGGAGGGAGTGTTTCTCAGCGTAGTCCCTGAACCCCATGACCCATCAACCCAGGCTTCTATTCGAACACGTTCACGATGATCCTTCTCACTTCTTCCTGGACCTCGTGGTTGTCGCTGGTCAACGCGATCAGGGTCTCCTCGGCAGCCTTAATCGGCTCGACGCCATCGTTGCAGAGGACCGCCCAGTTGATGAGGTCTCCAGGGCTTGGACCATAGGGGAGGTCGCCTTCCTGGTACTGCTTCCGCATCTCCGCACCCACTCTTAGGATATTGTAGGCGATCTCATCGCTCGCGCCGGAACGCTTCACGATGAGGTCCTTCTCCCTGTCAGAGAGGTTCTCACCGATACTCTGGTACGTGAAGTTGAGCCAGACCGACATCCTCCTCCTGAAGGCAGCGTTCAGCTTCTTTGTTCCCGAGAACTCAGCCGAGAATGGGTTCATGGCGAGGACGCAGTATCCGAACTTGTGGCGGGGCACGATCTCGTTGTCCTTCTCCGTGATGACGAGGTGGCCACGGGTGTCCAGGATCGGGTTGAGCCTCGTTGCGACGTCCTGCTTCATCATGTTGGCCTCGTCGAGGTAGAGGATGCCCCCATGCCTGAGCCAGAGGGTTACCTGACCGTCGATCCAGTTCTCCTTGCCAAGACCGACGAAGCGCCCGATTAGGTCGTAGCTGCTCGTCTGCAGTCCACAGTTGACCTCCCATACCGGGAGTCCCGTGAGCTCCGCTACGAGGTAGATGATGTGTGTCTTCCCCGTCCCGCTGGGCCCGATGAGGGCACACTGCTTGAAGTGGTACATGGCTCTGACTATACGTTCGACGTACTGCTGGCCGTCGTCGATGTACTCAGGCACTCCGCTGGGGAGCATGTTCGCGATGTCATCGAAATAGTAGCCCGGATGCAGGTCGTACTTCTGGATATCGTACTTGTAGTACAGTGGAGAGGTCGTTATCACCCTCTGCTTGGAGAGGTGGACGGTGATCTTACCGTTCCTCCCCTTGGTGGACATGACCTCCTGGACCTTACTGATGCCATGCTCCCTTCTACCCTGACGGCCGTACCCAAGAGCCTTCTGATCAGCCATAACCTGCAACTCGCCTCAAATCTAATGCCCCTTCGATGTCTCCCCGTGAACTTAGCCCTTATCGGCAAAAACTCAATATATAGATTCTTCAGCATCGTTCCAGTCGTTTTCTCCCTTTTTATGATACCGCGTAGCCGAATCTATTTGTGATACATACTAGAATCCAGAGAGAGGCCTCTATTTCATCCATGAGTGTTACCTGAAAAAGGTGGGAAACCCGTGATGTGGGTTAATAATACATACAAAACATTATCGATTCACCCGTCTCAGAATAGTTTCCGGGAGAGAGTGGAAACTAGATGTCTCAGGTGCCACCTGAAGAGGAAGCAGCTCAGCCTCAAGAGGCCTCACCAGAAGAAGAGGCCGAGGTATCCGGTGAGGTATCTGAACCTGCTCCAGATGATGAAATAACTGCTGTCACACCTGAGGGTCAAGATCTGGAGGATGTTCCCGATGACTCCGAGGGCACTATTGAAGAGGATTTGATAGAAGAAAGTGTCCCAGATGCATCTATCTCCGAAGAGGCTCCAAAGCCGAAGGTCTCCCCTGCGTCTCCCGAGGATGTTATAGCCACTCTCAAGAAGCTGAGGGAGGACGTGGGTCAGATATATGAGATCAGCTCGGAGGAGGAAAACATCGTCGTCGCCTTCTCCCTGGCCTTCCTGAAACTCATGGAATCTCTGACGAGGAGCCTGCCCGTCGATGTGGAGATCCTGCAGGGACAGCTGAGGAACGCTGAGAGGGCCAACATCCTGCCCAAGGGGGAGCTCGTGGTCCTCTTCAGGGATGGTCGAATGGAGTCGATGGACCTCACAAAGCCTGAGAATAGGGATCTGCTCGTCGACGTCGTGAGCGACGTGATGCCCAAGTTCAACGACCTGATAGGTGAGCGGAGGCATATGATCGAGAAGAGGATCTCATTCCTTGCGGACGTTACAAAGGAATTGCAGAACATAGCAGACTCGGTTACGGCTGTGAGTTAATCTGTTGTTGGACCGAAGGTCATTGTCTCTTACTATGGTTTCCGGATGTCTCGGGCAGCTACATACATATCTACAATACCCTCTCGAAGCCTATTCCATTCAATTCCAGGGGGCACTCCTGTAAGGATAATGGATAATGGGGGTCAATAGCCATCGAATCCAACGCTGAGGCATCGCCAGCAATAATAAGCCTCGATAAAATAGAGGGCACGAAGATCGATACATCCGTTAATCCGAATGAGCTCAACTTCGACGTCGAGGTAAAAATGGACGAAGAGAACAGGACTAACGACGAACTGACCCTAAGCTTCCTCCTGATGATAAGCACGAAGCCCAGCCTGGTCAAATACGAGGTAGGCGGAAAGGCAGTGATATCCGGAGGTAGGAAGGCCTTCGACGCTGCCCTGGAGGTGGACGAGTCCACAAAAGTCCCCAGGATACTCCACACGATCTATCAGAGGGCATTCATGTCCCTGTTCCTGGTATCATCCGTCATTGAGTCTCCATACCCCCCTCCTGATCTGATCCACCACCCCAGCGGTAAGCACGAGCTCCGTCCAGAAGATCAGGTAGCCGTCGATGCGGCTCAGGCAGAACAGCAGGTCGCACAGTAAAATCATAAAAAAGGGGGGAATCAGGCCTTCTTGAAGGCCTCTTCCATTATCGCCAAGCCCTTCTCCAGTAGCTCGTCCTCTATCGTGAGGGGCGGGTGTAGCCGTATGCAGTTGCCGTACAGTCCTGCTTTCAGGGTCAGCAAGCCTGCTCCCAGGCAGTCCTTCATGACCTTCGAGGCGGCCTCCGGGTTGGGCTCCTTCGTCTTCCTGTCCTTGACGAGCTCCATGGCGAGCATCGGCCCCTTTCCCCGGACATCGCCGATGACCTCGTATCTGTCGTAGAACTCGTCGAGGCGCTTCTGAAGCTTCTTGCCCAGGGCTGCGGCCTGCTCGACGACCTTCTCCCGCTCGATGAGCTCCAGGACCTTGAGGGCCGTGGCGCAGGCTATGGGGTTGCCTCCATATGTCCCGCCAAGGCTTCCTGGGTAGACGTCCTTCATGAGCTCGTCCCTGGCGACGACGGCGCTCAACGGAAGACCAGACGCAATTGCCTTGGCCATGGTCATCAGGTCGGGTTCCACTCCGTAGTGCTCGATGGCCCACATCTTGCCGGTGCGGGCGAATCCCGTCTGGATCTCGTCGATGATTAGCTTGATGTCATGTGCATCGCAGATCTTCTTGATCTCCTTGAAGTAATCGTCGGGCGGGGCTATGAATCCACCCTCTCCCTGGATGGGCTCGGAGATGATGGCGCCGACCTGGTCTGGTGGTATCTGTGTCTTCAGTACGGACTTCTCGATGTGGTGGACGCAGTGTAGGCTGCAGCCCGGGTACTCCAGGTGGAATGGGCATCGGTAGCAGTAGGCGAAGGGCGTGAAGTGTACCCCTGGGACGAAGGGTCCGAAGCCGACCTTGTAGGGGTCCCACTTCCCCGTGAGTGTGAGGGCCATGTACGAGCGCCCGTGGAAGCTGTTCTCGAAGCTGATGATCCCGGGTCGACCTGTATGCTGGCGCACGATCTTTACAGCGTTCTCTACGGCCTCCGAGCCGCTGTTGAGCAGAATCACCCTCTTCTTGAAGCTACCTGGGGTGACCTCGGTAAGCTTCTGGGCCAGGTCGAGGTATGGCTCGTAGTTGACCACATGGATGCAGCTGTGGATGAGCTTAGCGGCCTGACCGCTGATGGTCTCAACCACCTCGTCGACGCAGTGGCCGAGGCTTGTGACACCTATTCCCGACGTGAAGTCGATGTAGACGTTACCGTCCACGTCCTTCATGACGGCTCCCTTGGATTCTGCTATTGTGATGGGCTGCACAAGGTAGACTCCGGGGGGGATCAGGTCGTTCCTTTTCTCCAACAGGGCCCTGGACTTGGGGCCTGGTGGGGGAGTGACAATGTTAGGAACTTTATCCATTTCAATCTACTAACCTTTAACCTATTGAGTATTAACCGTTTTCCACAAAGATATCGGTAAAATAGGGTTAGATGGGTGCTATTGGGGTACCTTCTCTTCCCTCTTGGGCTCCTTCACGAACAACAGTATCACTGGGATGACCAGTGTCTCTAATCCCGCTCCCAGGGCAAGGAGGGTGTTAGGATTTCTTTCGTATAGGCATCCTCCAAGCGCTGGACCCGGTAGGCTGGCTATACCCGTAATGGTGCCCATCAGACCAAGTACTTTCCCTCTGTCCTCCTGTGGGACGATGTCAGTGATTAGGGCTTGCCAAGCTGGGCCTCCCATATATCCTCCCCCCTAATCCTCCCTCCCCCGAGTCCTCCCGCTACACCGATCACGGAGTAAGCGGCGAGGAGCTGGTTGAAGTCTTTAAAGAGCAGTAGGCTGAGCGAGTCGAAAGGTCCTAGACCTCTGGCCAACAGTATACAGGGCATTCTCCCGAAGCGGTCAGCAATCATGCCGCTGACGAGAAATAAGGGGGTCGAGATCAACGTGGCCACAGATTGGAGCATGCCGTACTGGGTGGTTGTTAGGTTGACTACGTCTACGGCGTAGTACGATAGGAAGCTCCAGGTCATATTCATGGCGAACCTGGAGATTATGGCGACTCCAAGCATAGCGTAGATGGTCTTATGCTGCCGCTTTAAAGTGGCCATTAGACCGTCGCTCCCACTCTTCTCCTTTGATACAACTGCTTTCCTCGCTTGGGGGTCGAAAGTCTCCTTGAGGAAGATGGCTCGGACTACGGTGGCGATCAGCGCGGCTCCTGAGAACATCATCAGCCCGATCCTGACGCCTTTGGCGACTCCCATTACCTCGAGGTAGTATCCGCTCACAACGGGCATGAAGATCCCTGGGATGGACGTCATCATCCTGTATGCGCTAAACGCTGTACCTCTTCTTTCCTTAGGCAGGGACTCGGCTATCAGTGCGTTGAACGATGGCATGTAGAGGGATGTGACGGCGTTCAGTATGATGCCCGGGACGACCCAGTGCCACGATCTGGTTGTGAAAAGAAAGATAGGGGCGATGGCCATCAGTCCGGTTCCGAATATTATCATCCTCTTCCTGCCTATCCTGTCCGCAAGGATGCCTCCAGGGAGCTGGAATAGGATGCTGCTCCCGCTCTGGATCGTGGCGAGTAACCCGACTATGGTTATGGGCGTGTTCAGCTCATCGATTAGGTACAGCGTCCACCACAGCTGTCATAGGCCGTTGAAGATCTGGTAGAGCATGTTGGTGGTCGATATGGCAAGGACGTTCCTGTTCAAGAAAACCTGTTTCAGTATTGATGCCAATAACATCTACCCGTTTGGGGAGTTCCCATTCGCACCACTAACATAGTTACATAATAAAATGGTTTCGACTCGGGATATTGAAAAATGGATGGTAAATCGGGGTCTATGCCACAACCAGGGCCAGGACGGCCTTCTCGGTGTGCATCCTGTTCTCGCCCTCGTCGAACACAGCGCTTTGGGGGCCCTCGATGACGCTGTCAGTCATCTCCTCACCCCTGTACCCGGGGAGGCAGTGCATGAAGATAGCGTCTGGCTTCGCCAGGGCCAGGGTCTCGTCGTTTATCTGGTACTTGGCGAAGGCCTTCTTCCTCTCCTCGATGTCCTTGTGGCCCATGCTGTGGAAGGTGTTCGCGTAGACGACGTCCGCCCCACTGAGGGCTGCCTCCACGTCGTCCGTGACTACCATCTCTGTGCCCCTCTTCTTGGCGTTGTCCTCTGCGAAGTCAACGATGACCTTCGCGGGAGCCCAGCCCTTGGGGACAGCGACGTAGCAGTCCATACCCGTGAGGCTGCTCCCCACCATCAGAGATTGACAGACATTCCACGGGTCGCCGACGTAGGCCAGCTTGTTTCCCTTGATCTTTCCCTTGTGCTCCCGTATTGTTAGGAGGTCGGCCAGTCCCTGGCACGGGTGTGTGAGGTCGGTGAGGGCGTTGATGACGGGGTTCGTCATGTACTCGGCGTACTCCTCGACAACGTCCTGACCGTACGTCCTGATGACCAGCGAGTCGCAGTACCTATCCAGGATCCTGGCGGTGTCCTTGATGGGCTCCCCCCGGGCCAGCTGCATTGTCTGAGGGGTCGAGTAGAAGCTCTGCATCCCCAGGTGGGCGATGGCAGCCTGGAAGCTGAACCTGGTGCGTGTGCTGTGCTTCTCGAAGACCATGGCGATGGTGCGACCCTTGAGGTAGTCGTGGGGCTCCTTGATCATCCTCATCCGCTTGAACTCCTGTGCGACGTCGAGCATGTACCTGATCTCGACTGGGCTGTAGTCCATGAGGGTGAGGAAGTCCTTACCCCTGAATCGGTCCTTCATACTCATCTCGGATTCAGTAGGTACTTGGACCTAAAGTCGTCTTAACGTTTCCGCCTCAGTATAAGATGAAGCGGTTCAGCCATTATATCCGTTGGAGAAAGTGAGTCTTGCGTCCGTGGTGACGTTCAGCCACAGTCTCTTCAGAGGGTTCTCATCCTCCACATCCATGAGGTGTGTGGTATGCATCTCGCAATCCTTGAGCCTGTACAGAGAGTCGATGCACCTGCGGGCGTTCATGTCCGATACAGCGCTGGCAGCGAGTGCGTCGAGCACCTCCTTGACGTTCAGAGATGTGCTACTCTGTCCCATGGTCTTCTTCAACAATATCATGCTCTCTATGACAGGCCTTGAGATCACCTCGACATCGTCTGGGACCTCAGCGAGAGTCTTCGCAGCGTTCAGTAGGGCCGCTGACTCCGCATGGAGGAGAGGGGAGTTCTTCCCCTGTATCATCACCTTCGTCCCAGAGTCGTCGCAGATCTCGATGGCTGCTCCGCAGAAGATGCCCATGACCCCCTTCCCCTCGTGGCTCCTCCTCCTTGCGTCCTCTGCGGCCTCCCTGGCAGGAAGGACTACTCTGCGGTCCATGGGTGTGACCCCCACCTTTGCCATGATGGCCTCCATCCGCTCCAGCGTGTCGTTGGTCGTCTCGCCTTCCACGAACTCACGGTTGTACCTGAAGTGGCGCCTAACTATCTCCTGTCTACTGGCCTCCCTGACTGCCCCGTCATCGACTATCCCTTCCTTAGCCATGTTGACCCCCATGTCCGTGGGGGATCTGATCTCCGCCATTGGGTCGTCGGCTGGCACCATCTTCTCGATGATCTTCTTCATAATTGCGAAGTTCTCCACGTCCCTGTTGTAGCTGATGGCGGTGACCCCGTGGGCTTCAAGATGGAAGGGATCAACGAGGTTGTAATCCCCCATGTCAGCGGTGGCAGCCTCGTACGCGACGTTCACGGGGTGATTGAGCTCCAGGTTCCAGATGGGGAATGTCTCGAACTTCGCGAAGCCCGCCTTGACTCCCCTCTTTCTCTCCTGATACACCATTGACATCGCGAATGACATCTTCCCACTCCCGGGACCAGGGGCGGTCACTATGACTATAGGCTTATCAGTTGGCACGTACTCGGGCTTACCGTACCCCTCGTCGCTCACGACTAGAGCCATGTCAGTCAGGTAGTTGGGGATCTCGTAATGGATGAAGGTCCTGATGCCCCTGTTCTCCAGCTTCTGCTTGAACTTGAGTGCGGTTCCCTCCCCCTCATAGCGGTTTATCACGACGGCTGATACGTCCAGTCCCAGCTCACGGAGGTCTCTTATGTCTTTGAGGATCTGGTCCTCGTAGGTTAGGCCGAAGTCCCGCCTGACCTTCCTTCTCTCGATATCCTTCGCACTGATGCAGTGGACTATCTCGATCTTGTCCCCGAGCCTGGCCAGCATCTGTACCTTCGTGTCCAGCTCGAAGCCGGGTAGAACCCTTGAGGCGTGATGGTCGTACCTGAGCTTCCCCCCGAACTCCAAGTAGAGCTTGTCGAATTGGGAGACCCTTTCCAGAATCCGGCCTACCTGAGCGTTCAGGTACTTTTCCGTATCAAAACCGATCTTCTTTGTCAATTGAGTACCTCCGATGTAGGCATGTGACTGATGAGTCTGAAATCTTGGGATCTTATTCTATATGATGAAAACGAACCGTACTGAGAGGTCTTCTGCATAACAGTTAATGATTCTATTCTAAGATAAGATTTTCGAATCTTCAACGCACCGGGTTCCTTTTTCTGAGCATTACCTCATTTCAAATATCCAGTACTTTGATAATATTCGCTCCAGTCATCTCTCGGGGTTTCTCGATTCCCATGAGCGACAGGATTGTAGGGGCAATGCTGCTGAGCCCAAGGCCGCTGCATAGCTTAGTGTGTCTTAGACTCGGCTTATCGCTGACGACGATGAAGGGCACCGAGTTGACTCCATGGGATGGATTGGGTGTTCCATCGGGATAGAACATGGTCTCAATGTTCCCGTGGTCCCCCGTGACTATGATGACGTACCCTTCGGACAATCCAGCCTCGACCACTTCACCGACGCACCTGTCCACCGCCTCGCATGCTTTGATACCTGCTTCAAGACCCGCGGAGTGGCCCACCAGATCGCCGTTGGCGTAATTCACCAGGATGAAGGCGTAGACGCCCTTGCGTATCTCTGGTATGAGGCGTGTTGTTATCTCCTCTGCGCTCATCTCGGGTTTTTCGTCATAGCTTGGAACCTTTGGGCTGGGAACAAGGATCCTGTCCTCCCCAGGGTACGGCTCCTCCACCTGACTGTTGAAGAAGAAAGTGACGTGAGCATACTTCTCGGTCTCGGCGATCCTGAGCTGCCTCACACCGTGATCGCTGAGGACCTTTCCCATGTTGTTCTCAACCTCTTTCTGTGGGAAGGCGACTGATAGGCCAAGACTCTGGTTGTACACGCTCATACAGGTGAAGTGGACTCCAGGGAACTTACACCTCTGGAACTTATCGAACTCGGGTTGCGTCAATGCATAGGTAATTTGCCTTGCACGGTCAGACCGGAAGTTCCAGAAGATGACCGCGTCCTCGTCGTCGATGGTGGCAAGAGGGCTCCCCCCCGCACCCGTGATGACCATGGGCTCAAGGTAGTAGTCCGTCTCGTCCCCCTTTCGATAGGCCTTATCTATCGCTCGTAGGGCATCGGTTTCCCCGTGGCCCTCTCCCAGGGTGAGGAGATCGTAAGCCCTCTCTGTGCGCTCCCAGTTGGTGTCCCGGTCCATGGCGTAGTATCTGCCCATCAGGGAGGCGATCTCTCCGACCCCTTTCTCATCGATCTGCCTCAATGTCTCCTCGATGAACGCCTTGGCACTCCTCTCCGGGACGTCCCGACCGTCGAGAAAGCAGTGGATGAAGGCTCTCTTGAGGTCCTTCATCCTCGCCAGTTCCAGCAGGGCGTAGAGGTGCTGGGTTGTGCCGTGGATGCCCTGGTCGCTGTGAAGGCCCATGAGGTGGAGCTTGCTCCCCTTATCCTTCACGTGACGAATCGCATCGAGGAATGCAGGGTTGCCGTAGAAGCTTCCATCCTCAATACCCCTGTTTATCTCCTCAAGGGGCTGCCACACAACTCTCCCTGCACCCATGGTGAGATGGCCCGGCTCGCTTCCGCCCTGAGTTCCCTCGGGGACTCCGATGGCGTTCCCCGTGCACTTGAGGAGAGTCCAAGGGTACTCCTCCATGTACCTGTCGTTGTTTGGAGTATTAGCAAGGTATACCGCGTTACCCTGTTTCTCCTCGGAGTAGCCCCAGCCGTCCCTCACGACGAGGATGACCCTCATGACGCTCGTTTAAACCGGGTGAAAGATGATTAAAAGCTTGCACTACTTGACTCCGAAAAAGGCTATCTGGATACAGGCTTAATCTATGCGATGTGGTTCACGCAAGTAAATAGGCAAAATGGCTTAATCCGGAAAGATTAAATTTAACAAATGGAATCTACACGAGGTTAAGAATGGGTGAATACATTCCGTCGGAATAACCCAGAAAAAACCACTGTTTCTAGTCGCAACCATACAAAACGAGTAGGTGAAAGGAATGAGCGATAAGGTAAATTCTGACCAAAAATTCGAGGACTTCAGCACGTGGTACGACAAGATACTGCTAGAGGCCCATATAGCCGACGACCGCTACCCCGTGAAGGGCTTCACAGTCTACACCGGCTGGGGCTACAGCATAGCGAAACGCATCTACCAGATGCTCGAGAACATGCTTGAGGAGGTTGACCACCAGCCCATGCAGTTCCCCGTGGTGATACCCGAGGACGCATTTCAGAAGGAGGCGGACCACATCGAAGGCTTCTCCGCGGAGGTCTTCTGGATCACCCACGCCGGGGACAACAAGCTGGAGAGGCGCCTCCTCCTCAGGCCGACGTCGGAAACCGCCATCTACCCGATGTTCAAGCTCTGGATCAGATCCCACGCCGACCTGCCCCTCAGAATGCACCAGACATGCAACGTATACCGCTACGAGACCAAGGCCACAAGACCCCTGTACAGAGGGAGGGAGTTCCTCTGGAACGAGGGCCACACAGCACACGTGGACTTCGAGGACGCCGAACGCCAGGTTCAGGTAGCCGTTAAGATCTACAGGAAGGTCTACGACGCTCTAGGCTTGAGCTACATATTACTAAAGCGCCCAGACTTCGACAAGTTCGCCGGCGCAGTCTACACACTCGCTTTCGACACATGGAATCCAGACGGTAAGACCAGTCAGATTGGTACGGTACACAACCTCGGGGAGAACTTCGCGAAGGCCTTCGATGTAACATACGAGGACGACGAGGGCAGCCACAGGTACGTCTCGAACACATGCTACGGCATGGGCTTCGGCAGGACCCTTGCGGCAACCATAGCCCACCACGGAGACAACAACGGCCTGGTTCTCCCTCCCTTGGTCGCCCCCAAGCAGGTCGTCATAGTCCCGATCCTCTTCAGAGGCAGGGAGGGGGACGTCGTCGGCTACTCTAAGGAGATAGAGGCGAAGCTCAAGGAGGCAGGGATACGCACGGTCCTGGACGACGATGACCGGTTAAGGCCAGGGGAGAAGTACTACAAGTGGGACATGTACGGCGTACCCCTCAGGGTCGAGGTGGGCCCCAGGGAGGCCGAAGCGAGGACCGTCACCCTCGTGAGGAGGGACAACCGGGCGAAGAGCAAGGCCTCCTTCGACGAGTTGGTTGAGACGATCCAGGGGCTGTTCGAGGATCTCTTCGCCGACCTCAAGAGGCGCAGTAGGGAACGCCTTGAGAGCGAGCTGGTGGACGCCCATAGCCTGGATGAGCTCAAGTCGTACATGGAGCAGAGGAAGATCGCACGGGTGAACTGGTGCGGTGAACCCAGATGCGCCTTCGAACTGAAGGACCAGGTGGCGGGAGAGGTGAGGGGAACCCTCTGGGATGGGAGCGATGAGCCTACGGGCCCCTGCATGGTCTGCGGAGACGAGGCAAAGTACATAGCCTACGTCTCCCAAACCTACTGAGCTCCCACATTTCAGTCTCTCCACGTCTCTAAGGCTTGATCCTGACCGGTTTTTACCTCTTTGACCCCATTTTCTGAAGAATTTCCTGCCTAAAAATAATAAAAACGATGTTAAAAGGAACTGAACACTAGGCGCACAAGTTAAATTAATAACGCCGTATCCATAGTTGGAGGGGGCAGCTATTTGAAGAGACAAGGGATTTTTTTCCTCTTAGTGATATTATGCCTAGTTTCCGCCACAGTGCCCGCTGAGGGACAGGAGGAGAGATGGCTCGTCTCGTACAGCGTGGTGGACATGACTACGAAGCAGCTCGTCTTCGAGCAGGACTACGAGACCGGGAGGACCATCTCGAACGCCCCAATGTTCGCTGGGGCTGAGTACAACATCACGGTGACCCTCGACATCGGCCTATCCGCTCCCTACGCCAATCTCAGTCTATGGGTGAACCTGAACCACGCCGACTCCATAGATCGGTACTGGGAGATCCACACTGTGAGCCTCAACCTCACCGATGACTACAACCCGAACATTCCCACATTCAACTTCTGGCAGATAGAAGGGAGGTATGTCATCTCCACGTTCGGGAGGGTCCCAAGCGACCTGACAATGGTCGACCTCGGCAACGTGGTGCTGCATTTCCCCATCAATCACGTAACATTGCAGTTGAGAGGTCCCGACAACAGCCTTCTTGACGAGGTCAAGCTCACCATCATCGACTCGGAGATAGACAGCTACAACTTCTTCCTAGGTGAGCGGGAGGCCGACCTTCTGGAGTACGAGGAGGTTGGCGTAGACCCTGCATTCACAGATGTCTTCGAGAACTACATCAGCCTGGCCAAGTCCCAGGCTGAGAGGGGTTTCATCCAGACGGCGAAGACGATCCTTGAGCCACTGGAGATCGAGATACCCCCCATACAGACGGGGCCCACCCTGGCGGACCAGTACTTCCTCCCTGCAGTGGGAGGCTTGGGGCTGCTCGTCGTTCTACTCGGCGTCCTCTTCTTCAAGGCGAGGGGGAGGATCGCGTTCACTTCCATGGTGATAGAGGACCAGATCCGGGAGCTGGAGGGCCTCACGATGAGGGCAGCCAGGACCGATAAGAACCTGGGGGAAAGGCTCCAGGAGATAAATAAGAGGTTGAAGGATATGGAGGGAATATAGATGTCTGACATAGGATACTCAGGTGTCATCCACCTCGTGGGCTTAGGTGGGGCGGGCACAAACATTGTCGAGTCTTTCCTGAAGAACGAGAAGACCATGGAGCTCCTCGAAAGCGGGGTGACGCGGCTCTCCCTCATGGCCCTGGACATCGCCGACCCAGATATCAAGAGCCTAGAGGAGGCACACAAGAAGGTTCTCGACGCGATGAAGAGGAACGGGGTCCCCAGGGAGCGCCTCAGCCTCATCGCGAGGTCCATCAAGTTCCCGAGCGCCGAGGCGATGTTCGACTTCGTCCATCACAAGTTCAGCGAGCACTTGGTCAACGAGGGGATCAGGGTCAAGGAGTACTACCCCTGGCTGCCCTCCACTGTGGCGATCCCCCCCCTGGCCGGAGGTGCGGGGCGGCGTAGGTCCCTCGCCAAGGCCATCTACAACCTTAACTACTACCAGCTGGGTATCATAAAGTCCCTCATCAACATGTACAAGGACCACGCCCTCTCGTCCATCAACGCCCCCATCATCCTCCTGCTCTTCGGATTGGGCGGAGGGACGGGGAGCGGGATCGTCTTCGACTTCGCCCGCCACCTCAGGAAGTCCGTGGGCTCAGGAGTGCCGATCCTCGCACTGTGTGTGCTGCCCTGTGCGGGTGACGACCCACCGGCGAAGGGCTACTCGGCCTTCAACGCCATCAACGAGCTCACGGCTCTCCTCAACAGGGAGACCAACGAGAAGCTGGTGGAGAAGCTCGGCGAGGAGTACAGGAACCCCTTCAACTCCGTCCTCTTCCTTCCCCTGATGCCCGCATACTCCAAGACCGGGAACATCATGCTCGCCCGGGACGAGATCGACCAGATGATCACGGAGATGATCTACGTCCTCATGGACTTCGACATGGCAGACCTCATGAGCGGCATAGGCACCGAGGTAGGCCTCCTCGACAACAGCATCCACACGCTGAGCATGGTGAAGGTCAACTACCCCGTCGACGCCTACGTCGACGCTTTCAAGTCCAAGCTGGAGGAGATGCAGCAGCTCTCCCAGATCCGGCGGGAGAAGCTCAACTTCCTGGAGATGATCAACAAGGTCCTCGGGGTGAAGTACGCGGAGGTCTCCACCCTCTACAAGCAGTACCTCATCAGGACTAACAGCTATGTCGAGGACGAGTTCGAGGAGAAGCTGAGGAGCCTCATCTACGGGAGTCCCCGGTTCGACGAGGACTACAACCTCTACATCAGGGGCGTCCAGGACCAGATAAAGAGCTGGATAGATGACTCCATCCAGTTCATCTCCACGATCAAGGTCGTCGCCCAGGAGGGCACCATCGAGGACTCCATAATGAAGCTCACACTCCAGACTGACGAGTCCTCGAACCAGGACAGCCTGGAGGGTCTCATGAAGAACCTGATGAGGAACCACTCCGAGTTCTCTGAGCTCAAGACAGCCCTCTTCGAGCGCCTGCAGCAGCTAGTACCCAGCTCACAGCTACTAAGCGTGAGGCAGAAGAAGCTCGTGGAGGACTTCATGACCCTCGCCGACGTCACGGAGAAGGTCCTCGACATCCTCAGGTTCTACAACGAGACGAGGCACCTCACCGACGCCATGATTCGGCGCTACGAGATCCTGCCCGAGGACGAGTTCCCGCCCATAAACTTCCAGGACTTCAAGGCCGAGCTGACGACGCTCTACCACCTACTCCAGCTCATGGTGAAGCACGCCTCCGACGAGGTGAAGATGATCGACGAGCACCTCACCTACCTCCAAGCCATCGTCGGCAAGTTCAGAGGCCGCAAGGAGACCATGGAGAACGAGCTCTACAGGCTCGAGGAGAGGCAGAAGCGGAAGGAGTTCGACAAGCAGAAGTACGAGAAGGAGTCGGGGGGCTTCTTCAGGTTCGGGAAGAAGAGGTACGCCAAGGAGAAGCTCAACGAGGTGGAGAGGGAGCTCCGGGTGATAAACGAGGAGATGCTGACCACCAATGAAGAGATCGGGAAGACCGACGTCGTCACAGACCTCTACAACGACCTCCTGAAGAACCTCGAGGTCACCTCGGACTACAGGAAGAAGCTGAACATCGTCCTCGACCTCAACAAGGAGTACCAGAGGCTGTTCTCAGAGATCATCAAGCCCAAGAGGTTCTACGAGAGGACGACGGAGTTGACCCAGGACGAGCAGGTGAAGATCATCTACAAGATCCTCGCGGAGCAGGAGGAGGCCCTGAGCAGGGAGGGGATCCTCAGGGAGATCCTGGACGTAGAGCACTTCAAGGACTACATGAGGAGCGTCGTCAGGGTCTACCGCACACCCAACATCATGGGCCTCAAGTCCAGCTTCAGGTCCGACTACCTCTGGGTAACCGTGCAGACCCCCCCAGGACTCTGGGACTCCGACCTCACCCAGGAGCTCTACACAGCCTTGGCCGGATACGTAACGGGGGACGTCTCGAAGACGATCACCGTGAGGGAGGTCAACGCCAGGGACCCATGGGTGATAAGGGTCGTCGTCGTGGGAGGCAGGAGCCGCGTGGAGGACCTGGCGACCTTCGACGAGATGGAGCGTCTCAACAGGAAGGCCTCGGACTTCGAGAAGGGGCTCTCCAAGTCGTTCCTGATAGAGCACAAGGCCTCACTGAAGGAGATCCTGAAGAAGGACTACTAGAACTCCTCTATCTTCCTCTGCGTGTTATCAAGCAGGGTCTTCCTTATCTTCCCCCAGATCTCCTTCTCGTAGAGCTCGTGCTCGACGATGAGGGTGCTGAACCTGGAGATACGCTTATCCATCGTCTCGAAGAGGTGCCCCGTCTCGAAGCCCCCAACGAGGACGACGACGTCGATCCTGTCGCCGTGCTCCTCAACGTAGACTGGCTCGCAGATCAACGGGGCGTTGAGGTCAGCCACATCCTTGAGCCAGCTATTGACCTCAAGCTCGATGTAGCCCTTGGGGAGCTGATACTGGAGCCTGAGGGGAGCCCTAACTAGGACGTAGACGAACTGGGCGGTGGAGAGGTCGAAGTCCAGGAGGGGCTGCTCAAGGGTTATGTCAAGGATGTTCCTCAGGCTCTCGTAGATTTCGAGGCTAGCACCCGCCGCCATGAGGGCGGTGAACATGTCCACCTTGAACGAGTTGGACTGCTTCACTAGGTCCCGTATCAGGCCCCTCTTGTCAAGGAACAGCTCGACGAGGAAGTCTACAATATCCCCATTGGAGAGTCGCCCCCCTCCCCTGTTGACCCCTATGAACTGGCTCAGCCGGGTGTTGTCGAGGAGGATGATGGGTCCGGTCTCCGCGCCGAGGAGAAGCCCCAGGGATGAGAAGGCGTTGAAGAGGGCGTCCGAGCTGTAGTCCATGGACGGGAAGACGGCTAGAAATACGGCGTTCTTCTTGTCTCTCACCAGCTTCGAGTTGAGTGTGGGCAGGACACCTGCCGTGACGCCGTCCGAGAGGGAGCCCGATATCACGATCTCGTCGTGGTAGTCGAAGATCGTCTCATCGAGAGACTTTGTAAATTCCCCGTTTCCATCGATGTAGGAGTGGATGTCGAACCAGTAGTGGGGCTCGAAGACCGTGTCAAACATGAGGGTTGAGGCCGGATCAGGGGTTATCTCAACGGTTTTAAGGTCTAACTCCTTCCTATGGAGTATGTGGAGGAGTGTGGGCGTGTCAATACCATTGAAGCGCTTGGGGTTCCTCAACGCTTTAAAGGCGAACTGACCCACAGTTAATGCCAACTGGCTTGGGAGAACTGGGTTGATGCGGTCGATATGGGTCCTTATCTGCTTCAGGACGTCGAATCCGGACTCGGTCATCTGGGGATAAGAAAAGGATTGGGAACTTAATATAAAAGGTGCGTTTCGGTCATGAGCATCACTTTCCTGAACGATGAGAGCTTCACGGACCAGACCGGTCGCGCGATAACCATCCTCGTGACAGCTATTAGCATGGCCCTCTCCTTCACCCTGATACCCCTCCTCCCGAAGCCGTTGCCTGTTATCGTCGCCCTCCTCGTCGCCTACCTTGTCTATAGGGACCCGCCGATGGGGGCCTTCGTGGGTAGCATGATCATAGCCTTTGGGGTGTTCTACCACCTCTCAAGGATCGGGTTCTTCCTCCTCTTCCCCCCGCCGTGGGTCCGCATGCTCGTCATGGTGGTGCTCCTCCTCCCCTTCTTTCTCGTCTCCACGCAGCTGTTCACCAACATCGCCATCATCTCAATGGACATAGGCATACTCGCCGTCTCCCTCCTATTCTTCAAGTCGACGTACTACCTCGCAATTCCCATCATCCTCGTCTTCGCCACGATCTACCGGAAGCGGGGTCTCATCGTCACCTTCTCCTACTACCTCTTCATCTCGCTCCCCCTCCAGGTCATGCAGTACCTGAAGACGTTTCAGGTGGGGATGGTACCGCCCCTCTACACCCCTCTCGACGTCATATTTACGGACATCCAGCAGGCTATGGAGCAGGTCAGCCTCGAGGAGATCCAGAAGATCCTTGGTGTGATAATGAGGCAGATACTGATGCTCAACGGGAACGGGGGGGATCTCCAGCCCGCCCTCAGTAGCTACGTCAACTCGTTCCCGGGGATGATCTTCTTCATACTTATCATCTCGGCTCTCATCTCCGTAGCTGCCCTTTTAACGCTGAAGCTCCCGGAGCCCCTGAAGAGGAGCAGGCTCCCGAGGAGGTATATGGACACGCTTATCTACGTCATACCAGTGGGTGTCGCCATCTTCACGAACATGGTCTTCTTCGTCCTCCTTGACATCCTCCAGGGACCCCTGGCGTTCCAGGCGAGCGTGGATCCTACGATACTCATGCTCTCAACGAGCTTCACCCTCTTCCTCTCGGCCCCCGTCTCCCTGTCAAAGTACATCGTCGACCTGAGGGATGTATTGGCAGATCGGAAGGCTGAGCTGAAGAACAGGGCCGAGTCCCTCCTCGAGGAGGTGGACCACTACATATGGCTGATGAACCTGCTGGGAGACCCCATTCCCCAGGGCTTCATCTCACTCCACACCCGGATGCTCATAGTCGCCGACGAGCTGAAGGACACGATCGCCCTCTCCTCCGATGGCCCCTCGACCCTCAAGGAGGTGGACCCCCTCATGAGAAGGGTGTTCACCCATCTCCAGGATGAGGTCTCCAACTTCAGGTGGCAGCTCGACATCGCCCTTGACGACTATTACATCAAGATCAAGTTCGAGTTCCTCGAGTCTGCCAGGGAGATACGTGAGCTAGGACTGGAGGTGGAGCTACCCGAGATACGTGATCCTCCCAAGGACGCACCTCTGGAGGAGAAGGTCGAGAGCATACTGTGGGTGATGGACGCCGGGGGCAATCTGGTGGACAAGCTCATCTCCACATCGGACAAGATCTACGAGATCATCTGCTCCCTCTTTGAGCCCTCCCTCCCGGGGGTGAGCCCCATCATCCAGATCTCCAAGGAGAAGCAGGAGAGCGACGAGCCCTGGGTCATCATAGAGGCCATCCTCGCCTCCCTCAGGAACTGGGAGAAGCAGTACTCCGCTGAGATAATGCGGTCCACGAAGCCCATACAGGACTCCGTGGAAGCCGTCATCGAGCTCAGGAAGAGGGAGGGAGCCCTCCTGCCCATCCTCGGCGACAGGTTCACCCTCATCAGCGACCTGGCTGGGAAGCTCGAGGTCAGGGATTTCGGTAGAGAGGACGACCTGAAGGTGCTCAGGGTCATCCTCATCAGGGACACCATCTTCTCCACCGTGGACGTCGTGGCCAGGGTTGTGGGGGTTCTCTACGATCACCTGAGGGAGCTGGAGGCCGACATCGACTCCCTGATGCCCATGGAGGACTATGAGTGGAACAAGAACCTCACCCTCCTCGACAGGATGAACACGAGCCTCGGGGTCATAAACCACTACGAGAGCCACGAGATCAACGAGATCATCAGCCACCTCTACAGGGTGCTCAGCTACATAGACGAGGCTGTGGACACGGTGCAGTACTACAACGAGAGGAAGGAGCTCCTGCTCAACTACCGCATTCTGGAGAAGAAGATTGGGCGCATACTCGCGGATAACGATCAGGTGAGCCTGGATGACCTCGGCGTCTCGGAGAAGTTCGGCAGGGAGTACCTGAAGCTCTACCTCCGAGGGCATTACACTGAGATCCCCCTGGAAGAGGTCGGGAGCTCCCTGAGGAGGGTTAGCTAGTGGACAAGATCAAGGGTAAGCTGAGGAGCGGTCAACGGGCTTACATTGAGCTCAAGGACGGCTCCGTCAACGTCTCCATGGAGCGGGGGCTCATCATGAAGAGCCTCGTGGTCCACAGGGAGCTCCCGCTATCCGAGATCACACACGTGACGCTTGAGAAGGACAGCTCCCCCCGGAGTAGGAATCATCACCTGACCCTTGTGTACGGTGAGGGTGAGGAGGAGGTCTTCTCCTCGACCGAGGACGAGCCTCTTGAAGCCCTCCGGTCCCAGATAGCGGCTGACCTGGAGCGGCGGAGGGCTGAGCGTGAGAGGGAGGAGGCCGAGAGGAGGCGGGTCTGGGAGGCACATGTCCACCAGATATCCCTCATGCTGGACCTCATGGAGGAGGTCTTCCTCATGCTAGAGGGGCTGCAGGGATGGGTCGAGTGGACGGGTATCGGGGGCCACCTTGTACAGCTTGAGCACGTCATCGGGGAGATGAGGGAGATAGAGGTCCTGGCGCCTCTGAAGTACGACCTCCAGGGCCTCAATACAGCCGTGAGGAGGAGGCTCCCCGGGGCGATCAGGGAGGAGTGCTTCGCGGTCCTCACAGTCCTCAGGCAGGACATAGAGCGGCTCTCCAAGTCCGATGAGTCCTCCATGGGCTTCGACCTAAGGCTCTACGAGCGGTTCGTGGGCGCCTACTTCCTCCTCTGGGATATCAACCTCTCGGAGTTCCTGGGAGAGCCAGCTGAGAGGGCGGAGGTCATCGAGTTGAACACCTTCCTTGAGAGGCTGAGCAGCCTAGAGGTCAACGGGGAGGCAGAGGTGCCTCGATTCCCCGATCTAACCGAGATCGATGTCCTCGGCCCTAAGATCAAAGATATCCGGGGTGCAATCCAGTTCCATCTACACGCCCTCTTAGACGGAATATGATACCCAGATGCTGAGCTAAGGGTCTGCATTCAGGTATCTTCATATAGTCTGAGGTCTCTCCCGTCAGATATTTGAGGTTCAACGATGGCGGGCACAGCTGGTACCAAGAAGACGTCGATTCTCACTTACGGGCTCTTCGTCATGACCCTCACCCACACTCTCACCCACGTCTTCGGTAGGCTCTACACCGCTACGTTCCCAATCATCCGAGAGGAGTTCCTCCTGACGAGCTGGCAGCTGGGCATGATAGCCGCAATCCCTCCGCTCTGTCAGGCAGTCCTCTCTATTCCGGTTGGGCTCCTATGTGATAGGATCGGGTCCAAGAGGATGCTCCTGATAAGCATGCTCTTCGCCGCGGCGGGGAGCCTCCTCGCCGCTACCGCTGCGAATCCCATAATGCTCGTCGTAGCTATAAGCCTGGTCTACCTGAACACGACGTTCTACCATCCGGCCTCGTACAGCTTCACTACCCGTCTCTTTTCGGGGGAGAATAGGCCGAGGGCGTTGGGGATCCATGGTGCCGGCGGTACGTTTGGGATGGCCCTCGGACCCTTGACATTGAGCATCTTTCTGGGGTACCTGGGCCTGACCTGGAGGAACGTCTACCTTTTCTGGGCGATACCGATTATCCTGGGGACCTTTCTGGTCATGCGGGTGGACTACGGAGAGGTCGAGGAGGTAGAGGTCAGTAGAACGGAGGAGAGGGGCAGCTCGGGGGACGCCACTTCGCTCATCACGCCGGCGCTCCTGACCTTCCTGGTCTACACTGCCACGCGCACAATGGCTATGCAGATGATAAGCCCCTTCATGCCCATCTACATGGTGGACGAGAAGGGCTTCACCGTGAACCAGATGGGCTTCCTCTACAGCAGCCTCTCTATATCAGGGCTTATCTCTGCCCCCCTCGGGGGCGTCTTCGCGTCGAGGTTCGGCTCTAAGAGGTGGCTGACCACGACCATCACCCTCAGCACCGTCTTGCTGGGGCTGGTGGCAGTTGCCCCTGGAGGCTGGCCCTTCGTGGTCGCCTACCTAGTGTACGGCTTCTCCGGGACCCTTGGGATGGCGGCGAGGTCCGATATCATTGCACGGCTCACGCCGCGGAACCAGAGGGGTATGGGGTACTCCCTCCTCTTCCTGCCTGGGAGCATAATGGGGGCGATCTCACCGCTGTTCTCCGCGAAGTTGATCGAGGTTCTGGGATTCTCTCAGCTGTTCCCCATTGCGATCGGTATATCGATCGTGAGCATCCTCATTCTCGTCTTCGCGATAAAGGAGCGACACTAGATACTGAACCCAAAATATCGAGTCGTTCCCAAATTTCTTTAAGGGCATCTCTGCCCCTGTTATTGGATTGACATGGGCTCTCCTCCTCTGGACCAACTGACGATCCTTCAGTCCAGCGTCCGGCTGGGCGACCCCCATACCGTGAGCGACTCCGCCAATCGCAACAGCCTCATCGCAGCCATCTACGACTCCCTCGTCAGCCGCAACATGACTGGGAGCTACGTCCCATGTCTGGCGGAGAGCTGGAGCGTGGAGGGCGACGCCATGACATGGGTCTTCGATCTGCGCCAGAAGGTCTCCTTCCACAATGGAGATGTCCTGACCGCCAGCGATGTCTTGGCGACCATGGGGAGGGTGCTGGACCCGGCGATCGGGGGAGCTTTCGGCACTCAGGGGGTCTTCGCGAGCTACCTGGGAGACTCCGTCATCGAGGCGGAGGGGAAGTACTCCGTCAAGATCTTGACGGGAGAGCCCATGGCCGACCTCCTCGACCTCCTTGTGAACGTGCCCATAGCCCCTGAGAGCGCCCTGAAGGATCTCCCGGAATCCTACGTTGGTAGCGGCCCCTATAGGGTCTCCGAGATGGGGGACGATCTCGTCGTCCTGGATGCATTCCCCGAATATTGGGGTGGGCAGATCCCGGCCCAGCGGCTGCACTGGCGCGCGGTCAGAGACCCCCAGGAGAGGGCCTCCGCCCTAATTGAGGGGCGGGGGGACCTTGCCTCGGGGTTGAGCCCGGAGGAGGTGAAAGCGGTCGAGGCCTCGGGGAGCGCAACGGCTGTGTGGAGGGACAGCAACCTGTGCATCATCTTCATGTTCAACGCCTCCTCGGGGGTCTGCTCCGACAGCAGGGTCCGGAGGGCCCTCAACCTCGCATTGGACAAGAATGCGATCATCTCCGAGGCCGTGGGGGGAGCGGCGAAGCCCCTGAACGGCATCTTCACGCCTCTGCATTTTGGATACGATCCCGACACCCCCGTCTACCCCTACAACCCCGAGCAGGCAAGGAGCCTCCTCGCCGAGGCCGGATACAGTGACGGAATGAGGCTCGTTATGGACATCCCCACGAGGATGCCCGACGAGGCCCGGAAGCTTGCTCAGATGATGACCGAGATGTACTCCGAGGTAGGGGTCAGCGTGGAGGTGAAGGAGTACGAGGATCGGCAGGCCTACGCCGAGATGGTGAGGGCCAAGAAGATCAACGACCTCTGCTGCTTCGACTCCAGCCCCCTGAGCACCTTCAGGGTGATGCGTGAGAAGGTACACTCGGGCATCAAGGGGCCGTGGTGGGAGGGGTACACCAACGTCGAGGTGGACGCCCTCATCGAGAGGGCCGAGGCGACCCTGGACGAGTCGCTGAGACGGAGGATCTACAGGCTAGCCTACCGGATGATAAGGGACGACGCCCTCTGGGTGTTCCTGTACAGCCCAGTCAGGTTCTGGGGCGTGGGGCCGAGGCTGAGGGGCTGGAGGCCGGGAAATGACGGCGTAATCCGCTTCACCTGATTTTTTCTAGAAAACGGGCTGCTTTAACAAGAAATGTGTCTCTAGTGTGGTCCCCGTGACACGTTTTAACCAAACATACCTTTAAAAGGAGCCTTGTACACCGAAATTGCAGCATGAGGAAACGCCCTCAGGGTATTCTTTTCATGCGAACAAAAAAGGAGTGAAAGTATTGGGTTATAGAGAGAGGCGCGGTGGATACGACCGTGGCCCCAGAGAGATGACAAAGATCGTCTGTTCTGACTGTGGTAAGGAGGACGAGGTTCCTTTCAAGCCTACAGAGGGCCGCCCGGTTTACTGCCGTGAGTGCTTCGCAAAGCACAGGCCGCCGAGAAGGTACTAGAAAACTCGCCCGCGCCTCGAGCGCGACGGGGTTTAGAGACCGTCTAAGAATTTTATTTTGTTTTTTTGTTCAACTTGTGCGAGTGCACAGTAGATGTGTTCTTGAATAAAGTAAAAAAGGGGGTTTATTCTCCCCAGACCTTCTTGAAGAGCTTCACCCAGTTGCCGCCCAGGATCCCCTTTACCTCCTTGTCTGAGTAGCCCCTGGCGACCAGTCCCTTCGTGAAGTTGGGCATGTGCCCCAGCCATCCGTAGCCCCACGACTTGTCCATGGGTGTGAAGTAGCTGATGTCGATCCTCTCCGGGTACTTCCATATGTACGCCCCGCGGTAGACCGAGTTTCGGTAGTCGAGGTCGCTTCCGAATCCCACGTGGTCGGCGCCGATGAGGTTGACTGTGTGGTCGACCTGGTCCATCAGGTCGTCGGTGAGTGTGCTGGATCCCTTCTTCTTCGCGAAGAACGGGGTCACACCCACCATCCCGCCTTTCTCGGCGCATGCCTTGAGGGCCTCGTCGGTGATTCCCCTGGCCATGGAGTACTCCTGGAACTGGCCGTAGTCGCCGTGCCTGCTGGACCAGTCGGCGTAGCCCCCCATCTCCTTGGGCGTTGAGCTCCGGGGGATGACGTGGGTGAAGCTGACCGGGTCCTTGGAGGTCTCAATTGTCTCCATGACGGTCCGGTCACCGGTGTGGCTGAGGTCCACCAGGATGCCCCGCTTGTTCATCTCCTCGACGAGGCTGACGCCAAAGTTGCTGAGGCCGGCGTCGTTCCGCTCCATGCAGCCGTCCCCGACCTCGTTCCTGAAGTTGTAGGTGATCTGGATGATCCGTATGCCCCACTGGTGGGCGACCTTGAGGAAGTGGAGGCTCCTCTCCAGGAAGCTGCTGTCCTGGGGTCCGAAGATGATGCCGTGCTTCCCCTCCTTCTTTGCCTTCTCGATGTCCGAGGCCTTCTTGACGATGAGGGCCTTGTCCGCCTTGCCCTTGGCCCAGTCATGGTAGTGTGCAAGCTCCCTGAGTGCCCCACTGAAGCTGCGCCCCATGCAGACCGTGGCGTTCCCGGCGGTCACTCCTCCCTCTAGGACGTCGTCGATCCAGATGTCCTCCCCGACGCCCTCGATGAAGGCGACGAGGCTGGCGTCGATGACGAAGCTCTCCTTGTGAAGGGCGAGGGCGTGCTCCTCCTCGTCCTTGCTGAGGTCAAGATAGCTCCTGCTCATTTCAATCACTGAAGATACCCACGTAGGGCTTAAAGATATAACCATCAGGCCTCAGGGGCTGACGAATAAACAGTAATATGAGAAAAGCCCAATTCGGTGTAACTGTAGTACATTCTATTTGATGGGAGTTGAACTCGTTGGATTATCTGTTCAGACCGAAATCATACCTTAGGCCTCGGAGTGTAGAGGAGGCCCTCTCGCTTCTCGGTAATCACGGTGGATCCGCGAAGATCGTAGCAGGGGGGACCGACCTATTGGTTGAGAAGCCAGGGGGCGTCGAGTGCCTGATAGACGTGAACTCCCTGCCCCTTGACTATATCAAAGACGATGGGGAAGGCCTCAGGATCGGAGCGCTTACCACCATAGAGAGTATCAAAGGCTCCGAGATACTAACCGGTCCCTTCCATGTACTAACAGAGGCCTCGAACATTTTCGGTCACAGGAACGTCAGGAACCTGGCGACGATAGGTGGGAACCTGTGCAGCTCCGTCCCATCAGCGGACATGGCGACCCCCCTCATGGTCCAGGACTCCAGCGCCCACATAGCCAGCTTGAGAGGGGAGAGAACTGTCCCCCTCGAGGAGTTCTTCGTCTTCGTCAGGGAGAACGCCCTGGAGGAGGACGAGATGCTCATCGAGGTCCAGGTGCCCCCGCAACCCGCCCGTACAGGGACGGCCTTCGAAAAGATTGGGCGGACCAGCGTGGACATAGCCCTCGTGAACGTCGCCGTCCGCCTCACTCTGGGAGAGGACGACGTCTGCAGCGATGTCAGGATCGCACTTGGCTCCGTTGCACCAACGCCTATGCGGTCTGCGAGGGCAGAGGGGCTTCTCAGGGAAAGGAGATTAGATGAGGCCCTCATCGACGAGGCAGCGCAGGCAGCCTCCGAGGAGATTAAACCCATCAGTGACGTCCGCTCCTCGGCCGAGTACAGGAGGGATGCATGTAAGGTTCTGGCTAAGAGGTGCATACTGCGGGCTCTTGAGATGGCGGGGGGAGGTCCAGATTGATGGTCGAGAAGATGAGGATAGTCCTGAGGGTCAACGGGGAGCCCCGAGAGGTGTACGTCGAGCCCGGATGGACCCTGCTCAGGGTTCTGAGGGAGGACCTCGGGCTGACGGGTGCGAAGCATGGCTGCGGGAACGGGGAGTGCGGGGCGTGCACGGTTATCATGGATGGCAAGGCGGTTCCGTCTTGCCTCGTCCTCGCCGCGAGCGCCCAGGGGAAGGAGATCGAGACAATAGAGAGCCTCCAGACGGGCGGAGAGCATCACCCCCTCCAGAGGGCCTTCATCGAGCACGGGGCCGTCCAGTGCGGTTTCTGCACCCCCGGGATGATCATGTCCGCCAAGGCCCTCCTCGACGGGAACCCGGATCCTTCCGAGGAGGAGGTCAGGGAGGCCCTCCAGGGGAACCTCTGCAGGTGCACGGGGTACAAGAAGATAGTCGAGGCCGTGATGTCGGTCTCGGGGAGGGAGGGCTGAGAAGATGGTGGAAGAGCTTACGATAGTCGGGCGATCCGTCGCGATGAAGGGCTCCGGGGAGAAGGTGACGGGGACGGCGGAGTACACAGTCGACATGAAGCTCCCCGGGATGCTCTACGCCAAGATCCTGAGGAGCCCCCACGCCCACGCCAACATCAGGGGCATCGACACTAGCCGAGCCGAGGCCTTACCCGGGGTAAGGGCCGTAATCACCCACGAGGAGGCGAAGATCCTCTACAAGGTCACCCACGGGAGCGCCAGGGAGTACGGAATCGACGACCGGGTGAGGTACCACGGGGACAAAGTGGCAGCCGTGGCGGCGGTCTCTGAGGAGGTGGCCGAGGAGGCCCTGGGCTTCATCGACGTGGATTACGAGGTCCTCCCCGCCGTCTTCGACATGGAGGAGGCCATGAGGGCGGACGCCCCGGTGGTCCACCCCGAGAGGGACGACGTGGACGGAAACATTCTGGAGCATTCGGTCCAGGAGTGGGGGGACGTCGAAAAGGGATTCAAGGAGGCTGACCACGTCTTCGAGAACAGGTTCACCACTCAGAGGGTCTGCCACAGCGCCCTGGAGCCCCACGCCATGGTGGCATCCTGGGACGGAGACGGAAACCTCACCATGTGGAGCAGCGAGCAGACCGCCTTCATGATCAGGGACAGCCTCGCCGAGGCATTCCAGATGCCCCGGAGCAAGATCAGGTTCATCGTCCCACCCCACGTGGGAGGAGGCTTCGGCGGCAAGTACGAGAGCGCCGAGAAGATAGTCGTCGCCCTGCTGGCGAGGAAAGCCGGGAGGCCCGTGATGCTCAGGCTCTCAAGGGAGGAGGTCTTCCACACGACTCGGACCCGCTCCCCGTGCATCTTCGAGACCAAGACAGGGGTGAAGGAGGACGGTACTTTGGTGGCCCGGGAGGTAAGGGCCATCGTGGACGTGGGGGCTTACGCCTGGGGGGCCATCATGGCGAGCAGGGCCGCCAGCTACATGACTCTCCTCTACAGGTGTCCCAACATCAGGTACGTGGGCTACGGTGTCTACACCAACACCCCGCCCTCGGGGGCTATGCGGGGCTTCACGAGCACCCCCATCCACTACGCCATGGAGTCCGAGCTGGAGGAGATCGCCTACGCCATCGGCATGGACCCGACGGAGTTCAGGCTCAAGAACGCCCTCAACGTCGGGGACATCATACCCATCAACAGCAAGCCCGTGACTAGCAGCGGCCTTAGGGAGGCCGTCATCAAAGGGAGGGAGGCCATCGGCTGGGAGAGGCGGCAGAGGGTCCCCGGCTCCGAGGGGGGAGTCAAGAGGAGGGGCATCGGGATGGCCTGCTACAGCCACTACGCCCCCATGCTGAAGAGCACCGAGCGCTCCGTGGGGAACGCCGTCCTGAAGATCAACGTCGACGGCTCCTTCCACCTGCTCCTAGGGGTCCCCGACATCGGTCAGGGGCTGAGGACCATCATGGCCCAGATAGCTGCGGAGGCCCTGGGAGGGAGGCTTGACGAGATCAGCGTCACCCTCGCTGACACGTCGGTCACCCCCTGGGGGACCACGACGGCTGCCAGCAGGAGCACCCAGGAGACGGGTGGTGCCGTCAAGATGGCGGCGGGGAGGATGAAGGGGAGACTCCTGGAGCTGGCTTCAGACATCATGGGCATCCCTGTCGAAAGGTTGGACGCCAAGGACGGCGTCGTGTTCGCCAAGGGTGTGCCAGAGCAGGGTCTCACCTTCAAGGACATCCTGAACCACCCCGACGTCTTCCAAAGTGGCGAGAACGTCATCGTCACGAAGGCGACCTACAACGTCCCCACGTTCATCCCGCCCTACGGCACCGCCTTCGCCGATGTCGAGGTGGACACCGAGACCGGCCAGGTGAGGGTGCTGAAGATGGTCGCGGCCTCTGATGTCGGCAGGGCCATTAACCCCCAGTCGGTGGAGGGGCAGCTTGAGGGGGGGATGCAGATGGGCATCGGCTACGCCCTGACCGAGGTGCTCCGGCTCCACCCGGAGACGGGGGCGCCCCTCAACAACAGCTTCATGGACTACAAGGTGCTCAGGGCAGGGGACATGCCTGAGATGGAGGTCATCATCGTGGAGCCTGTGGACCCCAACTCGGTCTACGGCACCAAGGGGATAGGGGAGATGTCCGTGATACCCATGGCCCCCGCCGTCAGGAACGCCATCTACAACGCCACGGGGGCGAGGGTCCACGACCTCCCTATAACCCCTGAGGTTCTCCTGAAGGCGCTGCGCGAGAAAGAGAAATGCTAGGGTTGGCCTCACTCAGGAGGAGGGACATAGAGACCCTTCTGCCTCCTGCGCTCAGCCCAGGACTCGTAGGGCTCCTCCAGCCGCTCGTCCCATGAGACGTAATCCGGATTCAGGAAGTCCTCCTTCGTGTACTCCCCGTCGTACGGCGCCTTGACGAACTCCCTCTCCTCGTCGGGCGGGGCCTCGTAGAACAGGGGCCTCCCCTTCTCCCGCCACTGCTCGAGGACGCTGCAGAGGGAGGGCATCATCTCGCTGGGTATCGAGAGGCTGACGTGGTTGCGGTTCATCCCCATGATGCTGAACACCCCGAAGCACCCCAGCGTGTACCTCGGCTCGCCATTTATGTAGGCCGCCGCCCAGCTCGACGAGCAGGTCCCGGGCCCCGTGAGGCTCTTGGGGGTTATCCCGCTGTACCATTGGAGGGCGCGGGAGGCGTATGTCATCTGCTTGGGGTTGCCGAAGAGCACCACAACGTCGGGGTCGAAGGGGCAGTCGCTGAGGGGCGCCACGCCGAGGTGGCGGACGTTGGGGGGCACAATGGTGTAGTCGTGGATGAGGTTCCTCCTAGCCGCCACAGGTGTGCCATAGATCCGGGGCACAGCGGGCTGGCCGCTCTCCGGGTTCGTCCGGGCGCTCCAGGCTCCGGTCATGAGGTCGTTGGAGACCTCCGTCAGGCCCACGTAGGCGTCCCCGTTGCAGACGGGAGGGTCTGGCCTGCTGCTGATGCCGTCGAGGACGTATGTCTCGCCCCTCCACCGGGCCCGCATCATGAACTGGCAGTGCACAAGTCTCAGGAGTCCCCTGTAGACGTGTTTCTCGAGCCGGGGGGGCATCAGCTTGTCGGGCCACCAGGCGAGGGCGACGGGGTCACCCTGGAGCCTGAGCTCCCTTATCAGTATCTCCCCCTGCTTCTTGGGGGGGTAGCCCAGCCAGTCTCGGTCGTAGACAGACCAGTCATATTCGTCCATAATTCATCATGAGAAGTCCTCGCCTTAGCGGATTTAATAATTACTAGGGGTCATGGAAGCTAATCTCAGCTTCCCTGCCTCCTCGAGCCTGTCCGCCACGGCCTTCAGGTCGACCGCCTCAAGGGAGTCCATGGTCTGGCGCCCTGACTCGGCATCCCATCCGTGGAGGGAGTAGTACATGTCCAACATCCTCTCCCAAACCTCGTGCTCGATGCGGCTGAGCTGAAGGACCGGCGTCCGCTGTGGTGGAAGGAGCACGCAAGCTCGCATACCCTGCAGCCCTTACACCTGCTGATGTCCGTAAGAATATACGTCGAGACCTGGGATCCCCTCGTGCAGATCCGATATTGAGTCGCTGAGGGGCTATTAATTTCGCGTCTCAGGATTATCCCGCTTGATGGCAAGTAACGTGGGAGGTATAATCACTATTTTAAAGACTCACGGACAACTTCATATATCGTGTGGATGGGATATCATGACCTACGTTAGTATAGTTGTCGAGTCGAGGAACCTCAAGCCTTCACCTGTAGGGAACTCTGGAGGAATCATGACATGTTGATGAATAATCTCAAGAAATCCGACCCCGAGGTCTACGACCTCATCGTCGCCGAGGGCGATAGGATCGAGAGGGGCGTCGAGCTCATCCCCTCCGAGAACTTCGTCTCGAAGGCCGTCATGCAGGCGATGAGCTCAGTGTTCACCAACAAGTACTCGGAGGGATACCCCGGGAGACGATATTACGGGGGTCAGGAGTTCGTCGACAAAGTTGAGCGCCTCGCCATCAGTAGGGCAAAGGAGCTCTTCGGTGCCGAGCACGTGAACGTGCAGCCTTATTCGGGGTCACCCGCAAATCACGCCGTCTTCTTCGCCCTCCTAGAGCTCGGTGACAAGTTCATGGGGCTGGACATGGGCTGCGGGGGTCACCTGACCCACGGGAGCCCCGTCAACTTCTCGGGGTTGAGCTACACCGCCATTCCGTATTACGTGGACCGGGAGACCGAGTTCATCGACCTCGACGAGGTCAAGAGGGCCGCCGTCAAGGAGAGGCCCAAGATGATCATCTCCAGCCTCACGGCATATCCCCGGAAGCTGGACTTCAAGGGCTTCCAGGAGATCTGCGAGGAGGTCGACGCATACCACCTCGCCGACATCAGCCACATCGCCGGCCTCATCGTCGGGGAGGCCCACGAGTCGCCCTTCCCATTCACGGACATCGTGACAACGACGACCCACAAGTCCCTGAGGGGGCCACGGGGGGCCATGATCATGTGCAGGAAGGAGGACAGGCTCCACGACCTCTATCACCCCGACACTAAGAAGAACCAGGCGCAGCTCATCGACTCCGCAGTCTTCCCGGGCCTTCAGGGCGGCCCTCATGACCACATCACGGCTGCCAAGGCCGTGGCCTTCAGCGAGGCCTTGAGGCCGGAGTTCAAGACATACGCAGGCCAGATCGTAAAGAACGCGAAGGCTATGGCCGAGGAGCTAATGGTCCAGGGGGTCAAACTCGTCACAAATGGGACGGACAACCACCTGATGGTGATAGACATGAGGCCCAGCGGCCTCACCGGCAAGGGAAAGCAGCTGCAGACGGCCATGGACGAGGCCGGGATCACCCTGAACAAGAACTCCGTCCCCTTCGACGAGGCACGCCCCTTCAACCCATCTGGATTGAGGCTGGGGACACCCGCCGTGACGACTAGGGGTATGGGGGAGGGGGAGATGCGGGTCATCGCCCGCTGCATAGCCCGTGTGCTCGGCGACTACAAGGACAAATCTGCCCTGGAGAAGACTAAGCAGGAGATTCTTGAACTCGTGAGCGACTTCCCGCTCTACCCCGATTTTGCAGTACTGGAATAGGAGAGCCTATCTCCTCTCCTAGCTGGGCTCGTAGGGTATGTCCCAGTACTTCCTCGGGTCCGACATCTTCCCGTATCCGAAGAGGTCGTCCGTGTAGGCCCAGAACTTGTTGAGGGCAGGCACGTTCCTGATGAACCACTTTATCATGTCGTGGCTCAGCCCCTGTTTCTTGGTGAAGCTGCAGCACCTGAAGCAGATGGAGCATCCCGTGCCCACCTTGTGCCAGTAGTCGAGGCAGGAGTCCTCGTCGCAGTACCACTTGTAGACCCCAGGCGCGTTGGACTCCTTGGGGCCCTCCCATGTTCGGGGACCCTCGGGTATGGAACCGCTTGGGCAGTTGTGGGCGCACTTCTTGCAGACCTCACAGTACTCGATGATCCCTCCCGGCGCCTGGGGGCTCGGAGCGAGAGGCATGTCGGTGAAGACCTTGCAGATCCGTACCAGTGGTCCCCTCTCCCAGGTTATGAGGCGGCCCATCCTGCCTATGTGGCCAAGGCCCGCCTGGATGGCGATGGGGACGCTGAGGGCGGTGTCGTTGCCGCAGGGGATGGCGTGCCAGCCGAGGCCTCGTATGAACTCCGCCAGTGAGCCGGCGGTGACGTGCATGCGGCTGTAGCCGACGTTGCTGGTGACCTCGATGGGAGTCGGGGCGTAGCTGTTCTCGATGAACTCCATGGGGACGGCGATGGCGACCACCCACTTGTGACTGTTGGGTATCACCGCCTTCTCGTCGTCCATGTAGCCCTCCTCGACGTCCTCAAAGACGATGGGCCTCCCATCGCCCAGATTGCTGTAGAACCACCGCTTGTCGGTCTCGGTGAATCCGACGCTGGTCGCACCGTAGAACTTTGCTGCCTTCTTGACGACCTTCGACGCCTCCTCCGGGGAGACCTCCCACCTGGGGACGCCCTCGGGCTTCGTCGCGACGCCCAGTGAGGTCCAGGAGTAGTATCCCGTGTTCATGCCGCGTCCCGTATATGTCTCTGCGGCGTCCTTGAACGCGTAGTCGACGATGGAGAAGCCGGGTATCCCCTTGTTCATCCGCTCCACCTTCCCAGCGTCGTCGGCGTATCCGAGGCCCTCAGATTGTCTCCTCCGCCGGCTCTGGGCGAAGGACGTGTTCCTTGAGTCGAACCTCTTGTACGTGTCCTTGATGGGGTAGACTTCCTCGAAGGGCTTCCTCTTGGTCATGGTGTCACCGGTCTCTCAAAGGCTGTGCAAGGCCGTATAAATATCTGATGTCTGGACATGGCAGAGAGCAGATCTGTTTATGCAATTGTAAACATTCGTTCAGCATGCGTGAGCTACCCTGTAGCCTTCTGCGCCTTCCAGTACCCCGTCTCCCAGGTCTCGATGTCCCCCTCCACGACCTTGAAAAGCGGATGGGGACGGGGAGGGTTATCTGTATACTCCTCTTGTATCGCTTTCAGCCAGTCAGGGTCCCTGCGCTCCAATCTCTCTGAAAGTAGCGCGAGCTCATACCTCAGCTGGCCATCCGTCAGCTCAAGGGGCTCTATCTCCTCCACTGGTTTCACGATCTTCGAGAAGTTATAGTTGTACTCCCTCCTCGTCGCCTCCTCGTGGTTCTTAAGCAGGAAGAAACCGACAGCCGCCACAGGATCCTCATGCTCCTTGAACCTGTTGAGCTGGGGATGGTTCCTCCAGCCCTTGGTCTTTCCCTGGACCACGGCCTGAGCGAGAAGCCCCTCCCTCCAGTTGGCGCCGAGCCCCTTCCAGTCCAGGTAGACGGGGTGGATTGACCATAGGCGCATGCGTATCACTAAAAAAAGGGAGAATGGGTTACTTAATCTTCTTGAACTGGGCAGCCGGGGCCCCGCAGATTGGGCAGGCGTCGGGGGCCGCGTTCTCCACGGTGTTCCCGCAGACCTTGCAGACATAGTAGTCGACATCGGGAAGCTTCTGGCTGTTCTTCACGGCCTCAAGGGCGGCCTTGAAGAGCCCCGCGTGGATCTTCTCCACCTCGTTGGCGACGTTGAAGCTCCACTCCGCCTGCTTGTTCTTCTCCTTCCTGGCGATGTCGAGGAACTCGGGGTACATCTTGGTATACTCGTAGGTCTCCCCGGAGACGGCCTCGTCGAGGTTGCTCACGGTCATCCCGATCTCGCCGGCGACCCTCATGTGGTTATGGGCGTGGACGGTTTCAGCCGCCGCAGCGGCCCTGAAGAGCCTAGCGACCTGGCCAAGCCCCTCCTCGTCGGCCTTCTTAGCGTAGGCCAGGTACCGCCTGTTCGCCTGAGACTCCCCGGCGAAGGCGGCCTTCAGCTTCTCTATGGAATCACTCATTATATTTCATGTCAGGGATCGGTGTGGTGTCGGATAAATGTTAAGATAACATTATAATTGGCCACTCCCCATTTGAGGATGAAATACGATGACGAATGTGAACGAGGTCTACCTCTGCGAGATCTGCGGGAACAAGGTGAAGGTCGTCGAGGCAGGCGCCGGCCAGCTGGTCTGCTGCGGCCAGCCCATGACGAAGGTTGAATAGAGCTGAACTGAACCATTCACCCCAACTCTTTTTTTCTTTTAAACCCCTTTACTATGGATATAGTATGGAGATCAAGGATATCTTCCTCAAGCTAACCGAAGTGGACGCCCCATCTGGCTACGAGGAGCCCATGATGCGCCACATGCTCTACGAGCTGACCCCCCTCTGCGACGAGGTCCACCTCACCCCACGGGGTAATGTCGTGGGAGTCCAGAGGGGCACGGATGACAGCGCCCCCTCGGTGGCCATCGAGGCCCACATGGACCAGGTTGGGTTCATCGTGGCAAACATCGATGACCGGGGCTTCATCAGGTTCCGCAGGATAGGGGGCGCCCTGGAGAGGACACTCATGGGACAGCACGTGAGAGCGGTCACGGAGAAAGGATCCGTCACAGGAGTAATCGGTCTGAAGCCAGGCCACATCACCACGCCAGAAGAGGCGAGGACCGTTCCTCCCATAATGGATATGTTCATCGACGTGGGCGCGAAGAGCCGCGACGAGGTGAGATCCATGGGGATCGACATAGGGACCCCCATGGTCTGGGCGGCACCCCCAGTGGACCTCGCAAACGGCCTCATCGCGAGCCCGGGTGTCGACGACAAGGCTGGACTGACATCCCTGATAGCGGTGGCCGACCTGCTGAAGGATGTCAAGATCCCAGCGACCGCCTATTATCTGGCTGTGGTGGAGGAGGAGAACGGCCTCAGGGGGGCTTACTCTGTCCTCTACGACCTGGACGTGGACATGGCGGTGGCCATCGACACCACGTCGGCAGGCTACCAGCCGGAGGTCAACATGAGGGACCTCTACTACGAGGTTGGGAAGGGGCCGGCCATCCACTACGGGGAGCAGGGCAGGGGCAGGGTCAACGTCGTCCACCATCACAGGGTCAGGGAGTGGCTCAAGGGTGCCGCCGATGCCGAGGGGATACACTACCAGGAGAACTTTCAGTTCGGGGGCACAGACGCGGGGGCCATGGCGAAGACCCGGGCAGGCATCCCAACAGCCTCGATAGCCCTCCCCCGGAGGTACTCCCACAGCCCCATCGAGACCTTCTACCTCTCGGACCTCGAGGACTTGGTGAAGGTCCTCGTGGCGGCGATAAAGGGGCTGAGCCCAGGCTTCAACCTCAGCAGAGCCTGATCCTAGGAGGTCAAGCCTCTTCCCTCTATCTTATATTTGCTTCTGGTTAGATCATCCTTGGTGTTATTTTGAGCGACAGTAGGCTCCTCACCATGACCGGGCACGGCTTCAAGTCCGGGGGCTTCGACAAGGCAGTCCTCGCAGTAGGCTCCACGGAGTACCACGGCGACCATCTCCCATACGGGACAGATACCCTCGTGGCGGAGCATCTGGCTAAAGCTGTGGCTGATCGGGTTGAGGGTATGCTTATGCTGCCCCCTCTCCCCTTCGGGATGAGCGCCCACTACTCCAGCTTCCCCCTGGCGGTCACCCTCTCAACGGAGACGCTGATGAGGGTCCTCAAGGAGGTCTTCGCCTCGCTGCTGAAGCAAGGGATGGAGAGGCTCCTCATCGTCAACGGCCACGACGGGAACATATCCCCCATCGACGCAGCGGTGAGGGAGTTCAGGGTGGAGCACCCCGAGTTCCGGGTCGCCGTCCTGGAGGCCTGGTGGGTCTCCGCAGGGGAGCTCATACCCGATGACACCTTCGAGGTCTGGGGCGGCCAGGGCCACGCTGGGGAGGGCGAGACCTCCATGATGCTGGCGGTCGCCCCCGAGCTCGTCGAGATGGACAGGGCGAGGGGTGTCGTCCCAGACCTCCCCCTCCACGTCCAGGTGAAGTGGAACTTTGATGAGCTCACCCCCTACGGGGTCACGGGTGACCCGACGAAAGCCACCGAAGGAAAGGGGAGGCTCATGAGAGATGCCCTGATCGAGCTCCTCGTTCAGTTCGTGGAGGAGATGGACGAACGGGACTGGGACTTCACATTCTACAATCTATAGCCAGTGGGGCCTAGGGCCCCTCCCTGACCTTGCACAGCCTATAACTTCCGCTACTGCTCAACAGGCGTAGTGTCTCCGCTGCATCGACCACGACGAGTGCATCGGTGGGGCAGTTGACGACGCAGGCCGGAGTACGCCCCTCCCTGTCGGCGCACATGATGCAGCCGTCGAGCATGAGGGGGATGAACTCCATCCGGAGCCTTCCATCCACCATCTCGGGGCCCACCTGTTGGACCTTTATCCAGTTTATCCCGGGCGGGAGGCCGTGCTCCTGCTTGCAGGCTATCTCGCAGGCGTGGCAGCCCACGCACCTGTCGAGGTCGGCCATGATGCCGTAGCTGTTCCCCATGTCTAGGCCCCCTCCGCCTTCACCACCCTGCACAAGAATGACCTGTTTCCCGTGGAGCCCGAGACGGGGCACCTCTCCCCGTCATCTGTGACTACATTGGCCAGGTCCCCGAAGGCGTAGGGCTGGCCCCACCCCCATGCCACGGACACGACCCTAGGGCTGATTCCCTCAGTCAGCTTGGCGGCCACCCTGATGCGGTCCCTGGGGGACTCCACGTAGACCTCGTCGCCGTCGGCTACGCCGAGGCCCTCAGCGGTCTCGGGGTTGATCTCGACGAAGGCCCTGGGGTAGATCTCCTTGAGCCAGGGGAGCTGCCTGTACTGGGTGTGGGTGAAGAGGCCGAGGTGGAGGCTGACGCCGCCGACCAGGGGGTAGTCCTCTGCGAGCTTTGGGGTGCTGTAGGGACTCTCAGCGGGTTCCACGAAGCGGGGGAGTGGGCCATATCCCATCTCATCCAGGGTCTCCGAGTGGAGCTCCACCTTCCCCGTGGGGGTCTTGAAGCTCATCTCCCCGCGAGCCATGTACATCTCCCCGGGGGAGTGTTCCTTTACCCAGCCTCCCTGAACGTCCATCAGCTTCTCGACCGTGAGGCCCAGGGGGGCAAGCTCCTCGTCGAAGAGCTCCTCGGGGCTGACGAAGTACTCCCCATAGCCCAGCCGTCTCCCCAGCTCGAAGATGAAGTCGATGTCCGACATGCATTCTCCCATGGGCTCCACCACCGCCTTCATCATCCCCACGAAGCTAGTGTCAGCGGTGGGCGATGGACCAGCCCCGGGGCACTTGACCAGGCAGGCCCCCTCCAGGAACGTGGCCGCCGGGAGCACGATGTCGGCGACCTCCGCCGCGGCGGTCATGAATATGTCGTCCACGACGAGGAGATCCAGTCTCTTCAGGGCCTCCAGGGTCTTGTTGCTGTTGGAGGCGATGCTCGCCATGGCGCTGCCGTGGACGATGAGGGCCTTGACCGGGTAGGGCTCCCTGGTGAGGAGGGCGTCCACCACGTGGGGGGTCGTGACGTTCCGGGTGAGCCGGTAATAGAAGGGGTTCTGGGTCAGTGACTCAACGCCCTCGAGCCTCTTGTCCCTCAACGAAATATCATGCGTCCCAGCGTCGGGGCGGAAGACGTGGCCACCGACGACACCGAGGTTCCCGGTCACCGCCCTGAGGACGGCGAGGGCCCGAGCCGTCTGCACGACGTTTGTGTGTTGGTCGAGGCCGTTTCCCTCCTCCAGGATAGCGGGCTTCGTGGTCGCGTAGACCCTCGCGATCTCCCGGATCTGGTCGGCGGGGACCCACGTTATCTCCTCGACCCTCTCGGGCGGGTAGTCTCTGACCAGCTCCGCGATCTCGTCGAACCCGTGGGTCCAGCCCTCGACGAACCCCGCGTCGTAGAGCCCCTCGCCGATGATGACGTTGAGCATCCCGAGGGCCAGGGCGCCGTCGCTCCCGGGGCGGGGCTGCACGTAGATGTCGGCCTTGGAGGCTATCGCCGTGAAGATGGGGTCGATTACGATGAGCTTGGCGCCTCTCTCCCTCGCCTCCATCGCCTGCCTGCCGTAGTGGAGCAGGGATGAGTAGATGGGGTTGTGCCCCCACATGAGCATGAGCTCCGTGTTTGCGTAGTCGCCCTGGGGCATCCCACCGTATGTGGCTGCCTGCCCCAGCATCCTCGGGACGTGGCAGAGGTGAGAGTGGCCGGCGACGTTGGGGGAGCCGTAGAGGTTCATGAGCCTGTCGATGTAGGGCCAGAGGTGCTGAATCGCGGCGCCGTGGTGGTAGACCACCGCCTGGGGCCCGTGCTCCTCCCAGATCTCCAGGAGCTTCCCCGCCACCTCGTCCAGCGCCTCGCCCCAGGTGATCCTCTCCCACTCACCGGAGCCCCTCTCGCCGACCCTCTTGAGGGGATGCGTGAGGCGCTTGGGGTCGTACTCCAGCTGCACCGCCGCCATCCCCTTGCCGCAGACCTTACCCTTGGTGACGAAGTTCCCGGGGATGCCCTCGACCTTCACGACCCTGCCGTCTTCGACGAGGACGTTCACGGGGCAGTACCTGCCGCACATCCTGCAGATTGTGTCCACGGTGTCCATCGCTTATCCTGTTACAGGTGTCTGATACCGGATTAATGGTTGTCGGCTTGTTGTCTCGGATCACTGAGCTCGCCTCCTTTCCCAGGGCGAGTTCGAGGGGGGCGCCTGCATCTCAAGGCCAGATGAGGAAGCTCGTGCGGGACTCTAGTGTACCTTCTCGTCGACATCGTTGAAGATATGGAGGACAGAGGGTGAGACTTCGACGTCAAAGTGGTCTCACAGGACAGCGTTGAATTGGCTCATGTATATTCTTCACGGAATTTTGGAGACAGATGGTTCCTGTTCAGCAATATTCGCATTTTCACGATAGTAAGTTATAATACGTATATGACTTCTAATGTTAAAAATAGATAAAGGGGGATGGACGATGAGTTCCGAGAATGTTGGTTTCCTGAAGGCCTTCCCGATATTGTTTAGGTCCCGGCTTGAGGCGATCTTCATCTGGTCATGGTTGACCACAATAATATGTCTGGTCCTCGGAAGGGGGTTCCCACCGCTGTGGCCTACGCTGTTCACAGTTCTATCCATGATCTTGCTCTCCATGTCGACCTACGTGTACAACGACATCACCGATATGGAGATGGACGCGCATAACGAGGTCAAGGGGAAGAGGCCTCTGCCATCGAAGCGTGTATCCATAAACGACGCGAAGAAAGTGAGCGTCGTCACGGGGGTTCTGGGTCTGGCCACCAGCTTTCTCGTGAGCACTTACGGCTTCATCTTCGCCTCGCTGTACACCCTGGTGCTCATCGGCTACTCCCACCCGATCACCAGGTTCAAGAAGCGTTTCCTGCTGAACGAGCTCTTCTACTTCACCTGCTTCCCTTGGGTGGGGCTGATGGTCTGCTACGCCCTCGAGGGTCGGGTGGTGATGTCGGCGATGTTCGCGGCGATCATCTTCGGAAGCTTCATCACTCCCATGAAGCCACTGTTCGGGGACTCGACGGACATGTACGAGGACAAGCTCTTCGGGATGAGGCACCTTGGGGTCGTCCTGAGCTGGAAGGGGAAGATACAGCTCATGATCGTCACGCTCCTCTTCATCATGACCATCACCCCCCTCACCTACGTCCAGCTGGGTTTCAGCGTCGTCGTCCCCATCATGGTCGTCGCCATGAGCCTGGGGTTCCTGAGGATCATGTTCCCGATAATGAACGCCTACGACACAGCGATGGTCATGAGGGCCAAGAGGTTCTCCCACATCTACTTCTTCCTCCTCCAGATAGTCCTGATCGTGGGAACCCTCAACCTGGGTTTCCTGTGATCCCTTTTTTCAGGGGCTGAGACGATAGGTTAAGACGACAAGGCTTCATGAGCCACTCTCAGGAGTTCCTCGACCTTGATCGGCTTAAGCAGTATCTCGTAGATCCCCAGATCAAGGGCGTCTATGCCGCTCTGCAGCTCCGGAAAGCCCGTGATCAGGACGACTGTGGTGTCGTCGTCTCTACCCCGCATCTCTTCGACGATCTTGTCGCCCCTGATGTCGGGGAGCCTGATGTCCAGGAAAAGTAGGTCGAACTCGCCCTCCTCTATGAGATCCAGGGCTTCCTTTCCGGTAGCGACAGCGGTGACTTCGTACCCGTCGGCCTCGAGCATCTGCTTGTAGATCTTGAGCAGGGCCTTCTCGTCCTCAGCCAATAGTATCTTTTTTTTCGCCATTCAACTCATTCCCGTTGACCTTTTACGTCAAGGGTGCCTCCAGGACGAACTTCACGCCTTTCCCCGGCCTACCCTCTTCTCTTATCTTCCAACCGTAGGATTCCACGATCCTGCTGATAAGTATTAGACCGTGGATTCCCTTTTCTTCCATGTTGTTATCGAACAGATTCTTCTTCTTGTTACGAGGTATTCCCACGCCGTCGTCTTCGTATATTATCTTAGAAGTCTTACCCTTCTCGCTGTATAGACGTATATTCTTAACGTTTTCACCGTGCCGCATGGAGTTATCGATGAAGTTGTAGAATATCCGGCTCAACAATGAGTCAGCTGAGACCACCAGCCCTTTACACTGATTCTCTACGAGTACTTCCGTGAGATCGAACATCGAGCAAGCCGAATTGAAGCTCGCTGCGACGTCTATAGGCTTCCTGTCTTCGCTGCCAAGCCTCTCATAGTCAGCTGTGAAGTCCATGATCATGGCGATCTGGTCGACGGCGTTGTCGATCTCCCTAATGCTCTCCTTAGCTGTCTCCTCTTCGTGTGGTCTCATCTTCAACAGGCTTACGTAGCCTCCGATGATAGCCATCTTGTTCCTCATGTCGTGGCGTGCGAGCTTGCCTACAACTTTGAGCTTCTCGTCCGCGTTCCTGCGATTTGTAATGTCCCGGGCTATGGCGATGACCTCTCTCTTCCCCTTGATTTTTATTAGGGCGAAATGTGACTCCCCCCATCCATGTGAGCCGTCCTTGCGGAGGAATGGGAACTCGATTGAAGCCGGGTGTTCTCCTCTCACCAATGAGGCGAATATATCGATGTACTTTGGTAGGTCCCTGATCCTGGCAGCCCCGATCTTGGTGAAGTGTTTTCCTATCATCTCCTCCTCGTTGAACCCGGTAAGTCTGTAGTATGCTGAGTTCGCCGAGGTGACAAAGCCCATCAAATTAAATGTGATTATTCCATCAGGTGCAAGTTCAACGAGGCTCTTGTACTTCTCCTCGGAGTCCCTAAGCGTCCTGTCCTCTTTTTCACGCTCGGTTACGTCCAGGAAGGTCGCTTGAACCGCTGGCTCCCCTTTGTACACTACGATGTTGGATGACATCTCTAGGAGGATCACGGTTCTGTCCTTTCTGATTATCTTGCACTTGAACCTAACCGACGGACGCTTCCCCTTGAAACGCTCTTCGAAGCTTGAGTACATCTTCTCTCGGTCATCTTCATGGACGAGACCGAGGACCTGCTGCTGATCAAAACCCAACACCTCCTCCACGGTGTATCCCAGCATATCCGCCAACGTCTGGTTCACGAAGACAAGATGGGGCTCGGCGAATCTGGCTATGAGGACCCCGTTCAGCGAGTTCTCCACTATGCTCTTGTACCTCGCCTCCGACTCCCTCAGAGCCAACCCGGCCCTATGGTTACTGACCATCATCAAGATCCTTTTCGAAAGGGTTCTGATGCCTGCGGAGTCGAGACTCTTGTTCATGAAGTCGTCGACGCCCGCCTCATACGCCCTCTCTGCTAGCTCTGCGGACCCGTGACCCGTGTAGATGATGAGGGGCGTGTTTCTTTCGCGCCTGACTAGCTGCGCGAACTCGATGCCCTTCATCCCGGGCATCATGTAGTCCGAGATGATGAAGTCGAAGTGCCTGTCCTTCAGAAGCCCCAGTGCCTCCTCTGCGGAGCTGGAGGAGTGAACGTTGTATGACTTGTCAAAGGTCTCCAATAGCTCCTTCAACAGGTATAGGAACTGGGTGTCGTCGTCCACGTGGAGAATATTTATGGGATCCCCATTAATCAGGGCGTCCACTGGGAATGCATGCTCTCTGTCGACTAGTGTAGGGGAGTCTGAAGCTCTTATCTCCGTCATCAGGTGTTCTCCGATATGACAGTGTCTGGGTGCCAAGAATATTCTGTTCGTATTTATTAGAGAATTACGAACCTGTGAACCGTATTTATAATAGCTAATATCCCTTTTTTTTCAATTATTTTTAACATAAGAAATCCGCGTAAAATCCAGAAGTTGGAGTTGTTCTAGGGCCAGATGAGGAAGCTCATCAGCGGTATGATGGTTGCGGCGGTGATGATGAGCCCTATGAGGGCGGTCTTCCTGAGGGCCTTGTACTCCTCGCCGTAGGCCCCTATGAGGGCGACGTTCTTCATGAGCTTCCTGATGTCCGTGATGCCTATGTTGGCGACGATGTGGCCCACCATGAAGACCGTGGCCTTGGCGAAGCCGAGGGTCTTGGCGGCGATGAAGTGGAAGGGCATGAAGAAGGTGGTGGATGTGAGCTCCGTGCCCAGTAGGGTGGTGGCGAACATGGACATGAACGGGATTATCACCATGTAGGGGAGGAGACCGGCCCACGTTGCGGCCTTCGCAAGCACCGTGAGGAGGTTCAGCTTCTCGTTCTCCGGGAGGAGTACTAGGCTCCCATTCACGATGGTCTTGCCGCTCCAGTGGTATGTGAAGACCATCCCCGCGAAGGTCCAGTTGGCCACCTGTTGGAGGATCCACCGGTCCTTCATGAGCTTGCCCACGTAGCCGAGGCTCTCCCGCGAGGGCTTGAGCCAGGCGAACATTATCAGCACCGTGACTGCGGGCCAGATGAAGGGCTGCGCGATCTTGAATGGGACCGCCTGGTCGGCTATCACGGGGATCATGATGGTCCCTAGGGCCCTCTCGATGGGCTTCCCGAAGGAGCCCCACAGCCCCGCCAGAAGGGAGACGATGATGAGGGGGGCTAAGGCCTTGTTGAATCTACTCCTCTGCACTACCGTCATAGGCGGGTGCTTGTCTCCCACGCTCTCCGACTTGCCGAAGATGCCCAATCTCTGGGCGACGTAGAGGGCTCCCATCCCGATGGCGCCGGCGATGATCCCCACGGCCGAGACATCGACGGTTAGGTTAAGGACGTTTACGACTCCCGCGAGGAAGATCCCGTAGACCAGAACCATCACAGCGTCCCTCTTCGTGACCTTCTTGCCGTCTTCGCGTAGGACCCAGAGCATCGCCAATGCGAAGCTGGGGATGGTGACCCAGAAGAACCTGTTGAACATGGGCATCAGGTCGTTGATCGTGAACCCGAACATCTCGCCGAAGAGGAGGGTGGGCACCACGACGGGGGTGGCGTAGTAGGCGTACTGGGTGAGGGGGTCGGCGGAGCCCTCGATTAGGATGCTCACAGCCCACGGGGAGATGCCCATGTCGTTGAGCATAACGGCCAGCCACGTGAACCCGGCTCCGGATGAGAGCATCATCACCCCGAGTCCGAAGCAGAGAAAGAAGACCTTGTAGACGAGTCCGCCCCGCATCCGCTTGATGGACTCCTGGATGTCCTCGAAGCAGCCGTGGAACATCATGTGGTAGGTCATGAACCACGCGGCGAAGCCGGCGAGGGTGTAGCTCAGGGGCACGAGGATGCCGTAGATCCAGGAGTAGATGAGCAGCGTTATCGGCGTCTTGGAGTAGAGGATGGCGATGACCCATGTGCAGGCGGTCCCAAGTAGGCCGGCCTTGTGTGTCTTCATCCTGAAGCCGAGGATGGCTGTCAGCGTCACGACGAAGGGTATGAACGCCAGCACTACGCCTATCATGCCTCATACCCTTCAGTAGGGAATTAAATAATTATCGCAGACACATCCACAGAACCAGTTTAGGCTACGCGCGTCTCAACAGGGCGCGAGTTGCAGTTCAATGCTCCGATAGATGAGTCACGGGATTACCGAGAGGGGAGGGTTGCCCTTCTCGCCGTCCATCCGTCCCCCTTCCTGGCATCGACCACCATCCTGCCCCCCTTCACGATGGAATCCTCAGCAGGCTGGTACCGTGTCGCCATGGCCCAGACTATCTGCCTGGCGTCGCTGATATCGATGTCGTCGTCCACGCACACGATTAGCCTGCACCGCTCCAGGGATCTGACACTCAGAAGTTCAGAGAGGTCCTTCATGTCGGGGGAGACACAGACAGCTGAGAAATGTGGGTTTCCCTCGCACGGGAACGAGACGCCCTTTATTTTCCCCGCGATCCGTGAGTCTCTCTCTGGATAAGCCTCTGTTGCCGTGGCCTCCCGTTCCGGCCCCGTGGCGTCCAATATCATCTTAGAGGAGATGCCGGCCTGAGAGGACGATGGGTCGAGCCATTGGCAGAACACGTCTGAGAGGACCTCCAAGCCCGCTCCATCCCTGAAGTCGCACCTTGAGGCTATAGCTCCCAGGACGCTCTCCATGTCGGAGACGTCTGTCTCCGCGGGCAGGACGGTGACTATCTTGACGTAGTGGTCCAACCCCAGCAGGAGGAGGCCCAGCTGCTTCGCGAGGCCCGGGGACCGCTCCATGCCCTCCCTGAGGGAGATGAAGCAGGCGAAGTGTGTGGCCCAGACGGGCCAGATGATGTCCTTCAATGCGGGGGCGTGGGTGAACTCCGCCATCGCCCTGGAGATCCTGGCCTGCTTGGGGAGGCCGCTTATGAGGAGGTGCTCGGCGGAGTTGCTCGGGGCCACGGCGAGGAAGACTGCGTCCTCCCGGCGGGTGATAGCGGAGACCTTGAACAGGTTCCTCGTGGACCTGCCGCTGATGTAGCCCGTGTACTCCGTGAAGGGCCCCTCGTCCTCCTCCTCGAGCCGGATCTCACCCTCCAGGACTATCTCGGCATGCGCGGGGACGGGGACGTCGACGGTCTCGCAGTTGACCACCTCGATGGCTTCGCCGAGGAGGGCTCCAGCCCTGTGGTACTCGTCGGTGATCTTCGCCGCGGCCGCCAGGTAGAGAGAGGGATGGGCTCCGATGATGACGGCCACCTCCATGGGTTCTCCCAGGGCCTTGGAGCTCTCCAGGTATCTCCACATATGCCCCCGGGAGTGGAAGCTCACTCCGAAGCTGTCCCTTCCCTTCAGTTGCATCCTGACGTATGAGAGGTTCACCTCCTCGGGGTCGTCGGGGTTCCGGGCCGCCATCAGCCCCGCTGTGACGTACCTCCCCCCGTCCTCCCTGTAGAACAGCGGGATCGGGAGGGATGCCAGGTCGACGTCCCCGTTCCTGAGGATGACGTCCTTCACGGGGCCCGTTCCGACCCGTATGGGAGGAACCTCCTGGTCGAAGAGCCCGTTCCACGCGTCGTAGAAGTCCAGCCTGCTCCCGTCCACGTAGGGAGCGTCCTTCAGTCCCAGGGCGATCCTGTCGACGTGTCCGAACAGGTTCACGAGGAGGGGCATGGAGTAGTCCTTCACGTTCTCGAAGAGGAGGGCGGGGTTCTTCCTCTCCCTCTCCATCTCGGCAACCCGCGCTGTGACCTCGTATCGCCAGTCGACCTGCTCCTTGACCGACACGAGTTGGTCGGGGACGGTCTCACGGAGCTTCTCCAGGTACGTCCTCAGGCTGTGCATGGTTTCACAGAAGCCCGTGCGAATAAAGAACTTGCGAGCCACAGTCACCCTTATCTGGGCTCACACAGCAATGTTCTGATAATGAATCCCTGGTTGATCTTGGGCCCTGCAGGGATGGTCGCCGTAGGCCTAGGGGCGATAATATACTGGAGGAGGCGGACGGGGGCTCCCCTGAGGCTCTTCTTCCAGGGGGGTCTCTGGTGGGGGGTTGCCATGGCCCCAAAGTTCCTCATGGACATTTACCTTACTCCCGGGCTCTCGTACTGGGTGTTCAACAGTCTGGGTCTGGTTGCTACTCTGCTAGTTTTAGGGGTGTACGTGGGCCTCAGGACGGGGCTCCTCGAGAGCGCGGCCGTCCTCCTCGCCTTCAACAGGGAGGGGCTCAACGACCTGAACGTGGACGAGGCCATCGCCTTCGGCATCGGCTTCGGGGCCCTCGAAGCCATATTCCTCGGAGTCCCCTCACTGATCCAGATAGCTGCCTTCAACCTCTACCCGAGCTTGGTCGAGTCGCTCACACTGGACCAGCTGATGCAGCTCCTGGTCCAGCTCAACGCGCCGACATGGGTGGTGGGAGCCCCTATAATCGAGAGGGGATTCACCCTGCTGGCCCACGTCTACGCAACTCTGCTAATCTACTCCGGCGTGAAAGATGAGGACTCCAGATCCGTGCTGATGGCTGTAGCCTACAAGAGTGCCCTGGATGCCATGGTGCCTCTTATGCAGTGGCTCCTCAGCAGCGGGGGCTTCGGAATGGTGTACGTCATTGAGGTCTGGGTGGTCATCATGGGTTTGGTGGGGCTCTGGGGGAGTCGGAGGCTGATAAAAGAGATGTCGAATCGGGGTGCCTCGGGGCCTCCCGCTGAGTAGGGCCTTCACGTGTGGTTCAGCTCGGGGTGTCATTCGTCTTAGAGCTTCTGCGCGCGCACTGATTTCTCCACGCATAAAAGATATGAACTGTGACAGACGCCTACCGTACAGGTTCTAAGCATGAGCGAACGTTTCATCGGCAGCAGCCCCCTGGAAGGCTTGCCCCTTCTGAGAGACCATCGCAGGAGGAGGGTCTCGAGCCACGACTCCTCAGGCGCCAACATGGACTTCTTCAACGTCCCCCCCGGGGAGAGGTTCACGATGGCGGAGATCGAGGGAGCAGGCTGCGTCAAGCATATCTGGGTCACCCTGGGCTGCTCCGACCGCTGGCACCTGAGGAAGATACTTCTCAGGATGTACTGGGACGGGGAGGAGGACCCCAGCGTGGAGGCACCCATCGGGGACTTCTTCGGCCTCGGCCACGGGATCACCCGGAACTTCACCTCCGTGCCCCTGGAGATGTCCCCCGAGAGCGGCAGGTCCCTCAACAGCTGGTGGCCCATGCCCTTCAGCGACGGGGCCCGCATCGAGGTGGAGAACCAGTGCGACGTGGAGATAGAGAGGCTGTACTACTACGTCGACTACGAGGAGCACGCCGAGCCCCAGCCCGGACTGGGGAGGTTCCACGCCTGGTGGAACAGGCAGAACCCCACCCCTGGGATCGACTACAGCGAGCCCTTCGACGTGGGCGAGATCAAGAAGCAGAGGAACGTAACCGGGGAGGGCAACTACCTGATCCTGGAGGCGGAGGGGAAGGGCCACTACGTGGGCTGTCACCTCGACCACCACAACCTCCTGGAGACCGACGAGTTCAACTGGTACGGCGAGGGGGACGACATGATCTTCATCGACGGCGAGGAGCTCCCCAGCATCGTCGGCACTGGCACCGAGGACTACTACAACCTCGCGTGGTGCCCCACCCAGCCCTACGACGGCCCATACCACGGCCTCCCCCTCCCCGGGGGGCCCAACTGGAGCGGCAAGATCAGCTGGTACAGGTACCACATCCTCGACCCCGTCTACTTCGAGAGGTCCATCAAGGTGGGCATCGAGATAGGCCACAACAACTTCCGCAGCGACGACATCAGCCACGTCGCGTACTGGTACCAGACGGAGCCCCACGTCAAGTTCAAGCCCATCCTCCCCGTGGAGGAGAGGATCCCCCGGGATTGACGTAGCAAGTATTTTCTTCTCTATACCCCTCTCTCTACACGTGAAATTATGACCGATCTACCTTACCCGAGAGACCAGCTTCACCGCATGGGCCCCCAGAGGTCATACGGCAGGGAGGCGACCCAGGCGGCTTTCCTCCTCGGCGGGATAGGCACCGGGAACGTCTCCATCGGCTCCCGAGGCGACCTAAGGGACTGGGAGATCTTCAACCGGTCAGCCAAGGGCCAGAAGCTCCCCTACTCCTTCTTCTCCATCGCCATGAAGCGCCCAGACGGCGAGACCGTTGCCCGCGTCCTCGAGAGCAGGCTGGTCCCACCCTTCGCCGACTCCCATGGCATAGATCCCAACCAGGTGGCGGGGCTCCCAAGGCTCAGGGACTCCAGGCTGCGGGGTGAATACCCCTTCGTACACGTCGATTTCGAGGACGAGAGCCTCCCCCTGGAGATCCAGCTTGAGGCGTACACGCCTTTCATCCCCCATGAACCGGACGAGTCAGGGCTCCCGGCGGCCATCCTGACGTACAGGGTCGTCAACACGGGGAGCGAGGTGGCTGAGGTCACCGTCGTCGGCTCCCTCATGAACACCGTGGGGTGGACGGGGATGGCCGACTTCGGCAGGGTCAAAACCGATGGCTTCGGGGGAAACGTCAACGAGTACCTGGAGGAGGACGAGCTCAGGGGGCTCCACCTCACCTCGGGTAAGCATCCGGAGGGCAGCCTCCTCCACGGGAGCCTGTCCCTCGCCACCACCAACCCCCGGACCACGGTGAAGAGGCACTGGCTCAGGAGCGGATGGTGGGACTACATCCGGGAGTTCTGGGACGACCTCGCAGAGGACGGCCTCCTCACCGACCTTGGCTACACGGAGCCCTCGGAGGAGGGCAAGTACGACGTGGGAAGCCTCGGGGCGGTGGAGACCATCGAGCCCGGTGAATCGGCGGAGTTCAGGTTCATACTCTCTTGGTACATCCCAAACAGGGTCAACAACTGGGACCAGCGGAAGGCAGACTGCTCCAGCGGATGCGACTGCGAGCAGGAGACCGTCAGGAACCGGTACGCTGCTAAGTTCGGCAGCGCCTGGGAGGTCTCCAGGTACCTAGTCGAGAACCTGGAGCGCCTCGAGGAACTCACCCAAGCCTTCCACGGAGCCCTGTTCTCCTCGACCCTCCCAGCACACGTCCTCGACGCTGTCTCCTCAAACATTACCGTCATCAGGAGCCCCACATGCTTCTGGCTCGAGGACGGGCGCTTCTTCGGCTACGAGGGCTGCTTCGACGACGCAGGCTGCTGCAGCGGGAGCTGCACCCACGTCTGGAACTACGCCCAGACACTCGCCTTCCTCTTCCCCAGCCTCGAGAGGAGCATGAGGGAGACCGAGTTCGGTGTGGAGACCAACGAGGAGGGCTGGATGAGCTTCAGGGCCCACCATGCCTTCCCCAGCGACAGGAGCTGGGACGAGATGGAGGCGGCCTCCGACGGCCAGTGCGGAAGCGTCATGAGGCTCTACAGGGACTGGAGGCTCAGCGGCGACACCAACTGGATGAAGGTCCTGTGGCCGGGGGCGAAGAGGGCTGTGGACTACGCCTGCGCCACGTGGGACCCTGACGGAGACGGGGTAACGGGAGGCAAGCAGCATAACACCTACGACATCGAGTTCTACGGCCCCAACCCCCTCAGCGGAGTGATGTTCCTGGGATCGTTGAAGGCGGCATCCAGGATGGCTGAGGAAGCTGGGGACGCTGAGGCCTCCAAGAGGTACGAGGAGCTGCTTGGGAAGGGCTCAGTGAACCTCGACGGGGCCCTCTGGAACGGGGAGTTCTACGTCCAGAGGCTCGACGACGTCGACGCCTACAAGTACCAGCACGGCGTGGGCTGCCTCGCCGACCAGCTCCTGGGGCAGGTGAACGCCCACATAGCGGGTCTCGGATACCTGCTGCCCAGAGACCACGTCAAGGAGGCGATAGGGTCCGTGTTCAGGTACAACCTCCTCACAGACTTCAGCGAGCACGACAACGCCCAGCGGACGTACGCCCTCAACGATGAGGTCGGCCTCCTGGCCTGCACATGGCCCGACGGCGGGCGCCCCAAGATCCCCTTCCCGTACTCCCATGAGGTCTGGACGGGGATAGAGTACCAGGTCGCCGCCCACCTCATCATCGAGGGGCACGTGGATGAGGGCCTCGCGGTGGTGAAGGCTGTGAGGGACAGGCACGACGGGGTCAGGAGGGGCCCCTGGAACGAGGTTGAGTGCGGCCACCACTACGCCCGGAGTATGGCGAGCTGGGGCGTGCTGTTGGCCCTCAGCGGCTTCAGCTTCGACATGGTGGAGGGTGAGATGGGCTTCAACCCCGTGGTCAACGCCGATGACTTCAGGTGTCTCTGGAGCACCGGGACCGCATGGGGCACATATAGCCAGACTAGGAACCCCGAGACCGGGAGCATCACCTGGGACATCGACGTACTCCATGGCTCCCTGGATGGGGTCAAGGTGAACGTCGAGGGGCCCTAGCCCCTACTCCTCGTTGATCCTCTCGGCTATCGTCTTCACGACCTCCCAGAGCGTCCCCACGGTCGAGGCCTCCAGGTGCTCGGAGGGGCTGTGAGGGTTGTGGATGGTGGGGCCCAGGGAGACGATCTGGAGCTCGGGGTCCAGCATTGTGAAGACACCGCACTCGAGGCCCCCGTGTATGCCAGTGACCTTGGGCTCCTTCCCGTAGACCTCGGCGTAGCATCTCTCCACGAGCTTGAGGAACCGGGAGTCGGGGCTCGCCTTCCACCCGGCCCCTCCAGCCCGCTGGGCGTACTCGACGCCGTGCCTGTCCCCGAGCTCCCTGAGCATAGCCTGGTTGCCCTCGAAGTCCTCGGCGTCGCAGGTCCTGCTGTTCACGGGTATGCTGAACTTGTCCTCCTCAGTCCTGAGTATTCCGAGGTTGTTGGAGGTCTGGACCAGCTCATCGTACTCGGAGCTCCAGCTGTACACCCCCTGGGGGATCTCGGAGACGAGGTCCACCGCCTTGGATGTGGCTTCCTCGCCGGCTGACGCCCTCGGGGTGGAATCCGTGACCTTTACCTCCAGCCCCTCCTCGACGGACTTGTCAAGCCCTGAGCCCCACTCCTCGACGATCTTCTTGGCCTCCGCCTTCCTGCCTCCGGGCACGAGGACCTCAGCGTAGGCAGATCTCGGGATCGCGTTGCCCCTTGTCCCTCCCTCGATGTGGATTACCTTCAGGGGCATGTGGTCCTTGGCCCTCCTCAGGCCCTGGGCGAGGAGGATGTTCGAGTTGAGCCTGGGCAAGTGAATGTCGACCCCTGAGTGGCCCCCCATCAGGCCCCCCACCTCAACCTTGAGGGCCTCCCAGTCGCCGGGCTTCTCCCTGGCGAAGGGTATTGTGTACTGGGTTCCGCCGCCCCCCGCGCTGCTGATGATGATGACCCCAAGCTCCTCGCTGTCAAGGTTGATCATCCGCTTCCCCGAGAAGAAGTCGGGGCTCATGTTCCTAATGCCGGTGAACCCAGACTCCTCGTCGACCGTGAAGACGGCCTCCAGCCTGCCGTTCCTCTCCAGGCTCGGGTCGACGATGAGGGCCATGGCGATGGCCATGCCGATGCCGTTGTCAGCGCCGAGGGTGGTCCCTTCGGCCGAGACCTTGTCCCCCTCGACCTTCAGGGGTATCGGGTCGACGTCGAAGTCGTGGGGGCTCTCCGGGTCCTTCTCGCAGACTATGTCCTAGTGGCCCTGCATCATGAGTGTGGGGTAGCCCTCGCAGCTGGGGGCCGCCTCCCGGATGAGTATGACGTTCCCTACCCCGTCCTTCTGGAATCCCACGCCGTTCTCCTTGGCCCAGGCCTCCAGGAACTCCTTAACGCGTTCTTCCTTCTTAGAACAACGGGGGATCGCGGAGATCCTCTCGAAGATATCCCAGACTATCCTAGGTTCCAGCCCTCTCAGAACATCGCTCATACGAGAGGATCAGTCATCTATGCTTAAACGGGTTATCATGGCCAGCTAGGGTGGCTGGTCAGCTTTCCTTCTGTTCTTCCTCGTACTCCCGTATCGCCTTCAGTAGGCTCCTGTAGATCTTCATCTCGGATACGTCAACGATGGGGATCTGGGTGCCCTTCTCCACCTCGTGGAGCCTTGTGTATCTGGGGTACTTCGTGTAGCAGGCCTGGCTGATGCAGAACTCGCCCTTCTCTATCTCGTGCTTGAAGGACTGCTCGAACACCTCGGTGCAGATGAGGTGGCCGTCCACCCAGAAGAGGCGGTTGATGCCGAATGTTGCGGCGCACCAAGCCATGTCATCCAGCGACCGTTCGTCCAGTCCCATCACGACGACCTTCTCTGTCGGTCTTATCTCCACATTCATACCTGCGGCACCCCAACCCCTTGAAGAGCGTCTTCTCTATAGAACATTTGCGTTCCCCGTACCAGCCACGGGTGATAGGGAGCGTTCCAGATATCGACTTAAAAGGCGCCATAAACATGATGACACGCTTGTGCTCGGAGATGGATGATGTGACTGTCAAACCGTTCGAGGCCGTGAAACATCAGATAGGCTACTGCGGCATCTGGTGCGGGAGCTGCGTGGCCGGCAACGGCGCGCTGAGGGAGCTGACGGGGAGGTTCGCTGACGTTATAGGGGACTACGGCCTCGAGGAGTGGGTCCCGCCAAGCTTCGACTTCAAGGAGTTCTCGAAGGGGCTGCAGGCCATCGAGGATATGCCCCTCTGCGGGGGATGCCGGAGCGGGGACGGGAGCCCGGACTGCCCCATGAGGCTCTGCGCCATAGACAGGGGCGTGGGGGACTGCATCGAGTGCGGGCAGCACGGGGTCTGCGGGAACACCGAGAGGTTCGAGAAGATGCGGACAGGGGCATTCGGCGCGGGCCTCATGGTGAAGGAAGGGAAGGGGGACCGGGACGAACTCGTGGAGAGATGGACGGAGGAGCTCAAGACCAGTTGGCCCTCCTGCATACTGTTCATCGAAGAGATAGAGAATCGATAAACGAGGCCTTCAGCAATCAATAATTATAATCCTAAGGTGTCCAAGTTGTCGGGTAGACCCCTCGTGCACAGTGTATCCACTGATGTTTTTACGTGGAGTAAGAGTCTAGATGATCATTATGGACTTCCACAAGCTCGGGAAGTACTTCAGAGGCCTGAAGGGCTTTTCCCTCGCTTCTTTTTTCTCTTTCTGAGTAAAGCGGTTGCAGCTGTGACCGACCTCTTCTCGTGCTCCCAGTACAGGGTTTCAAGGGCCTCCTCCGGTGAGAGCCACGCGTGGTCTAGTATGGCGGTGTCTCCCTCGCTCCCACTCTGGAGCGTCATGGCCTCGTCGATGTCCGCCTCGACCAGGTAAGCCGAGACCAGGTGCCTCTTGTCCTTGTGGACGAACTCGTAGTAGTTGATCTTCTCAATGACCTGGACATCCTTGAGGCCTACCTCCTCCCCGATCTCCCTCTTCAAGGCCTCGGGCTCCGTCTCGCCTTCGGTGACGCCACCCTTCACGAGCCTCCAGACCAGCTCGTCCATACTCGTGTCGTGTATCATTATGAGGAGCATCTTTCCCTTCTCAATGTCGTAGATGACTGCCTGGACGGACGGTCTGTTCACCACCATGCACTCCTACCTCCCGCTGTAGTCAGCTATGAGGCTATCGGGGGCATATTGAAATACCTTCAGGGGTCATTTTTCCACGGTGTTCAATCGATTGTACAAGAGGATCGGGATCCTCGGCGGGATGACCGCTGAGTCTACCGTATCGTACTACCAGCACATCTTCAGGAGGTACGAGGAGCTATACGGGGACCTGGCCTACCCGGAGATGGTGATCTACGACGTGAGCTTCCAGAGGTTCGAGGACTGGATGGGGGTGGAGGACTGGGCCAGCATCGAGGAGGGGCTCCTGGACGGGCTGAGGAGGCTCCACGCCGCGGGGGCCGACTTCGCCGTCATCGCCACGAACACGATGCACATCCTCTTCGACAAGCTCCAGGCGAGGTCTCCCATCCCCCTGCTGAGCATCGTCGACGCCACGGCGGAGGCCGTCAAGGAGGCCGGGCTGGACACCGTTGGCCTCCTGGGCACCCGCTTCACAATGGAGAAGCCCTTCTACGTGGAGGGACTAAAGGCTCACGGGATCGAGGCCATCGTGCCCGGGGAGGAGGAGAGGGCGTACGTCGACCGGGTGGTCTTCCAGGAGCTCTCGTTGGGGAAACTGCTGCCCGAGTCTAGGAAGGGCTACCTTGAGGTCATAGATGGCCTGGTGGAGAGGGGGGCCCAGGGCGTCGTCCTGGGGTGCACGGAGATACCTCTCCTCGTCACACCTGAGCACACGGACGTGAGGCTCTTCGACACCGCCGTCATCCACGCCGAGAAGGCGCTCCAGCACGCCCTAGAGTAGCCTCTCCTGGGACAGGTCCAGCAGCGCCACCGGCTTCCCCTCCCTCAGGTACACCCTCGGGGTGAAGGGGTTGAGGTGGTTCATGAGGCTGTAGACCATCCAGCCCGAGGCCTCCGCCATCTTCACCAGGCTGTTCTCGCCCTCCCTCCCGATCACCTCGGCTACGTCGCCCGGGGAGGCTTCCATCGAGGTGAGGTCTAGGAGGTAGTGGTTCAGGGAGACCGAGCCGAGGCTTCCCCTGTACTCGCTCCCCACCTTGATCCTGCCCTTGTTCGCCATCTCCCTGGGTACGCCGTCGTAGAAGCCTACGTGGAGTGTGCCGACCCTCATCCTCCTTGGGGCGATGAACCTCCCCCAGTAGGTGACGGAGTCCCCCTTCTCCACCCACTTGACGTGCTCGATGCGGGCCTTGAGGGCGAGGGCCTGCCTGAGGTCGAGGCCCGAGGCTACGTCCTTGGCCTCGGGGAAGACCCCGTAGAGGCTCATCCCGGGTCTGACCATGTCCAGCCAGCCCTCGGGGTTGTGGAAGACGGCGTCGCTGCTCGCCATGCTCCTGAACTCGATGTCTATCCCCCTGTCCCTGAGCTCTCCGTCGACCTCCAGGAGCCTCTTCAGCATGGCACCGTCCTGCTCCGGGTTCTGCATGAAAGTCGAGAAGATGCTTTTGACCGTCACGCCGGGGAGGGCGGCCACCCGTTCGATGAGGTCAGCGGCCTCGGAGTGGTCTACTCCCACGCGGCGTAGCCCCGTGTCGACCTTGACGAAGACCTTAGCCTCCCTTCCTGCCCTTGATGCGGCTGCGCTCAGCCTCTTGGCCACATCCTCGGTGTAGACGACCTGGATTATCCCCTTCTTGACGATGGCGTTGAACTGGCTCTCGGTGAAGACGGCGTCCATGTTCACGACGTGCCCAGGTATCCCCGCGTCCCTGATCGCCTTGGCCTCCTGGGTCTTGGCGACCATGAACCAGCTGACGCCGTTCTCCGAGAGGTGGGCGGCGACAGGTAGGAGGCCGTGGCCGTAGGCGTTGTTCTTGACCACTGCCATGACCTCGACCCCGACGCGCCCCCTGATCTCGTGGAGGTTGTGGGTGATGCTGTCCAGGTCTATCTCAAGCCAGGACGTGTAGCCCTCCATTTTCTCCCGTATCTCCGAGGGCGTGGGCTGATTGTCTAAGTATTTTGACATCTCATATCTGCCTCCGTTGAAGGATATATAATAACTTCAACGCCACGGGTTCCCGGCATCCACCTTAGCCTCATCTGGGTGTACCTGACAGGTTTTTTAGGAGCGGGCCTCATTCCAACGCGATTGCGCATGCAGGCTAAGCTTCTTGACATATTCGGCAGGCTGAGGGCGATACTGAAGAAGTACGAGGACCCGCTGAAGCCCAAGTTCGACTTCGAGGGGAAGTACGACCTCTGGTCCTTCAAGGACGTCGAGATCGCCGGGCGGAAGCGGAAGGAGGTTTACTTCGCCGGGCTCATCGTCCAGAGCAGGTGGGTGGGATTCTACTACATGCCCCTCTACACAGACGTCAGTCTGAAGGAGTTCTTCCCAGAGAGGCTGCTGGGGCTCCTGAAGGGCAAGAGCTGCTTCAGGGTCAAGGAGCTGGACGAGGAGCTTGAGGGCCAGATAGATGAGGTGCTGGAGAGGGGGTACAGGCTCTACCAGCAGAGGGGCTGGATATAATCACACAAATATACAGGCCTACGCGAAGCCTATCCTGGGACGGCGGAGATGAAGCCCCTCCACAGGAAGATGCTCTACATCGTTCTCTGGTACGTCGTGTACCCGCAGCAGTGGTACCTCTACTTCATCCCCGAGCTCTTCTATGAGCCGGGGAACCGCCTCTTCCTCGCCGCGATCCTCATCACCTACCTCGTCGGCGTGGTCGACACCTACTTCCGCCCCTTCTCGGAGAGCATAAGGGGGGACCTGAGGACCAACCCCGCCTACAACGCTATACTGCTGCTGTTCGTCTTCAACCCCCTGCTGGTGATTCTGGCCTTCAACGAGAACAGGCTCCTCGTTGCGGGCAGCCTCCCTTTCTGGGATAACCCCTTGGTAGCCTACGCGGGGCTCCTCCTCCTGATCGTCGGGGGCGCGGTCACGCTGGTGGGGAGGGCCCAGCTCGCGAGGTTCGGGTCGGGGGTGCTCCACATAGAGGAGGACCACAGGCTGATCACGACAGACGTGTTCCGGCACATCCGCCACCCCATCTACGCCGGAGGGGTGCTGGGCGTCGTGGGCTTCTACATGGCGTTCCGCAGCGCCGTGAAGCTCGCCCTCGTCTCTCTGCTATACTTCATCGTGATCAGGCATCGCCTCATCTTCGAGGAGGAGATGCTCATCGAGGAGTTCGGCGACGAGTACAGGGAGTACATGAAGAGGACGAAGCGGCTGTTCCCGTATCTGTACTAACTCCTAGTGGATTCGGCCTTCCCTGACTCGGGCTCAATTCGCTTTATCTGAGAGGTAGAAGAGGTAGTCAGTGGTGACGGCCTCCTTCCCCATCACCCTCAGCGCGCTCATGATCTGCGCCCTGTGGTGCTGTGTGTGTAGGAGGTACTGGGAGAGGTAGTCGTCCTGGTCCAGGGTGATCTGACCCTCCCCGAGGAAGTTGCGGAAGACATAGGTCTCGTCCGTCCTCGATTCAGCGTAACCCCGGAGCCTCAGGTCGGCCTGCCTCCACATCTCCAGGAGGCGCTCCTTAGGAGCGGTGTGGATCTCCTCCCCGAGCTCCTCGGGGTCGAACTCCTCCTTGTCCACGTGGCGCTTCAGGTTGAACTCGATGGCCAAGGTAATGTGGGCGCAGAGGCTCCGGATGCTCCCGAAGGGCGGGAGGACGTCCCTGGAGAACTCCTCCTCTGTGAGGCTCATGAGGAGCTTCCTCGCCTTGTCGTCAGCCCAGATCTGATATTCAGCAAGTCTAAAGAGGTCCATATTCTGGACTAGGGGTAACTAGATAAAAAGCTACTATATTCAACTCTTTCTTTCACGATCTTCGGAGTTTTAACGACTTTCCTGGGTCACGACCTCTTGTACCCGCCCTACCTTCCCGTCTCTGAGCCTGACCTTGATGCCATGGGGGTGGTTCGCGGACCTCGTGAGGATGTCCTTCACCACGCCTCGTGTGAGCTTCCCGGTTCGCTGGTCCCTCTTCAGGACTATCAGGACCTCTGCACCCAAGGTGATGTTCCTCCTGATCCGGCCGTCAGTTTTCATGGTCCACCCTTCCGGGCACTCGCTGATTTATAGATGCTTCGGCCTTAGATCTGCAGGCTTGGTTTCGTAAAGAATGTGATCGATGATGGGCGCTACTTGTGGCGCTTTATCCTATCGATCTTCCTCTCGCTCTTCCTGTAGGCGAACTTACGGGAGCCTTGTATCCTGCTCCTGTGGAAGGGCCGGCTTGCATCTGCATCCTCGTCGATGATCTCGTAGAACTTGGGGTATGAGATCTCCTCCGAGTGCAGCTGCGATATTGCGGTGTTCAGGGCCTCCCTTCGCTCGTCGTCTGCCCCATCGAACTGGTCGGAGTACTTCCCATACGCTGCTGTGAACTTAAAATCAGTGGACTCGAAACTCAACTTCTCGACTGTCTCATCCATACGCTAACGTTCCAGTCAAACTATGAAACCTCCCATCTAATTTAAGTTTAGTCCATGGGGGAAAAACCGTGAAAGTATTTATATACCGGGCTGCTCCTTCTGGCGTGGATACCTGGGATGCCTCGTGAGGCTTTCTGAGTATACTAGCGTAATAGGAGTGAAATTAGTTGAGTTATGGTAACAGGAGAAGCTTCGACAGAGGCCCCCGCGAGATGCACAAGGCCACTTGCGCAGACTGCGGAGAGGAATGTGAAGTTCCGTTCAAGCCCACGGAGGGACGACCAGTCTACTGCCGTGAGTGCTTCCAGAAGCGTAGACCCGCAAGGTACTAAGACACTCGAATAGAGTGTTCCTAGATATATTCGTCATTTTTATTTTTATTTATTACATCCAGAGTAGTCCCTAGAGGGTTCTATGCTCTGACGAGCTTAGCCAGGTAGAACCCGTTGCACTTGTGGATGTGGGGGTACAGTCGTTGGGCATCTTCCTGACCCATGAAACCGGGCAGCCCGAGCCTCGGCTCCGCTTCCGCCAGCTTGAAGTCACCGTGGATCTGCAGGAAGTCCCTGATCACCATCTCGTTCTCCTCAACCGTGACGCTGCAGGTGCAGTAGACGATGCTCCCGCCCTCGGCGACGTGGTCTGCGCAGTTGTAGAGGATCCTCCGCTGGATGAGCCTCATCCTGTTTATCGACCTGCTTGTGAGGCGCCACTTGCCGCTGGGGGCCCTGTTGAATGTCCCCGTGCCGGTGCAGGGGGGGTCCACGAGAACCAGGTCCGCCTCCACGTCGGGGAAGGCTCGGGGCTTCCTGGCGTCCCCCAGGACGGGAACCGCGTTCTCCACGCCGAGTCTCGTCATCTCCCTCCTCCAGGTGTCGAGGCGGCGCTCCGAGAAGTCCATGGAGAGGATCCGGCCTTTGTTCTCCATCAGCTGGGCTAGGTGCCCCGTCTTGCCCCCGGGGGCAGCGCAGACGTCCAGCACTGTCATCCCAGCCTCCGGGGCGGCCACCAGCCCGGCGAGGGCGCTCGCCTTGTCCTGCACGGTGAAGAGGCCGTCCCCGTGGGCGTCCAGGAGGTTCATCGGGCGTGGCTCGTCGGTCACGCGGAGGACATGCTCCAGTCCGGGCTCCTCCTCCAGCTCAACTCCCTCCAGCCGTAGGCGTTCCACTATCTCCCCGTCGGACCCCTTCAGCGTGTTCACGCGTATGTAGGTCGGGGGATCCGGGGCCTGGAGGAGTCGGAGGGCCTCCTCCCTCCCAAGGAGCTCAGTGCAGTACCTCACGTACCAGGCCGGGTGGAACGTCCGGAGGGCGGTCGCCTCGTCGTCGGGGAGCCCCTCCAGCTGGATCTCCAGGTGGGGGAGGATGTCCAGGGCCTCCTCGACGGGGGCCAGCTCCCTCGTGCCCAGTATGTCCCTAGCGTTTTCGGCCATCTCCACGGCCTCACTGTAGGGGCCCCCGCCGTACTTGACCTCGGAGGTGTATACCCTGAGGAAGCTGCGGACCCCCAGGTTGAGGGCCTCGAACTCCTCCCGGCCCAGTGCCTGGACGGCAAGGTGGTCGAGGGCGTTCCGCCTCCGCGTGGCCTCCATTATGAGGCGGTAGGCGTGGCGTAGAGTGGAGCCTTCCCGGATGTCTAGCTGCCTGGCGGTCCTGCTCAGGGCGAGGCGCTCGTTTATCCGTCTGAGCTCCATCCAGCTCAGGGCCTCGATGGCGATGGTCAGGGCCTCCCTCTGCATGTCAATTCTCCTCGTGGATTCCTCCGGGTGGACTGCGGGACACTGTAGGTTGAGGGGCTGAGAAGATAAATGATGCCCATCTACCCTTCCCAACCGGTGGCGTATGGATTTCTGATACTGTTGTCTGTGACTGAGCGCTCAACGTATCCCCTTATTAGTCACCGCCCTAAGTAATGGGTGCAGGAATTATCCATATGGGTAAGAAGTTAGTCAAGTCTGAGAGCGACATCAGTAGACGGATGCTCATGCCCAACAGGAACGACATCCTGGGGATCGTCGACAAGAACTTTGGGTTCACGCGCATGAGTGTCCACTGTCAGGACGGGCACAAGAGGATGTGCCGAATCCGGGGCAAGATGAAGAAGAGGAACTGGGTCAGGGAGGGCGACGTGGTCCTCATCTCTCCTTGGGACTTCGAGTTCGAGGAGAAGGGAGACATCATCTTCAGGTACACCCAGAACCAGGCCTACTGGCTGCGGGACAAAGGGTACCTGAAGATAGGTTAGTCCGACCTTCCCCGACGACGTGTGTCAGTCTAACATTTAGTCTTACATTGTTTACGCGGTCTATCAGTCCAGATTAGACTAGTGAGAATGCCATCCGTTCATTTTATTCGATAGAAACTGGCAATATAATGTAGTCCAGATCTTCTGGGGGGAGACAGGCGATGGGAGAGGCGTGGGCTTCATGTAGGAGGCTGCTCCTGATGGGGAGCTCAGCATACAAGGGCGAGGGGCTGCCAGAGGAGGTGGCCGACGTCCTCGACGAGGCCTTGGACCGGGGGATGACCGTCATCGTGGGGGAGGCCCGGGGGGCGTGCAGGGCGTTCCAGGGGCACCTGGCTGCGCGGGGCTACGGGGACGTCGTCGTGGGCCACGCGAAGAGCATCCGGTACAACGCCGGGAGCTGGCCGACCCGCATGTACGGGGACGACGTAAATAGCCGGGAGAGGGGGATGATCGACGACTGCGACTCGGCCATCATCATCTGGGTGAACGGCAGCGGCGTCATCGCCAAGAACCTGGAGTACCTGAAGAGGCTGGGGAAGCCCACCTACGTCTACGAGCTCTCCACAAAGGATGGCGAGTCCAGGTTCGGCCCCCTGGACCCTGCACGATCCTACAGCTACGAGCGCCGCAGTATTCGACCTCGGAGGAGGGGGGGTCAGGAGGGGCTTGGCGAGGTCGTCGACGCCTTCTTGGAGTCCGGTGAGGGGGAGCGGCTTGTTGAGGGCGAGGACGCCGGGCTGACAGGGTACTACCTGAACAAGCTTATCATGGAGAGGGGGCTGGAGGGCGTCCTGGGCGTGAGCGTCGAGTCGGGGGTCTGCCGCCTGAGGCGTCTCAAGGAATAGCGTTGAGGCCTCACTTGCAGGCTTCTGTCAGCTCCTTCCCCAAGGCTCTACACTCTTCGAGGACCCCTGCGTTGGGGGCTAAGTACGAGTCGACGGGCTCCCCCACCTGGGTCCCAACGTGCTTGAAGAGGCTGGTCATGGCGGTGACCACCCTGCCCCCGCCTCCGTGGGAGTAGAAGAGGGCGTAGGGCTTCCCCTGGAGGTTCTTGACGCCCTTCCGGACCCTGGCGATGTAGTGGTCGTCCATGAAGGTCTTGAGGGCGCCGGCGACGTAGCTGTAGTAGTCTGGTGAGCCGAATGCGGCGCAGTCGTTGCCGGCGAACTCGTTTATGGGGAAGTGGCCGTCGAGGGTGTTGTGGGTGTCAACCTCTAGCCCCCCCTCCCGAAGGCCCTCTGCGACTGCCTCGGCCATCTTGGCCGTGTTCCCGAACTCCTCGGAGTGGTATAGGACCAGTGCTTTCATTGCGTTCAGTATTGGATATCGGCTTCAGGAACTTAGGATTTTGCATCGGAGGGCTCTCTACGTTCGGATCTCCATCCCTCGCCTGAACAAATCGGAGACCTCTCCCAGGAGCCTCTCGTCCATATCGCGTGCATAATAATAACTCCCATTTTTCTGCATTAGAACGATTTTTCATCTAGTCTTTTCAAGATGTCGGGAATAATATTGTTACCCTCTTCCTTGCAGGTGGCGATGGCAAGTCTAATGTTGGCTTCCTTGGGTTCCCTGCCCCAGAGGCGCCTGAAGTTGCCTGCATATATCTTCTCCAGGCTGGACTTGGGGAGGTCGAGGCCAACGTAGGGGAGCTCGTATCTGGTGAGGAGATCGTCGGCGGTGTCGGGCGTGTGGAACTCGTCGTCGGATTCGAGGAACCTGCGTATCATGGTGATGCGGGCGATGTGCTGGGGGATGGTGGTGGACATGCCGATGTCGGTTCCGAAGAGGATGCGGGTGTCGTGGCGGATGAAGAACTCCCGGTAGTCGTCGCGTCGCCGGCTGATGTTGTACATGAGCTCAACTCCGAGGCTGAGGTCTAGGCAAGCGTTAGGATATGCATCCAGGAACTCCTCCACCCGCTCCAGGTGGGGGGAGAGGAAGAGGAAGTGGCAGAGGACGATGGGTAGGTCAGGGTGGTGGTCCAGGACGTTCTCTATCTCCGTGTAGAGCTCTTCCAGGGACGGGTAGTCGCCGTGGTAGTAGCCCCAGCCCCGGTCTTTGGCCCAGCCGGGGGTGGTCTCCTCGTGCCAGAAGTCCTCTACGTCTCCTATGTGGCAGAGGACGGGAAAGCTGTGTTCCTCGCAGGCCTCCCAGAGCCCCCGGTAGTAGGGGGAGTCGAGGGGGACGTGGACGTCGCGTGTGGCGGGCTTGCTGCCCATCTCGCCGATGCCGTCGTATCCCAGTTCCATGAGGCGGGTGATGTGGCTGCCCCAGTCGGGGTTGGGGAGCTGGTCCGTGCGGCCCGTCCAGGGGGCGTATCCCCCGGCGTAGAAGAGGCCGGGGTGCCTGGCCTTGAGGTAGAGGGGGAAGTGGGAGAGGGAGTCGAAGGCGTACAAGGCCTCCAACCGCCCCTTCTCCATGATCTCTACTAGGGCCTCCGTCTGTCCGTGGATGCTCTCCTCGTCCAGTGTATTCCTCAGCATCCAGGTGTGGACGTGGCA
>JADHWN010000042.1 GCA_016783455.1 Candidatus Bathyarchaeota archaeon
CAGTATCTCGTTCCCGGTCCTGCCCGCCGCCATCGCCTCAGCGTGGATGTCCTGCAGCCTGTTCCCCTCCGCCATGGCCTTCCTCAGGCCCTCAGGGGCATTGACCTCCCCAGGCTTCAGCACGTACGCGTTCTGCTGCACATCGGTGCAGAGGCCCAGATACTTGAAGCCTATATCGCAGTGGAGCAGGTCACCGTGCCTGATCACCTTCCGGCTCTTCTCGTCGCGGCGTCCAGGCAGACCAGCCTCGATGTCGGGAGCCCGTATGCTCACGCTGGGCTGGAACCAGGCTATGAGACCCAGGTCCCTGATCTTCTGCCTCATCCACCAAGCCACATCATCCGATGTGGTCACCCCCGGAGTGATCACCCGGGTTGAGAAGGCCTCGGCGATGATGGCGTGGTCGATCTCCACGAGGGACTCGTAGACCTCGATCTCCTCAGGTATCCTCCGCTCCAGCCAGCCAACCGCGAGCCTCTCAGCGCCCCTCACCCGGGCCATGTACTCCTCCCCCAGCGCCTCCTCCAGGAGCAGGTACTCGCCGTGGGAGAGGCCGTCACCGTATGCGGTGGTCTCGGAGACGTTCACCCCGATGACCTTCGGGTCCCGCTCCCTGACGATCCTCCCGAGGCACTCGTACTGCCCCTCCTCGTCCGGTTTCCAGACCTCCTCGTAGAAGCCCTTGAAGCCCGTCTTGTAGACCATCAGCCTCTCCAGGCTCCCATCATCCTTCTTGTGGAACAGCAGGATGGTGCGCCGCCTGGCGTAGAGCGCGGGCTCCGGAACAAGGGAGAAGTAGACGGGGTCCTCGTTCGCCTCCCTCGCCACGACTATCCACATGTCGAAGCCCTCCCTCTCCATGACCTCAGGGAGCACCGTCTCAAGCCGCTCCTTCAGCCAGGCGTTCTGGACCTCAACCCTCTGCCTCAACGGCAGGATCTTGCCCTTGTACTCATCCGCGGAAACGACCCCTGAGGGCTTGATGTAGTCAACCATCTCAAATCCACCGATGAACCATCGTATGACCGCATCCCAACTTAATGCCTTCGATCAGAGACAGACAACGCCTTATGAAGCCGAGGAGAATACCGAGAACGAAAATGCCTCGACCCCTCGAATCCGAGAGCGCGAACCCCCTCCTCATCCCGTGGTACAGAGGATTAGAGGATCCGGAGGACGCTCAGGTCAAGACCCTAAGCGAGCTGCTGAAGGGGTACGCGAAGACAGGCTACGGCACTAGGCACGGCGCTGACTCGATAGATGGCTTGGACGAGTACAGGGAGCGGTTCCCCAAGCTGGGCTACCCGGAGCTCAAGATACTCCTGGAGCCGGTCAAGAGGGGCGACCACGCCTCCTTCCTCCCGGAGCCCCCTGAGACCTGGGTGATGACCAGAGGGACGACGGGGACCTCCAAGGTACTCCCCGCGACGAGGACCCACCTGCAGCAGATACTGGGCTGCGGGGCGAGGGCCCTCATCAACTACGTCGACAGGAGGGGCAGCGTCCCCCTGGGGAAGATGCTCAACCTCAGCATGCCCTCCAGGGTAGCAACCATACAGGTCAAGGACGGGGAGCTCCACTACGGGTACAGCTCGGGCACCTACTCCCGTATCTTCCCCTCCCTGGGGGACTCCATCATCATCCCAGGGCAGGCGGAGATCGACAGCCTCGAGACGGGGATGACGAGGGAGGACTGGGACAAGCGGTTCGAGCTGGTCTACAAGCGAGCCCTCGACGAGGACGTATCAGCCGCCATCGGCGTCGCGCCCGTGATACTCTCCTTCGCGAAGTACCTCAAGAGGGAGCACGGGAAGAGGCCAGCCGACCTCTGGGACATGGACGCCGTCTTCTGCACCAGCGTCAGGAAGATCCAGACCAGGTACGCCCCCCTCTTCAGGAAGTACTACGGGGACGTCTCGACGGTGGAGATGTACAGCGCCACGGAGGGGGTCTTCGCCCAGCAGCTCGATGACCTCCCCTACGTCTCCCCCAACTACGACACGTATCTCCTCGAGGTCGAGACCGGTAGGGGTACCCGGATGCTCCATGAGCTCAAAAGAGGCGAGTGGGGGAGGCTCATAGTCTCCACGTGCATGTTCCCTAGGTATGACATAGGGGACATGATAGAGGCCATGGGGAAGGGCTACTTCAGGGTCTTCGGCAGGGCCAGGTTCGCCCACGTCCTTGAGCACAGGTTCTACAGGCTCCTGTTCCGATGGTTTCTCTAGAGTAACAGGGAAGTTTCACCGTCCAGTCACACCATAATGTAGGAATGCGCTACACACACATCGATATATCGACTTTGCGGAATGCTTCTCCGGGGATACGAAACATGGTTAGAAGTATCAAGCAGAGAGCCCTAAGCGAAGTCGTGTCAACACTCATACTGCTCGTCGTAGCGGTACTATTGGCAGCCGTCGCCACATACTACGCAACAAACATCACAATGACGAGGACCCAGAACGAGGAGGTCTCGTTCAGCAAGGCCCACATCTGGGTTAACAGCACCGGCGCAGTAGGCGCCTTCAAGCTGCAGAACCTGGGCGGGAAGGACATACTCATCGACAAGATCGCCGTCAGAGGCGTTGAGGAGGCATGGGCGGACGTGTTCTACTACAGGGTGCCCTCGGGTACCTCCGTGGATGAGGACCTAAACGTCACAAGCTATGCACTCCTAACAGGCAGCCCGACCATAGACACTCGTGCTTACACCGCTGCCTCAGATGACCTGCCGCTCCCGAGTGGCGCTGAGCTCCTCGTGTACATAGCTGGCCCAGACAACGTCCAGATCGACGACATAGGCACCGCCATAAGCATATCGGTATACACGAACAACGCCAACTTCATCACCGAAGTGAACGTGGAGTCCGCGACAACGAATTAAGGCTGATCTGTGAAGAAGAACCTAGGTACTACGGGGGACCTCTTGAGGTCCATTTTCTCTACATCCATAGATCCCAGTTTTGATATTATTACCCAGTCGATTTTTACGTGTGTTTTGGGTTCACGAGTGGACCGGGAGGTGTTTGAACCTATTAATGGGTAAATATGTTCTGGGAGTATACGCAAATGCAGCGCTAGCGCACATCACCGCATAAGATTTGTAAGGAGAGTTGCCGGCCCTAGAGCAAAGGCGCGCGCGCACTCGTTAACTTAGCCAATCGTCTCAATCGGCTGCCATTTCCACTTCTCACCCTTCTGGACTACGTGACCCAGGCCTGGAAAAGGAAAGTGAAAGGCATGCACCAAGGTCTTCTCACCCGCAGCCCTACTAAGAAGCCGACGCCTAGTGGCTACGACCTGTTCGTGAAAGAGGTCGACAGACGCACACCAGCCCGGCTGCTCCACGTGAATCGGATGGAGAACCACGTCTGATATAACTAGCAGTTGGTCGTCCCCCGAGGAGATGGCAAGCGCCATGTGACCGGGAGTGTGACCCTGCGCTTCAATGGCTCGGATGCCGGGCACGATCTCCATTTCAGAGTCAACGAGGTCTAGCTGATGTTTGATGGGCGGGATATTTTTACGTGCGAACATGAGGAGGACTTCTTTGACGTGTTCATCAAGCATTGTTTCTGCCTGCTCTGATGTCCAGAAATCCCACTCGCCCTTCCACATGAAGAAGCGGGCGTTGGGAAAAACCGGTCTGCCTTCACCATCGGTGTTCCCGCCGATGTGGTCTGGATGACCGTGCGTGATGATGACGGTGTCAATATCTTCGGGCGTAATCCCCTCAGCCTGCAGGTTCTGAAGAAGTTTTCCGGTGTTTTGGTCGAGGCCGCCTGAACCCGTATCTACCAGTACCAGATGTTTACCCGTGTTGATCACCAGACAGATGTATGGGCTGACCCATTCCACCCACTGTTCTGGTTGGATGTCGTGTTCGCGAAGCGCTTGCTCAAGGTGTTCTCTTGGTGCGTTGGCAAATAGAAAGGTAGCGGGTGGTGGAAAGGTTGGGGGTGCGTACGTGTGGGTGCCGTCGCTGACAGCTATGCATTCGAAAGTTCCTACTTTGAATCGATACCTGTCAGCGCTCATGGTTTGCACGAAATGCGCCTTCGATATAAGCTTTTGCGCGCGCACCTTTATGAACACATAAAATGGTGGACCGGGGGGGATTTGAACCCCCGACCTCCTGGATGCAAGCCAGGCATTCATACCACTGAACTACCGGCCCATAGAGCCCCTACCAAAAGCCCTTCCACCTATTGAGTACAGGAGCCCAATTTGAATCTAACGCTGCCCCCAACCCACATGTTAAATGGATGCAACGGAGAACTACCCTAAGTTCCATGAAGCTTGAAGCAGTAATCTTCGACCTCGACAACACGCTGGTCGACTCGAGGCACGACTACAGGGAGATGTCGAAGAGGCTGAGGGAGGTCTTCGAGGAGCGTGGGCTCTGGCAGGAGGACCCGGAGAATCCACGCAAGATATGGGAGATCGTCAGGGGCGGCATCGAGGGCATACGTGACCTGGGCCTCTCCGAAGCTGAAAGCAGAGAGCTAATGGACGACGTCAATGACGCACTCACAGCAGCGGAGCTTTCAGCCCTGGACACGGCGAAGCCCATGCCTCACGCCGTCGAGACCCTTGATGCGCTCAAGAAGATGGGCCTCAAGGTGGGGATAGCCACACGTTCCGGGGCAGCCTACGCAAGACGTTGCGTCGAGAAGACGGGGCTCGCCCCCTTCGTGGATGCGATGCTTGCACGGGATGAGGTGGACAGCCCAAAGCCCAGCCCCGACCACCTCCTCCAGGTAGTCGACATGCTTGAAGCAACACCCGAAAGGGTCGTGTACATCGGCGACTCCACAACAGATCTGACAACGGCCGGGGCAGCGGGAATCACCTTCCTGGGTTTCTGGTGGAGCGACGAGCGTGCCACGAGGATGAAAGAGGCAGGATGTCGGAACTTCGTACGCGACCTCAAGGAAATCTTAGACTTTATAGAAAAAAAATAAAAAAAAGAGTTATTATCTGCCTTTTGCTCTGACGCGGAACTGCAGCAGCGTCCAGATCCAGTCGACGAACTCCCTCAGGTTCTTGGTCTGGATGTAGATCTCCCCGGGGCCTCTGATGTGGGTGACGAAGCCCTCGCCGCTCAGGATGGTCTCCTTCCAGCCCCCGAACTTCCTCACCTCGTAGTCGCAGCTGTCCGAGAAGGCGACCAGGTGGAAGTTGTCCACCACCAGCTCCTCCCCGGGGCCCAGCTCGTGCCTGTCCAGCGCCCCGAAGGTGTTCAGGAAGAGATCGCCGCGGCCGTAGGTCTTTATCATGAAGAGGCCCTGGCCGAACAGGCCTTTGGTGAACCCCTCCCACTTGATGTCGAGCTCTATGTCGTTGGTGCTGGCGAGGTAGGAGGACTTCTGGACGATGAAGCCCTTGCCCGGCTCGACCTTGAGGGTCTGGATGTCTCCGACGGGAGCCGCGCCCAGCGCCAGCTGGCCCGGTCCCCCGGTTGCGACGAAGTCGTTCACGAAGAAGGACTGCCCTCCCAGGATGGACAGCCCTATGGTGCCCAGGAGGCTCCTCTCCCTCATCCGGGTCTCGACCTCTATGTTAGGCGTCATGTAGGTCATAGCCCCCGCCTCCCCCACGATGCTCTCCCCCGCCTCCAGGTCAACGACCAGCATCGCGTAGGAGGGCTCATACTTGATCTCGTACTTCATGTTGAAGAGAAAGTGTAACACATCCTTTTTTGGGTTTCTAATTAAACAAAGGATAACGAAACAGAAACCACGCCAAAGCCATGATGATTACAGGCTGCAACCCCAATGAAGCACAACGTCGATTTCAATATCGCACTCCTCCTATTCTTCGGCTTAGGCTCCATGTTACTCGTCTCAACCAACGACATGTACCCACCCCCCCTCTCCACGACTCTTCTCAACGATTCCGAGGGGAGGCGCGGAGATATGGTAGTCTCGATGAACATCGAAAAGATAAACGGAAGAAGGTTCAAGAACGGCTTCATTATCACCCTCACCCTGAGGAATGAGGGCTCTGAGAGCTACTCACGGGAACTGAGGCAACCTGTTTTCGACGTCTACGCCTACGACGCCAACGGACGCCTAGTCGCCGATTGGAGCAGCTGCTACGAGATGCTTGACCTGCCCATACCGATCCACCTCGAAAGGAACGAAGAGTTCACTGAGATTAAGAGCTGGGAATCGAATACGCCGGATCCACAAGGCAGCGTCAAGCCCCTCCCTCCGGGACGTTATTACCTCAAGGGAGTCTGGCTTGGGTGGCCCCTCATCGAGACAGGGCTGATCTCAGTCGATATTGTGTGAGCTGTCAAGGCGCTCCGGACTTGTTTACTATGGAGAAGAGCTCGTTGTACCTGACCTTTGCCTGCCTGAGCTCCCTCTCCAGCCTCTTGAAGCCGGTCAGGACGCCAAGCCTGTAGAGGAAGTCGCCAGGCTCCACGGGTTTAACGATGAACGCGTCGGCCCCTTGGTTCAGGGACTCCACCGCGTCCTCCAAGGTGGCGACCCCCGACATCATCAGGGTGCCCGTGACGGGGTCGCTCTCCTTCACCCTCCGCAGGAGCTCCGTGCCGTCTATGTCCGGAAGCCGGATGTCCATTATGACGGCGTCGAAGCGTCTCTTCCCAAGCTCCTCAAGCATATCCGAGCCGTTGAAGACGTTGACGACGTCGTAGCCGGCCTTCCTCATGATTGCCGAGAGGGTCCTGTTGAGAGGGACGTCGTCGTCGACGAGGAGAACCTTGAGCGTTGACTTCTTACCCTGCTCCCCCAGCTCGACGTTGCATCCGTTTGGGCAACGCCAGTAGTTCTTGGGCAGCCTCTTCCTCCCCTCGGTCTTCGGAGCCCATGTGTGATTGCAGTTCGCGCACTTCAGGGTGAAGCTGGCTTCGTCGATGAGTTCAACGTTTTTCTGTTCAAGGTTACGGCGGACATGATAGGGAATTTTAGGCTCAGACATCGGGTCACCTGTTCCACTCCTTGTTTTCACACCGGTTTATTTTAATGTTTTATGAATTTGTGAATACTGAATTTGAAGGGAATTTTACTAATGTCATGCTTGACGATCCTGAAGGTTGATAATGGGGATCTGGCGAGAGCTCTAAGAATCTATTTCTTCCTGATGAGTATCTTGATCTCGTCGTCTTCGACCTTCAAGTCGAGGACCTCATGGCCCAACCTCTTGGCCAGCCTCTTCAGGTCCTCCTCGGCGGCTGGGTCGTCCGCTGTGACCTCGAGGGTCTGACCCGTCTCAAGCTCGTCGAGGGCGAGCCTTGTCCTGAAGACGGGCTCCGGGCAGTAGAGCCCGGTGCAGTCTAACGCCTTGTCTGGGTTCTCGGTCATTGTGTCTCTCCACTCTCACTGGGACGGTCAGATTTAACCCATTTCAATCTGGTAGGGTCAGTCCGTTGGCATCCTGGGTGGCTGAGTCATGGAGAGTATCTCCTCCTTGAGGTAGTTGAGGTACTGCCCCTGGTCGACGCTGTTGAACAGTGTCACCGAGCCGTCCCTGACGAGGCCCACGGTGTGACCGTGCTTCTTGGACTTCGTTAGGACGTACCACGGGTCCCCACGGGCCGTGTACTCGTTGAAGAGGCTCGTGTTCACGATGTCGGGGCCATAGAGGCTGATCTTGTTCAGGTTGGGTATGTCCATGTTCTCGAAGAAGATGACCTTCGTGCTCTCCGCGTTGTTGAGGTGGAACGCCTTCATGGTCTCCGGCAGGATCCTGGCTTCGACTATCACCCCCATCTCCCCGAAGGCGATCTCGCTAAGACGGTTCGCAACCCGGTTCGCTATTGCCTTCTTCTCGACAGCCGCCAGGAACACCCTCTCCTCGAGCTCGGTGAAGGCGAAGAGGACCTCCTTAGTCGCCGGTGAGGGGAGGACCTTCCCCCTGTGGTAGTTATGCACGACATAGTCGTAGGAGTAGAGGCCTGTGAGCATCCCCTCGTCGGTGGAGAGGTTGGCGATCTCGGTGACGAGCTCTATCTCCACATCGCCCTCCTGGTATGAATCCTCCTCCCTGAACCCTTCGAGCCCCACGGAGATGTCCGCGAGGGACATGTACTCCGTCGAGACGAAGACCTTTCCTGCTGTGGGCATTGAACGCACCGTCCTATGGTTATCTGGGGTGATAATTTAAGGGTATGCCGCCCTGGAGCGCTCTGGTAGCCTGAAGAATGAATAATTTTGACGTTGGGTAGTGATGGTTGTCTGTCAGCGTATGTAGAACTCCGCGCTCGCTTCTAGGGCTATCTCGTTCATCTCTGCGATGCATTTTATGCTCTCAAGCAGCTTCGGCTGCAGCCTTGCCACGTCAGTGATGGAGAGGATTCCGACGAGTTTTATGTGCTCTTCGGTTCTGTCGACTACGGGCAGCTTCTTTATCTTCTCATGGAACATGATGTTCACAGCCTTCTCCAGGGGCATAGCCGGGCTCACGACGATGACGGGCTCGCTCATCACGTCCCTCACATGTACGTTCTCGGGGTTTATCCCGCTGGTCACCACCCTCGTGAGGATGTCCCTCTCAGTCAGGATCCCTACGAGGTTCCCCTCGTGGAGGACCACCAGCCCGCTAACCCCGAACTTGGCCATCGATCTCGCGGCGTTCTTTATAGTCTGACTTGTCTCGACTGTAACTACGTCTCGGGACATGATGTCCTCAACGCATAGATCCATCTGACTACCCGAAGGATAAGCATCAGATTTCTTTAAAGTGATTATGGAGTGAAAACACTGACGAGAACGTCCTGAAACCCACTAATTTCAACGTATTCAGGAAAAGGGGGGTAAAAATAAGAGTAAATAGTTTAGCCGATGACCTCTTTGAAGACCCTCAGGTGGTTTCCGCCCAGGAACTTCAGTACGTCCTCGTCCGAGTACTCCCGTTTCACGAGCTCCCTGGTGATGTTCGGCAGGTCCGAGACGTCGTTTATGCCCTCCGGAAGCTGGCCGACGCCGTCGAAATCGGATCCTAGCCCCACGTAGTCGATGCTCGTAACCTCGACGACGCGGTCAACGTGGTCCACAAGGGTAGCCACGGTGGCCTTCTCCTTGTGGACGAAGCCCGCGCCGAAGTTGAGGCCCATGACGCCCCCGTGGTCCGCTATGGCGACGATCATATCATCCGTGAGGTTCCTTGAAATGTCTGCGATCTCCCGGCAGTTGGAGTGGGAGGCGATGAAGGGGCTCTTCATGACGTCGGCCACGTCCCAGAAGTTGCTGTCGCAGAGGTGGGAGACGTCGAAGATCATACCCAGCCTGCCCATCTCCTCCAGGGCCTGGATCCCGAGCTCCGGCAGCTTGCTCTCAGATCTGCCTGCGCCGAGGCCGTCCGCGAAGGGCGTCCTGTAGTTCCAGGCGAAGCTCAACATCCGCACGCCCAGCCTGTAGAAGACCCTGAGGAGCCCTATATCCCCCATGAGGGGCTCTGCACCCTCGATGGAGAGAAGCCCCGTGGTCTTCCCAGCCTTCTTGGCTGCGACAATCTCGTCGGGAGTAGTGACCGAGATGATCTCGTCGTTAGCCTCGATGCCCTCGTAGTAGACGTCGACCATCTGGAGTGCTCGGAGGGTTGCGTCGGGCACGATTGGCTTGTTCCCTGTGTAGATGGCGAAGACCTGGCAGGTCACGCCGCCATCGATCATGCGCGGCAGGTCGATGTGGCCATGCTCTGAACGTTCCCCGAGGGATCTCTGGGGCCTCCCCCTTTGGCTTAGGAAGCTCATGAGGGTGTCGCAGTGCGTGTCGATGACTATGGCCTCCTTGTGAAGCCTCTGCGCTCTCTCTTCTTGAGCCTTAGTTAGTTCACTCAAAATGCTTTCCTCACATCTCAGTACAAGTTGATCTCAAAAAACTTGTCATGCACGTCCAAGCCAACTATTGTGATGTCTAGGGATCCTTGGCGATGTCCACGAGGTGGTACTCCACGAGCTTCTCAAGGTCTCTCGATTTGATCTCCAGCCCATACAGATGGTCGCCTGAGCCGAAGTTGATCCTTTCCTTCGTCAGGACTCGACGGTCGACGAGGATTGGCGGTGCCAGCAGGATGGGGCAGATCGCGCCTGGTTCGACACCCGTGGTCGCCTTAACCTCCTCGAACGTGGCGATCTTGGCGCTCCTGCCGATGACTGCCTTGACCTTTCCGAAGTCTATCCTGTGGCCCCCAAGCAGGAAGACTGCGTGTCTCTCCCCAGCGGAGTCCTTCAGCAGTATTGTCTTACATATCTCATCGACAGCTATCTCCGACTTGGAGTACTTCACGACGTCCTCTACGGAGACCGCCCTCTGCTTGAGCTCGATGATCCTGAAGTCCACCCCCCTGTCACGGAGGGCCCTCACCGAATCCAGCTCCGGCATGCTATATCTTCTAGGGGACATTGTATAAACGGTCTCCGGGCTTCCGAACCGCAATGCGTGCGCTTTGATAAGGGGGATGAAGCGCCACCAGAGGAAGAAGGTGGAGGCGGCTCTAAGGAAGATGGGTGTCGATGACGAGGCTAAAAAAATACGTGTTTCCTTCCTTGAACGCCGATGGTCACAATTTGTGAGTGCCTTAGATGATTACTTCGAGTAATTGAGATACTTGAGTCCGCCTTATATACTCACAAATGAATTCAGCCTCGTGAAACATGATGGCTAACCTGATGAGCCAAAGAATGGTAAACCTCGACGACACACCTGCATCCTCAATTAAGGAGCTAGACATGAAGATACAGGAGCTAAAGCACAGCGTCTCCGAGGTATATAAATACGAGCTCCTCACTACCAACCAGTACCTTAACCAGATGGAGCTAGTCTTAGAGATATTCCAAGAATTATACCAGAAAATAAGCGACTAACACGAAGGCGCGCGCGGCTCAGATTTATCCGATATCGGCGCGATATTATGTAGTTAGTGGTTCTTTGAGCCGCGCTCTAAATTTCATGTCTAGATGAATTCTTGCACGCCCGATTGTTGGATAAGAGATCTATTTTCAATGGACATCTACAAAAACCTCGTAAAGTTTTTTATTTACCCCTATGGGTTGTTGTTTGTAAAGTGGGGATGCCTCGATGTGGCTAAGTCATCATCAAAGGGATTCCCCTTATAAAATGAGTCAAAATTAGAGTACAAAGTTCGAGGAACCCCGATGCTGATCCGAGAGGTTATACTGGAGAACTTCATGTCCTACGAGTACGCCCGCGTCCCCCTGAAGGGAGGCGTCAACGTAGTCGTAGGGCCCAACGGATCAGGCAAGTCTAGCTTCCTCGTAGGCATCTGCGTCGCCCTCGGGGACACCTACACCGAGCGGTCGAAGAAGCTCAGCGACCTCATAAGGTGGGGGCAGGACCGTGCGAGGGTCACATTACTCTTGGATAACTCGGTCAGGGAGAACGGTCGTAGGCCTATCCCACGCTTCGACAGCGACGTGATCAGCCTCTCACGGAACCTCAGGCGGGACGGCAAGTACGGCTTCGAGATCAACCAGAGGAGCGCCCAGAAGTACGAGGTGATGGACATCCTCAGAGACTTGGGCTTCGACCCGAGCAACATGCTCATAATCATGCACCAGAACATGCCTTCGAAGTTTGCCGCCCTCAGCCCCCAGGAGAAGCTGGTCAACCTGGAGGAGTCGGTGGGCTTCGAGACCTACAGGAGGGACATCCTTGAGGCGAAGAGCAAGCTGAGCAGTATCCTCAGCGAGGAGGAGAGCCTCAACGACCTCCTGGCTAGGGCCAGGGAGACCCTTGGCTTCTGGCGGGAGCAGAACGACCGCCTCCAGGAGAAGAGGCAGCACCGGACGAGGTCCCTGTTCCTCCAGAGGGAGATGGCGTGGAGCAGGGTAGCTGACCTAGAGAACAGCCTCGCCAGGCTCGAACAGGAGCTGGACAAGGCGGACTCCGACCTCTACGAGGCCGAGGCAGAGATGGAGCAGCGCAGCCAGCAGGTAATCGATACCCAGGCATTGCTGAGGAAGAATCGGGACAACTACGCCCTCCTCGTCGAGAAGCGGGTTGAGCTTGAGAGGACAGTCGGTATCTGCGAGTATACCATCGGCAACTCGAAAGACAGGTTGACTCAGCTCGACGGTATGACCTCGACGTTCCAGGAGTCGAAGAGGCGCTTCGAGATCGGTGCAGAGGCCCTCAAGGAGCGGCTCAAGGACGGGCCCACCACCCTGGACGACTACTTCAACCTCGTGAACGAGATCGAGGAGAGCCAGACAGAGGCCTACGACTCCTGGCAGGACGACCTCTCGAAGCAGCGCTCCGGGATGGAGACCTCCGTCGACTCCCTGAGCATGAAGCTGAGCGAGGCGGACGCGGGCTTGAAGGACGTCATGGAGGAGATCGCGATAACCAACGCCCATATCAACGAGGCCAACGACAAGTACATCGACGGGCGTATCAGCATGGCTCTCCTCACGGATCGCCGGGGACGGCTCAAGAGGAGGATAGACGAGCTCAAGGCGGACATCGACAGGCTGAGGCGGGACCTCAACGACGCCGAGGCGGAGGCCCTGATAAAGGGTTCAAGGGTCGAGACGGGTCGCTCCTCAGACGACATCCTGGGGGAGATAAGGAAGGTCAGCGGGATACTATTGGGGTTGGCGAACGTCTCGGAGGACGCCGAGGCGATGTTCGAGTCCTACTCCCAGACCTTCAAAGATCTCCAGGAG
>JADHWN010000043.1 GCA_016783455.1 Candidatus Bathyarchaeota archaeon
GTTTAGCTCGTTACGCATATAAGTCAAATTAAATTCTAAACAGTGCTTATTTTAACATTTTCATGATTTATTTAGCAAAAACTAGATAGAATATAAATAAATCTCGCTTATTTTAATCTGAGCTAAACACGTACAAATATTAAAAGTTTATCAAAAGATATTCCATAAATAATCATCAAAATTAGCATGATTTTATGGTTAAACTGATTGTTAAGAACGTAAAAACCGATAACATGCTAAGAAATTACAAAATTCCTCCACGATAGATATCCCTGGGGGCCGATTTGGGCATCGGGAATTCCGTAAGAAGACGCCGATACGGTGTAACCAAACGACATGATGAAAAGGTGACATCATTAAGAAATACAAACTTTGGAAAAATCCAACGGGAACGACCGAATTTGACGGAACGATACACCTCAAACGACAGAAGAAAAGGGAACAAGGACGACGAGTATTTATCAGACACCCTCACAATCTGGCCAAAGATCGTAGAGTACGCTGGGCTCTCTGAGTACGAAGCAAAGGTATACCTAAGCCTCCTGGGCTTGGGCACCGCAGGAGCAAGACGACTAAGCCTAAACTGCCATGTACCGAGAACTAAAGTCTACGGCACCCTGAAGAAGCTGATCGACTACGGACTAGTAGTAGAGATACCGGGAGCGCCCAAATCATTCGCCCCCTCCTCACCCGAGGACGCGTTCAGCGCCGTCCTCAACATAGTGAAGAAGAAGGCCATCGACTTCACGACCATCGTGGAGAACCTTACTGAGACCCACGAGCTCATAAAGAGCGACACCTCCCCACAGCAGAAAGTGGTCTGGTACCTCAACGAGGGGGACGACATCATGGGAAAGTGCCATGAGATGATGAGCCAGTCAAAGGAGAGCCTGGAGATCATCACGAGCGCAGACGGCCTGACGCTCCTATTCAACTCAGCCCCCAGGCTCCTGGACCAGCTGCAGGAACAGGGAGTGGACATCAGGCTCTACTCTCCCCTCGACCCGATGGTCAACCCCCTCGCAAGGGAGCTGTCCTACCTCTTCGCCGTGAAGAAGGTCGGAGTCGAGACGCCAATACTCTTCATAAAGTCTGACGTGAGGAGGTTCATCCTCGCAGAACTGGACGAGCAGATCAACAACTCACACCTCATATCCGCCATATTCTCCGACGACTCAACCCTCCTATCCATGATAACTCTCCTTCTCAACGATGGCAAGAAGGGAGCCGTCCTGAGGCCCCTCTCCCTATAGGGGCAGGTCGACTTGACCCAACAGGACACAGAGGCCAAGAAGCTTTGCAGATTCATCACATACCTCAATCCACCAAACCACATCATTCTACTCTACGACGATCCCCTCGACATCGAGACACTCAAGGACGAGGCGGAAGCCAGAGAATACGGTGAACTCGAAGCATCCGGTGCCAAGGGGGACGAGATACCACAGGCAGCAGACGCAATTCCCCCTCTTTTCATGAGGAGGGTGGAAGCGCAGCTATCCGACCTGGACGCCCTGCTCAGAGAGGAGAGGAGGATTGACGAGAGGGGACAGGAGAACTCCATCATCTGCGCCTACAACCTCGCAAAATTCATGGAGATAGACGAGAAAACACGCATGGAGATCCTCTCGCTCCACGACTATATCCTCTTCACCAAGTTCACGAAGGGAGGAATAACGCTCATCGAGGCCACAGAGAACGCGCTAAGCAACGCCCTGGGATCCCATGGCGCCGACATCGTACAGCGCTACATCGAGCAGGAGAGCGGAGACCGAGAGATAACACCCCTGAGCTTCCGAGGTTACCTTGACGCCATGAGCGGTCTGCTCGGGAGCGGGGCGGTACCCCTCACCAGGCTCATCTACCGCAGGCTGTTCCAGATGATAAGGTCGTCCCGAGAATGTGAATGAAATGAAAGTAAATGAGAGAACACAGACCGGGATAGACGGACTTGACGAGAACCTTGAGGGGGGCTTCCCCCGAGGGAGCATGATCATGATCGCCGGAAACCCCGGCACCGGAAAGACGATGCTATGCGGAGAGTTCCTCTACCACGGCACCGCCAAGCGCGCCGAGAACGGCATATATGTCTCACTGTCAGAGGGGAGGAGGACGTTCCTCACCAACATGAGCAGGGTCGGCAGAGACCTGGAGGCGCAGGAGAGGGCTGGGAGGCTCGAGATAATGGACCTAATAACGAGCAAGGAGGCCGGCGTAGACGCCATCATGGAGACGATAACCACGAGACTCGACGAGGTCCAAGCAAAGAGGCTCGTGATAGACTCCTTCACGGCCATGGCCCACGCCTTCCCGACCCTCGCGGATGAGAGAGTCGTGCTCCACCTCCTCAGCAAGATAGTGAGGAACTACGACTGCACCACCGTCCTCGTCACCGAGGTCCCCACGGGCCAGGAAGCCATAGGCACAGGGGTGGAGGAGTTCATCGTCGACGGCATAATAGTCGTCAGGAGGAGCCTCGTCGACGGCACAGTCATGCGGGAGATGGAGGTGACCAAGATGAGGGGCACCAAGATCGGTGAGCCCAGACAGCTCTTCTCGCTCCACGGAGGATTCAACGTCTTCAGGCCGTTCAAAGAGGTGAAGGTGGAGACCCCGAGGCCCTTCAGGAAGATCCCGGGAGGACCAGAAAGGTTCTCCTCGGGGAACCCCCAGCTAGACGCCCTACTCGGAGGTTTCGGCAGGGGGGACACCGTCTTCATAGAGGTGGGAGAGGACGTGCCGTGGAGCGCCCCCCACCACCTCCTCTGCCCCCTCTGCGCCAACTTCATCGCCCACGACATGGGCGTCCTCATCCTCCCCCCCTGCGGTGAGAGTGCCGAGAGGATAGCGACATCAATGGGGGCCTACGGGACAGGGAAGGAGAGGACGGAGAGGCTCCTGAGAATAGCCGATGTGAGGAACGACTCCCCCGAGGGCCCCCAAGTGTTCCACCTCGACGCTGACGACATCAGGCTGAGCCAGCGTATCTGGGACGAGGAGAAGGACCGCCTCAGGGAGTCCACCGGCGGGCAGGTCCTCGAGGTGGTGAACATCGACAAGGCATGCGTCCAATGGCCCGTGGACCAGGTACGCAGGGCGATGGAGTCCGAGTCGAAGCGCGTCAAGGTCGAGGGGGATCTCCTGGTGCTCCTGTCCAACCAATTGAACCGAAGCCTCAGCGGGGACGCATCCAAAATGGCGGGGATACACCTCCGCCTCAGGGACGAGCTCGGGGTAGCCCTCCTCCAGGGCATAAGGCCTAGAACCCCCCTCCACGCCCTCGAGGCCACTGGAGGCGGGGGCTACCCTAGCTTGGCGTTGACGCCGCTGAACTGAGGGGAGGGTATGACGGTGGAAGTGGGGCCGAAGGCGCGGGCGCCGGGCTCCCGAGGAACGGTAAGGCCGCCCATCACGGGAACGTAGGAGGCTCCTGGATCAATGGGCCGCCCCAACGGCAACGAGGGACGACGGCCGACGCGGCAGGGCCCCACCCACAAACCAAACTAAGTCGAGATAAGTAGATTCAGGGTTACTTGAAGAGTGCAGCTATCTCGTCGTCTGAGGCATTCCGGGGTATGTCCACGGTCTCGTCGAGGGGCCTGAGGTGGCTAAGGTTCACCCTTCGCCTGCGGACGCCCGTGAGCTCATCTGGGCCCGTCACCATCACGTAGTTCCTGTCGATTACGTCGACGATGACGCAGCGGCTCCCAGCCTCCCGGCCCGTAAGTTTCACGCAGACCCGTCCCACGTCCATGACCGACATCCAGTCACCTGCCCTTGCAGTATTCCTCGACTACGCTTTTAAGGATTCGCGCAGTGCCGTCCGGCTCGTAGAGGTCCGTGTTCAGGATGACGTCGTAGATGGATAGGTCCGTTATGTCAATATCGTAGTACTCGATGAACCTCAGCCTCTCGCTCTCAGCCCTGACTTGAGTCTCCTTCTTCGCGTCCTCAAGGCTCATGTCCTCCCTCTCGGCGATCCGCTTGACCCTCGCCTCTGGAGGCGTCATGAGGTATATCTTCAAGTCCGCTTCCTCCGCCATCCAACCCGCCAGCGTTGCGTCGAGGACCATATCCCCCTTACTGGCCTCCTCCTTGGCCCTCTCATCGATGAGCTTGTCGAACTCGGGGTCCTCGTCAGTCAATTTGGACATCTCCTCAAGGGAGAGCCCCCGTTCCTCCGCCATCTGCCTGAATATTGTGCCAGAGGAGACATATCGAAGTCCGAACGTCTCTGCGAGCTTCTTTGCGTGGGTCGAGCGGCCCGAACCGTGGAGCCCGCTCACAGCTATGACTAGTCCTTTTCCGGAACCTTTCACTCCGGATCCCGTCATTTTATAATCCTCTTAGGTCTTGGGCTCTATCTCGAAGCTTAGGCCGAACACCCTTCTCATGATTATGGAGGCTGTGAATGAGCAGATGATGTACCAAGTGATGTAGTTCAGTTTAGTGCCGCTCCAGAGAACTGGGTTGAAGGGCATCCAGGCAACTCCTATACTCCTACCGTAGAAAACGCTCAAGATCTGCCACATTATTAGCATAGGGATCATCGTGTACATGCTCGTCTTCATCTGTGCGTTAGAATTTTTCATCTGGGTCTGCTGTGACCCCTTCTGTCGCTGTTGAGCCTTTTGGATCCTCCTCTGATTTCCGCTCCTCATGGCCGCCATCAACTCCTGCTGGGCATGGGAGGACTCCTCCATAGACTTCCTGTACTCCTCGACGTTCATAGACCTCTGGCTTATATACGTGGTAAGGGCGGAGACCGCGAAGGCCAGCACCATTAAGAAGAGGGTTGACGCCGGGGGGTCCTTAAGGAGATCCAGGCTCAGGGCCACCAGTCCTGGGAGCAGGTCTATCATTTTAATCCTATCCAGCCCTCATAAGCATCCAGTGAATAAAAAGGTGCCCCCCTAGGGGGCCATTGTACAGTAGGTACGCCAGCTGAGGCAGATGGTCTTCGGATGGGCTGCCTTCGCCTCATCCAGCTTGCCGATTGTAGTGTTCTTCGGTGCATTCATTACTTCTTCGGGGTCTGAATAGGCTAGCTCCGAGATCTCCTTGACAGCCTCGATGAACTCGTCCAGCGCCTCGATGGGCTCCGTCTCCGTCGGCTCGACCATCAGAGCCTCAGGGACGATGAGGGGGAAGTAGGTCGTGGGGGCGTGGATCCCGTAGTCGAGGAGCTTCTTGGAGACGTTGAGGGCCCTGACCCCAGTGTCAGCTTCCATCTCAGCGGCGCTCAACACGGCCTCATGCATGCGCCATTTACCCTCACCGAACGGGAGGGAGAGGCCCCTCAGCTCCTTCAGCTTGTAGGCTACGTAGTTGGAGTTGAGCACGGCGAGCTCCGAAGCCTCCTTCAGCCCTTCCCCACCGAGCGAGAGCATGTATGTGTAGGCCTTCAACATGACGTTCGTGTTTCCGTGGTAGCCGTGGACCTTCCCGATCGTCTTGGGCTTGTCGTAGCTCAAACTGTAGATGCCATCCGACTCGACTATGTCGGGGACAGGGAGGTAGTCCGCCAGTAACGCCTTCACACCGACGGGGCCCGAGCCAGGGCCTCCACCGCCGTGGGGCGTCGAGAATGTCTTGTGGAGGTTGACGTGGACGACGTCGAACCCCATGTCACCCGGTCTGCATTTCCCCATGACGGCGTTCAGGTTGGCCCCGTCGTAGTACATGAGGCCTCCAACCTCGTGGATGATCGCCGCAATCTCAGCTATGTTCTCATCGAAGATGCCCAATGTGTTGGGGTTGGTGAGCATCAGGCCTGCTGTCTGAGGGCCCACGACGCTCTTCAACGCGCCCAGATCTACGCCTCCGTCCTCGTTTGAGGGTACCTCAACGGTCTTATACCCAGCCATTATCGCGCTTGCAGGATTCGTCCCGTGCGCTGAGTCGGGGATGATGATCTCAGTGCGTGAGTCCAGCTCCCCATGGTTCTGGTGGTAGGCCCTAATTAGCAGGATACCTGTGTACTCTCCGTGGGCTCCCGCTGCGGGTTGGAGTGTCCCGTCGTCCATGCCCGTCACCTCCAGGAATCCAGATTTGAGCTTATACAGGAACTCGAGCATACCCTGAACGGAGGACTCGTCCTGTTCCGGGTGCACCTCCGTCATCTTCGGATGACCCGCGAGGACCTCGTTCACCACGGGGTTGTACTTCATCGTGCAGCTCCCGAGGGGATAGATGATCCCAGAGCTCACGCCATAGTTCATCTGTGAGAGGTGGATGAAGTGGCGGAGAACCTCGATCTCGGATACCTCGGGAAGCCCAGCTGGCTTAGTCCTGAGCATTCCACTCGGGACAAATTCAGTGATATCAGCCACCGCGTCGATCAGCTCGGGCTCCAGCGATGGTACGTCGAAGCCCACCCGGTCCTCTCTCCCGAGTTCGAAGATGAGGGGCTCCTCCCAGTCAGCCTGCCTGTACTTCCGCAATGTCATCCCTCCAGCACCTCCGCCAGGCTTGAGACTAGGAGATCTATGTCCTTCTTCGTGTGGAGCTCAGTTACGCAGTACAGGGCGGTCTCATCAAGGTCGGGGAACTCGTTTACTAGGCTCTTGCCTCCGTGCAGCTGTCTGTCAAGGAGTCCGCGATTAACCTCCTCTACGGTGATACCGCTGAAGCGTACGGTGAACTCCTTGAAGTGGAAGCTGCTGAATATGGGCGCCCTAACACCCGGGAGGTTGTTGATCCTCCTGATGGCGTAGCGTGCCCTACTGGCGACGACCTCGCTCAGCTCCTTCATTCCCTGAGGTCCCATGAGGGACAGGTAGACGGCCCCCGCGGCTGCACAGAGCGCCTGGTTGGAGCAGATGTTGGAGGTGGCCTTCTTCCTCCTGATGTGCTGCTCCCTAGTCTGCAGGGTCATGGTGAACCCCCGCTTAGGGCGGTCCAAGGCCTCAGTGAGGCCTATGAGCCTCCCTGGCATCTGCCGGATCATCTTGGGATCGCTCTTGCACGCGAACAGGCCTAGAAGCGGCCCTCCGTAGTTCATGTGGTTACCGAGGGGCTGCCCTTCTCCTATCACCAGATCTGCGCCGTACTCCCCGGGAGGCTTGATTAAGCCCAAGGAGATTGGGTCCACTCCGACGACGAACAATGCCTTGGAGTCGTGGGCCACCTCTGCGATGTCCTCGACGTTCTCCTCGATGAAACCAAGGTAGGAGGGGTTCTCTATGTAGACCCCGGCCGTGTCGTCGTCCATATTCTCCTTGAGGTCCTCCACGTCAAGAAGACCAGTGGTCTTATCGTAGTCGACTTGAACCGTCTTTATCCCTGCGGGTTCTGCGTATGACTTCAACACGGCTAACCTGGAGGGGCTGATGATGGAGGGGACGAGGAACGTGCTCTTCCGCGTCAGCCTGCTAGTCATCCTCGCTGCCTCCCCCAGGGCCGAGGCCCAGTCATACATCGAGGCGTTGCCCACCTCCATTCCTACAAGCTCGCATAGCAGGCTCTGATACTCGAAGATCACCTGGAGCATGCCTTGGGTTATCTCGGGCTGGTACGGGGTGTAACTAGTAAGGAACTCGGCACGGTGGATGATCTCGTCGACGACCACTGGAACGTAGTGGGGCCAGACGCCCCCTCCAAGGAAGGGGGGACACAGGAGACTCGTGTTCTTCTCGAGGATCCCCGAGACCTCCCTCCTGACCTCCCACTCCGTATAGGGGCCAGGGATATCCAATGTACCAGTGTATAACAGCTCCTCCGGTACGTCAGAGTAGAGCTCGTCGATGGACTTGATGCCGATGTCGTCCATCATCTTCTCCTTGACATCCGGAGCACTGTTAGGAAGGTATGGGTGAGGTTTTTCCATTCAACAGACCTCCAACATTTCCAATGTCAGAACTTTCAACAACCCACCTAATAACATTAGCTCCGAAAACGCGCTGAATGGAGCCCCACTTTTAAATTTGGGATGTGTGTCTTTAGTCTGTACGGTGCTTCGAATGAGAAAAGGCTTGGTGTATCTGCTCGTAGCGTTGACGATTGTCTCAGTATTTCAGCCGACAATTACAGTACTCGCTGCCTCAGACGATGGGGCCCCCATCATAGACGTCGAAAGGGCGGTCATGATTGGTGAGGCAGGAATGGTCCTAATCACAGATATTATAACGCTTCAGGGCTCACTTGGTCGTGAGCTTGCTACTAACGGGTTCTGGACAGGATTCCCTGAACAATATGTGAACGAGCACAGGCAGTTCGATGTCTGGAAGGACGAGAAATGGCAGAGTCTAACATTCGAAGAGGTTTCTAAGGAAAATTTCACCGGTTATTCTACAAGGGTTCCCGAGACGCTTCTGCCCAGTGAAGACCTCATCAAAATTAGGGCGTCCTACATGGGCATAGACTGGGTCTTTCAAGCCGTTCCGGTGTTCGGGACAACGTTCCCATTGTATCCGGCATTAGAATACAACATATCCTCAGCCATACTTCATGTGGAGCTTCCTCCAGGGGCAGACTACGCCAGTATGAGCCCCATTGTGAACTTCACCAAGTACACCGAGGAGGGGATTTACATGCTGGACTACGAGTCGGACAACATTTCTTCGTACAACACCGAGAGCGTATTGATCTCTTACACTCCGACTCCCTGGGACGAGTACCTCCTGGAAGGCCTGAGCATGGAGCACCACGTGACGATTAACTCGAACACCCTGAGAGTTGAGGACAGCTACTCACTCAAGAACGGGGGCACGTACATCTTCGACTATCACGTCATTCTCCCCCTGGGTGCCTCGGACGTCGAGGCAAGGGACCGAGTCGGCCCCCTCACCGTCGAGTACGAGGAATTGGCGGATAACGCCACCTACGTCAGCGTGAACGTCATCCCGAGGTCGACGTGGATGTACTTGGACCTGTGGAAGCCAACGATCTCATACTCGCTTGATAAGGATGACTATTTAGTTAAAGCAGAGGGGAGCAACACAGCAGTGTACACGGTCCCAGGATACCCGTTCTACATACACGACCTCTCAGTGGTCTTCACGTTGCCAAGGGGAGGTGAATATATCTCGGCACAGCCAGCCCCCGTATCCACGGAGAAAACGGGATCGAGGACCGAAGTGGTATTCAACTTGGGGTCGAGCATTCCATACGACAAACCTGAGATAAGCCTGGGATACACGGTCTCGCCCCTCGCATCGTACGTACAACCTTTGAGCGTCCTCCTCGTGCTGGCTATCGTAATAGGCGTGGTATACTTCACTAGGAGGCGCGTACCCCGGGTGGTAGAGAGGAAGGTGGTTGCAGAGAAGCCGAGGATAGCCTCCTACCTGGGGAGCTACCTTGAAAGGATTACACTCCTCAACGAGTACATCCAAATCCTGGAGGATGAAAAGCCCGACGGAGATGGGCAGGTCCAGAGGCTCGCTGAGATCAGCAGGCGGCAGGGACGGCTGGAGAGGTCCCTCAAGCAGACCGGAAGCGCATTGGAGGAGGATGAGCCAGATTTAAGCGATTATCTAAAGCAGATCAGGAGGGCTGAGGAGGAGGTCTCCAGGGTAAACGAGGACATCAGGAACCTCGATGTGAGGCTCAGGACCCGGAGGATCCCCCGCAGGGACTACCAGAGGCGAAGGGAGAGCAGGCTCAACAGGCAGAAAGAGGCCATCAAACGAATAGAGAAGGCGATATCGGACATCCAGGCCTCCGTCTGACGCAGCCCTTCAACCTTTCCTATTTGAAACCAACTGAGGAACATCACTACCTCAACATTTTAATACGGATAGCTGCAAATACACAGGATTCCAGAGGTGGATAACGAATTGCCAAGTGTAAAAATTGATCAGGACACCTGTAACGCCTGCCAGACATGCGTAAACACCTGCCCCATGGGCGTCTTCGAGCCCGAGGGGGACAAGGTCGTGGTGGCCCAGGAAGACCAGTGCATTGCCTGCAGGGCATGCGAGGCGTCGTGCCCCGTCGAGGCCATCATTGTGGAAGACTAGGACAGCACCATTTTTCTCATTTTATTTTTCATTATCGCATGAGATTCGGAGACCATACGTTTTTTTCATTACCTCTGTTTTTTTGAAACGGGTTACCTTTTATCTGCATTCATTCTGAATAGTGGTGATGACCTCCCTCGACGACTTGGAGTACATGAGGAAACTGGACAAGTCTAATATGCTCCAGTTCCTGAGGAGATTCCCTGAGGACTGCAGGAGAGCCGTTGAAATCACCAAGAAAGCAGACCTGAGCGACCTAGCGGATCTACAATTCAGCTCAGTAGTCTTCGTCGGGATGGGGGGTTCGGCTATAGGAGGCCAGCTGATAAGCGACTGGCTCCGGGATAAAGCCAGTATCCCGATGTACGTCTCAAAGGGATACAGGGTCCCAGGGTTCATTGGAAGCGAGACCCTGGTTTTCGCAGTGAGCTACTCGGGGAATACCGAGGAGACGCTGTTGGTCTTTAAAGAAGCACGCGAGAGGGGTGCTCCAGTTATCTGTGTGACGTCCGGTGGTCGGCTCCTTGAGCTATCTCAAGAAGGACAGCTACCATATATCCTGCTGCCTGAGGGCATGAAGCCGAGGGCGGCGATCCCCTTCCAGCTGTTCACGCTCGTGACAGCTCTGAAAAGTCTCGGGCTCATCAAGGACTCATGGGAGGAGATAGATGAATCAATAAGAGTCGTCAGTACCCTCCGAGACGAGCTTGTCGAGGAGGTCACAGCTAACTCGAATCTTGCCAAGAGATTGGCCCTCGAACTTCGCAATAAGGTACCCTTCATTTACGGTTCAGAGTTCTTCGAAGGGGTCGCCTACAGGTTCGGCACACAGATGAATGAGAACGGAAAGGTCCCGGCGTCATCCGGCGTCTTCCCGGAGCTCTTCCATAACGCTCCTCTAGGTTCAGAGGGGCCTGACGAAGTGCTCGACCCCTTGGGAATGTTAATCATCCGTGATCTTGAGGAGACAGAGCAGGAGACACGGAAGATAGAGGGGTTCAAGGCCATGTTTGAGGACAGGGTGGGGAAGATGGTCGAGGTAGAGTCAAGGGGGAAGGGTAGACTCGCTCGGATGCTGTCCGTGCTGTACCTCGGAGACTACGTCTCGGTCTACACGGGGATCCTGAACGGCAAGGACCCGAGCTCCATGGAAGCGATAGACAAGCTCAAGAGCCTGTGACCGAGCCTCACTTTTTATAGAAGCGGACTTCCTGTTGTCTCGTTGATGCATGGTCGTCGAGACGGACGATACCCTCTGAGCGCGGGCGTTAATCGGGCTGGGGCGACCTGGTAGGCGGCGCTGTCGTGGTGATGCGCCGGGTCGAGACAGGGGAACAGCACGTGGGAGAGGTCCCCCTCGAGATGTTCCAGGGGAATCGCTTCAAGGACAAAGACTACCTCGACAGAGCGTTAGAGATCGTCCAGGACGGAATTGAAGCTCTGAACGTTGGGAAGGATGAGCCAGTACACATCTGCAGGGGATACATTCTATCTAAGGCGAGGGAGGTCCTGGAGGCCAGCGGGTATAACGTAGCCCATACGAAGATCGAGGGGCGGACCCAGGAGCTTGCGGAGTCGGAGTTCATCAGCAGCCTCGTACGGCTTGGCGTGGGAGATAAGGAAGAAATCGCCCGGATGAGGAGCTTCAACGCCTTTCTAGACTGGGTTCACGAGGATCTTGAGGAAAGGGAATCCTTCGTGAAGACAGGGTGGAAAGCCTGGGTCCGCCTGAGAGCGGATAGAGGTTAGCGAGGACGAAGATTCGCAGCCCTGACCTCGTCGAGGCCTATGTGGACTGCCAATGGTTTTATTGGGCTCCAGTGCCATAGGATAGAAGAACCCACCTTGTCGAGCGATGATGAGATCATTGCGGCGGAGCTGAAGGGAAAGACACTCCTCGTGTACATGTACCTCCTCAGGTCGAACGAACAGGAGGTGGGGGTCCGGGAGGTTCAGAGGTCCCTGGGCTTCAGCAGCCCCAGCGTCTCCTCCTACCATCTGAACAAGCTCCGGGAGCTGAGTCTGGTGGAGAGCGAGAGGGGAGACTACAGGCTCGTAAAGCAGGTCAAGATAGGCGTCCTGCGCCAGTTCGTCACCCTCGGAGGGATAATGCTTCCCCGGTTCCTCTTCTACGCCGTCCTCGTTACGACGATGCTCGTCACGTTCGTCGTCCAGTACCCGTTCGAGTTCACCCCGAAATACGTCACATCCATCATCCTGGGCATCGTCCCAGCAGGTGTCCTCTGGTATGAGACGGTACGAATCTGGAGGGACCGTCCAAAATGACCTCGAATTCAGAAAAATATACAGGAGATGGATCAGTTCTAAGGCGATTCACTGTTCTAAAGTGTAGTATTATAGCCCGCCGTGGAGGAGAACTAACCGATGGACTCTAAGATACCGGTGTACACGGTACTGGCTGTAGTGCTGGGCGTCCTCTTGACCTCGGCTCTCCCTGCCAGCCTCACGCCGAAGCAGGGACCCATATTCGCGGCTGAATCCGATTCTGAGGCCCCCGTCATGAAGGCCCCGGCTGAAGATGAGTTGCTGGGCTCACGCACTGATGAAGAGATGAATTTCGCGACTCCCGCAGG
>JADHWN010000018.1 GCA_016783455.1 Candidatus Bathyarchaeota archaeon
TTTAGCTCAGATTAAAATAAGCGAGATTTATTTATATTCTATCTAGTTTTTGCTAAATAAATCATGAAAATGTTAAAATAAGCACTGTTTAGAATTTAATTTGACTTATATGCGTAACGAGCTAAACACGTACCAAAATTAGATTAGTTGTTAAAAGATGAAGTGAGAGAAAAAGGCAGAATAGTCTATTCTAGACGCTTCAGGTCCGCTTCAGCCGCTATGTAGCCGAACCCGGCCCAGCTACCCGTATCCAATATCTCTCTAAGAATCTCCTTGGCCTTCTCTAGATCTCCATTGTAGTTGTACCAGTTGGCAACGCCGTAACCGATAGTTACCAGTCCTAGGGCGCCCTGTTCTCTAGCCTTCTCCAGGAGGGCTTCTACGTTGGTCGGGCCCTTGTACATGAGGAGGCAGTCGTGGTAGTTCTGGTTCTCGATGACGTCCATCTCCTCCTGTATTGGCTCCAGCACTTCAGCTGCCTCATTCCCCTTCCCCAAGAGGCGCAACGTCATGTATAGCCAATGGGACGTCGCAACGATCTTGTCGGGTATCTTCGAGACCTTCATGCACGCCTTGTACGCTCTCAAGGCGTCCTCGAATCTCCCTGAGACGTAGTAGGCAAGCCCCAAGTGGTACCATATGTTGAAGTGGAGGCTGCTCACGGGGGTGTTCCTCTCGTTTGGCAGTCCGTCGGGCTCCACCTCATCCTGTTTCCCCTCGATGAGAGCTGCAGCCTTCTCGAAGTCATCGACTGCGAGGTCGAAGCGTCTCAGGGAGATATAGCGGTGTCCCCTATGCCTGTAGAGCTTGGGCTCCTCAGGATATCTCTCCAATCCCTTGGAGTAGATCGCTACCGACTCCCTGTATCTTCCCAGGTATGCGGTGCGTCGCCCGAACCATATGATTGCATCCGGGTCATCAGGGCTCTCCCTGTAGCCCTTCAACGCCTCAGCGTAGAGGACCTCCTGTTTCTCAAGAGTTTCAGGTCTAAGAGGGGCTCGGAAAAGCGGTTCCCCGAATAGTGAGAATGCCTCCGGCGTCTCCGGGATATCAGAGTCACTCATTGTAATCACCTGTTCTCCCTCCACTGAATTGATGTATAAAATTTTTGAGGGGGACATAGAAGAGTGGCTAGTACCATCGTGCCCTAATTTTTCACTTCGGTGTAATGTTTAATAAATAAATAAAAAACAACAACCTATCTTTATAAATATTAACAGATTGATACACAACCAAGATGTTTGCGATCCGCCCAACATCGTTTAATAATAGAAGCGGTAAAAAATCTGAGAGGTCCTCAAGATGAAATATCACGCAAAAGTCTACGTGAGCCTGAAGAAGGGTTACTCAGATCCCGAGGGCGAGGCCACAGCCAGCGCCCTCCAGGGTCTCGGATACAGTGTCTCGGAGGTAAGATCAAGCAAGGCCTACGAGGTCTCCTTCGAGGCGGAGACGAGGGAGGATGCTGAAGCCACCTTGGACGAGATGTGCCGCAGGCTCCTGACCAATCCCACGAAGGACGATTACAGCTTCGAGCTAAGTGAGACGCGATGAGCCGTATAGTGAGGAGCCCCCACCCTTTTGAGCACTTCACCATCGATCTCCTCAACGCCACCGACGAAGACCTGAGAGAGGTCGCAGAGACCCTGGGTCTGGGGCTTAACCTCGATGAGCTGAGGTACATACGGGACCACTACCTGATTCAGGAGCGGAAGACCACCGACGTCGAGCTCCAGACCTTCGACCAGACTCTCAGCGAGCACTGCAGCCACAAGACCTTCGGTGGAGTAATCCATACCCCAGAGGGCACCGTGGACGGCCTCCTCAATACCTACCTGAGAGGCCTCATCGACGAGCTGGAGCCTGACTGGTGCTACAGCGTCTTCGAGGACAACGCCGGCATCGTCGACCTGACGGATGAGGTGGGGATAGCCATCAAGGTCGAGACCCACAACCACCCCTCAGCCATCGAGCCGTTCGGCGGGGCCGCGACTGGCCTAGGAGGGGTCATCAGGGACGTGCTGGGCGTCTGGGCCAACCCGATCGCGTGTACCGATGTTCTCTGCTTCGGACCACTTGATTATGATTATTCGAAGCTCCCCGCGGGGGTCAAGCATCCCAGCTACATCTTCAGCGGCGTCGTTGACGGAATAGGCAGCTACGGGAACAGCATCGGCATTCCCACGGTCAACGGGGCCACCGTCTTCCACGAGGATTACACCGGGAACGTTGTGGTCTACGCTGGTTGCGTCGGCGTCCTCCGCAAGGACCAGTACATCAGGAACGTGAAGCCCGGCGACAACGTCCTCCTGGTAGGCGGGCGAACGGGGCGGGACGGGATCCACGGGGTAACATTCGCCTCCGCTGAGCTCACGGAGGAGTCCGAGGAGGTCTCCAGGCCCGCCGTGCAGATCGCCAACCCCATCGAGGAGGAGAAGATCAAGCGGGCCATCAAGGAGGTCAGCGAGAGGCGACTCGGCTCCGGGATAACCGACATAGGCGGGGGAGGGCTGAGCTGCGGGGTATGCGAGACAGCGAATAGTTACGGTCTGGGTGTCGAGGCCCACATTGACCGCGTTCCCCTGAAGGCGACTGATATGGCCCCCTGGGAGATCTGGATCTCTGAATCCCAGGAGAGGATGCTACTGGCTGTGCCTCCCGACAACCTGGAAGAGGTGCTCCAGATCTTCGAGGACGAGCAGGTGGAGACCACGGTCCTGGGCCAGTACAACTCCACAGGGGAGGCAACACTGTACCACCACGGCATAAAGATCGCTCAACTTGAATTGGAGGCGCTCTTCAACCCCCCGAAGATTGAACGTTCGACAAGCTGGAAACCCCCAACTCTTGAGGAGCCGGAGATTCCTGAGCCTGATGACCTAGGGGCCGTCCTACTGAAGCTTCTGGCAGCATACAATATTACGAGCAAGGAGAAGGTTGTTCGGCGCTACGACCAGGAGGTCAAGGGTCAGACCGTCGTCAAGCCCCTCCAAGGCTGGAAGGCAGGGCCCAACAACGGAGCCGTCCTGAAGCCCCTGGACGATAGCTGGAAGGGGGTAGCCATCTCCAGCGGGATCAACCCCAGGTACGGACAGATAGACCCGTACTGGATGGCAGCGGCGGCCATCGACGAGGCCGTCCGGAATAACGTGGCCGTCGGGGGTAGGCGGATCTCGCTTCTGGACAACTTCACGTGGGGTAATCCCGAGTACGAGGATCGCCTCGGGGGTCTGGTCTACGCCTGCAGGGCCTGCTATGACGTAGGGAAGGCCTACGGTACGCCGTTCGTCTCGGGGAAGGACAGCCTCTACAACGAGTCGCCCTTGGGACCCGTGACTCCTACGCTCCTCATAACAGCCTTGGGCATCGTCCCTGACATCCGAAAGGCGGTCACGATGGACCTCAAAGAGGCAGGGAACTTCGTCTACCTCATAGGTGAGACGAAACCCGAGCTTGGCGGCTCAGAATACTACCACCTCCACAGGCAGCTGGGCGCATCAGTCCCCAAGCTGGACGCTGACAGGAGTATGGCAGCCTACAGACGCCTCACTGAAGCCATGGACGCAGGCTATGTGAGGGCCTGCCACGACCTCTCAGAGGGAGGTCTGGGGGTTTCAGCTGCTGAGATGGCGTTCACCGGTGACCTGGGAATGGACCTAGAGCTCTCATGCGTCCCAACCTCTGAGGAGATGAGGGACGACTTCATACTGTTCTCCGAGTCCTGTGGACGCCTCCTCGTCGAAGTCAAACCAGAAAACAAGGATGCATTCGAGACCGTCATGACGGGCTCAACCGTCGCTAAGGTGGGCGAGGTTAAGGAAGAGGCAACATTAACCGTCAGAAAGGGGGGAGCGATACTCGTGGAGCTTCCCCTAGAGGAGCTGATTGGTGCGTGGAAGACCCCCCTGGAGGTGCCGAGATGAAGCGGGAAGACATCAAGGTCCTGCTTATGAGGGCTCCAGGGACCAACTGCGACCTTGAGACGGTCAGGGCTTTCCGTGACCTAGGAGTTCAGGCGGACCTGGTCCACGTCCAGAAAGTCTTCAGGGACAAGAACCTACTCGACTACGACATCCTCGTCTTACCCGGCGGATTCAGCTACGGCGACTACGTTCGGAGCGGCGCAATCCAGGCGAAGGAGATGGAGTACCGCATCGGAAAGGAGATGGTGGAGTTCGTAGATACAGGCCGACCTGTCATTGGGATCTGCAACGGCTTCCAGGTCCTGGTCGAGACCGGGTTCCTGCCGGGATTCGAGGGACGATCTCAGTATCCGGAAGCCGCCTTGGCGAACAGCAGCCACGGATACCAGAACCGGTGGATCAGGATGAAGAACGTGGGGAAGGGAAACTGCACCATGTTGGCACATGTCCCCGAGGACCACGTTATAAGCTGCCCTATTGCTCACGGAGAGGGAAGGTTCATCCTGCCCTCCGACAGACGGGAGAAGCTGCTGCAGAGGCTCTATGATAACGACCAGATCGTATGGAGGTACGTGAAGGCTGACGGCTCCTTCGCGGATGGAGAATGGTGGGACAACCCGAACGGGGCATTCCACGACATCGCGGGGATATGCAATCCCGAAGGGAACGTCCTCGGCCTGATGCCCCACCCCGAGAGGGCCTACTATGGTTACCTCATGCCTGAGTGGACGAAAGCTGGAGCGCCTGAAACCTACGGTGATGGAAGGGTCTTCTTCGACTCGATAGTCAAGTACGTCGAGTCTAAGTTCTAGCCCTTCTCCTCTCTCTGTATTCCTCTAGTTTCTTTCTAAGCCCTTCATCGTGTAAGGCGAGGACCTCAATCGCGAGCAGGGCAGCGTTCCTTGCGTTGTCGACGCCCACGCATGCAACCGGTACTCCAGGGGGCATCTGGACGATAGAGAGAAGAGAATCCAGGCCCCCAAGCTTCGCTTCTTTAGGAACCCCTATGACGGGTCTGACTGTGTGAGACGCGATTGCCCCTGGGAGAGCCGCCGAAAGGCCAGCCACTGCGATGAATATCGAAGCATCCGATGAATCGACGTATTTTTTCAAGCCGTCGGGGTCTCTATGAGCCGAATAGACTGCAAGTTCATGCTCGACGCCGAATTCGTCAAGCATGGCGACCGCCTTGTCGCCTACCTCTCGGTCAGAGTCACTCCCTAGTACCACTGAGACTTTTATCATCTTACATAGCCCCTTATTGATAACCTGACTATGTTTTGATAAATAAAGCAAATGGAAGCGGAAAAAGTCTAGTCATTCGCTTTTTCTAAGAAAATCACACATTAGTTCAACGAGTAGTTGGTGTCTCTAAGCCACTGGCTCGATTATAGAAAAATGGAGGTTTTATTCTCATCGACTGTCTTGATGTCGCAGTTGTAGAACACTAGATTATAGTCATAATGAAGACACGGGTATTCTATGGACTAGTGGGGAATCAGATTCATAATAAAAAAGGTCGTATCCTTTGTTAACTGATGTCAAATGCTGCGGAAAGTTCGTCTGGTGTGATCAGGTTTTTAGCCGTGATCTTCTTTGCACCGTTCTTGTCTATCTTAGTCGTGATGCACTCGTCAGCGATGGTGCAGTTACCATCGGAGTCCAGCTTGGCTCCCCTGCACACCCTTATAACATCAGGTGAGATGTCGTCGATGAGGAATATGTTACCATCCTTGTCTCTACCGAACTCGCACTTCCCGTCTACTAGGTGCAGACCCCTCTTCTCGCACTCCTCGTAGAGGACATCTGCGATACCCCTGAGCACGTCCTTCGTGTAGGCCACCTCTTCAGGGGCCATGAGGCCAAGTTCGACGGGTGTGTCGTCCACCATCAGGATATCGGGGTCGCCAGGAAGACCCTTAGAGTATATCTCGACAAGTTTGTTTACCTTCCTCCCCGGTTTGACGTTGGTGTATCTCCTCCAAAAGCTGCCGTAGGCCTGAAACCTGAAGACCCACTCTAGGTTGTAGAGGTCGGCTGCGCCCTCCACGTCGGACTCAGCTTTAGCCCCGAGGAGCGTGGCTGGATTGACTACCATGACGTTCTTCGAGGGGGTATCGACGTAGTGAGTTGGGAGGCCGCTCTCATTCAGGAGCCTGAAGAGATAGCTTGAAAACTGACAGGAGACACGCCCCTTGCCAGGTATCTGCCCCACGACCTTGTCATAGCCTGAATCGAAGACCGGCTTCCCGCTGGCGGGATCTATGTACCCCGTGGCGTCGTCCTTGAAGTGGAACTCCAGATTGCCGTCCGGTCTCTCGAATACCCTCTTCGTCTTACCTTCAATCACTAGCTTCAATGATATTTCCTCTTGAAAATGTATAGACCTGGTAGCTCTCACCGTGAATATAAAATTTTACATGCGTTTCTCTGCAAGATCTGAAATGGGAAGGAATAGAAATAGAGTTAGGACGGAGCTTCACGTAAGTAGTTCCTTCATGACCTCATCGACAGAACTTAGGTTGAAGTCTGTTAACTCCTTAGATCCACTGATGACGGCGTATGAAGCTACGCAGCGTTTTGAGACCTCACGGACCACTGGACTTGGTATGACGGGCGGGGGCCCATCCCCCGTATAGCCCATCCTCCTGAGACACTCTCGCAGGAACTCCTTGTCGAGGCAGGTCGACTCCTGGCCTCTACCAGGTTCGTAGGAGTCTTCAGCCCAGAAACGGGCTGAGTCATGCGTGGGAGGCTCATCGATCTGTATAAGCGCGCCCTCCCTGCGTCCGAACTCCAGTTTAAAGTCGGGGATAATGAATCCTCTCCTCTTCGCCTCGGAGAGGTAACGTTCGTAGAGTGTGAAGGAGGCCTCCTCGAGGACAGCCCATTCATCAGCGGTGATTAGCCCCGTCTCGATCGCTTCAATTCGAGTGATCTCTCTGTCGTGGCCCTCCTCGCTTTTAGTAGTGGGGGTTAGGATGACCTCTGGTAACTCGTCAGCCATGATGAGCCCGTCGGGAAGGCTCATACCGCTGACCTCTCTTGCGCCATCTCTGTACGACCTCCAGGCTGAGCCGTAGAGATACCCTCTGCAGACCCACTCGACGTCGATGCGCTCCGCCTTCTTCACCCTCATGGAGCGGTCGTCGACGGACTTGATGAAGTGGTTGGGGAACACGTTCTTCGTCTCTTTTAGCCAGTAATCCGCGAGGGCGTGGAGGCTCCTCCCCTTGTGGGGTATCAGTGTCGGGTATACGACGTCGAACGCGGAGATGCGGTCCGTGGTCAGGATTAGCAACTCGTCGCCGAGGTCGTAGACATCCCTCACCTTCCCCCTCCTCGGAGGGTTGTCCACGCCGTACACGTTGGAGGCATTCAACACTTCGACCTCCCCCGAGCCTAAGGGGTCAGGCACCATGTAGGAGTTCCTTTCAGAGCTACCTGCTGTCATCTAAACCAAACCCGATGATTACACGAATCAGATATATCTAGACATATTTCAACTTTCTTTTAGCATAAAGAGGCAATATGACACCTAAAGGACAAAAACGGGGTAATGGGCTTAAAAAGGGGGAGTGCACTGCGTCAAAGCTTAAACCACACCTCCGCAGATATAGGGAGACGGCGACGTTGGTCTCAAGCAAGCTGAAGAAAAGATTCGAGGGCTGGATAGCGGGGAAGGTGAGCCCCCTCGCATCACTGGGCATCACGCCCAATGCCCTCTCAATGATGGGCTTGGCTGCCTCCCTTGTCTCCGCCTGGTGCTACGTCAGCTGGAGGACGAGCACCTACATGCTCCCCCTGGCAGGCGTCTTCATTCTGGTCTCGGGGTTCATAGACGCCATCGATGGCGTCCTCGCTAGGGTAACAGGGCAGGCCTCGGTCTTCGGGGGGTTCCTAGACTCCGTCCTCGACAGATACTCCGATGCCGTCGTGCTCTCAGCCATCGTATACGCGGGTCTTTGCCATCCTGCCTGGGGGTTGGCTGCAATCGTGGGCTCTTTAATGGTCAGCTATACTCGGGCAAGAGCTGAGGCTGCGGGGGTCAAGATGGCTGCCGTGGGATTCGCGGAGAGGGCTGAGAGGATGGTGTTCCTAGCCCTGACATCCATGGCTGCCTACTATAATCTGCAGATCCTTTTCTGGGGCGTCGCTGTGTTAGCGGTTGTGGCCCAGTTCACGGTGCTACAGAGGGCCGCGCACTTCTACAAAGAGTCTAGGAAACTCTAGTTCCTTCTTCTCCGCCTCTCACGGGTCTTACGATCGTCCTTGCTCCGTACATTGACGACATGCCTCTTGACCGCGCAGCTAATGCAGAGGTACTTCGTTGTCTGGTACCGTGCTACCGAGGCTCCCTGAGCCTGGAGCTCCTTGAGAACCCTCCTATCCACAAGTGAGGTGTAGCGGGTCACCCTCTTCGCCTTATCCCGGGGCACCTGAGCCCCACAGAAGCTGCACTGCACCTTACCTGAGCGGCCTGAGCCACCTTTGGAACGTCCTCCGCTTTTCCTTTTCTTCGGCATTTCCGGGTCTCACGACATTAGTGACAAGCCTACCTATAAATCCTGTGTGAAATACGATTAGCTACCTCTTCTGGGCAAATTCGTCTAGGATTCCGTCGACGACCTCAGCGTAGATGGTCGCGGCTACCACCCGGTTCCCCTCCATGTTGAGATGAGCGCCGTCGCTGGAGTACCAGCTCAGGAGCCCCCCCTCCATGTCCGAGGTGGCGGCGTACAGGTCGGCCAACATGATCCCATTGAGGTCGCTGTGAGCCTTGATGGACTCGTTCAGCTCCTGAATCCGCTCGACAGCCGGGGAATCCCCCCGCACTGATGTGAGGGTACATGCGATTGGAATGGCCCCGATCTCGAAGGTCTTCTGGTATACCTGCCTCAGTGTCTCCATGACCTCGGCTGGCTGCCTCCCCATGAAGATGTCGTTTATTCCCCCCCAGACTATGACATAGTCCGGGTTCAGAGCAGGCAACTCTGAGATAAGCCTGCTGAGCATACCCTTCGTCGAGTCACCATCGACCCCCCTGTTGATGAAGACGCAGTCAACATTCTCGTATCCCCTCTTCCCCTGCTCGACAATGACGATGTTGTCTAGGGCATCCGTGTAGGGGAGGCTGTGGCGAAAGGGCCCCGTTGAGCGATAAGGCACGTATCCCCTCGTTAGGCTGTTACCGAGGGCTACGAAGACAAGCCGGGTCATCTCTCCCATACATTATTCACCCCAGATCCTCCCTTGAATCATTTACTCTCAAAGATTTGCATCCAAACATTCGGGGGTGTTATAAAGAAAATGGAATACTGATGAAACGTGTTTGTGATGTCAGATCGATCAATCTTGGACGAGATAGGGGCCGACGTCGTTCTGTTAAATGGGAAGGTGGTCACCGTGGACGAGGACGACTCCATCTTCGAGGCCATTGCGATAAAAGATGGAAGGATACTCAAGGCAGGTACCAACGAGGAGATCCAGAGCCTAGCCTCGTCGAAAGCAAGGAAAATCGACCTCAAAGGGAAGACCGTGCTCCCTGGTTTCATCGACAGCCACGAGCACTGCATAAGAAGAGGACTGCAGGCCGATTACGTGGACTGCAGATCGCCCCCTGTAATGACGATTAACGATATCGTGGAGGCCCTCAAGGCCAAAGCAGGGGAGAAGGATGAGGGAGAATGGGTCGTGGGCAGCTGGTTCGACGAGACCAAACTCGAGGACCGGCGTTGGCCTAACAGATACGACCTGGACAAGGCTTCGTCGAAGCATCCAATCTACCTGGGGCGGGCGGGGGGTCACAACGCCGTTGCGAACAGCCTTGCCCTCAGCATCGCTGGCATCTCCAAGGATACCCCTCAGCCCTCGGGAGGCCACATCGAGAAGGATGAGCAGGGAGAGCCCACGGGGCGACTCGACGAGATCGCGGCGATGAACATGGTGAGGGGGAAGATCCCATCCCCAGGTCCGGAGGAATCGACGAAGATCATGGTGGAACTGTGGCCCCGGGTTGAGGAGATGCTCCTGAGCTGGGGAATAACCACGATGCACGAGGCCCACATCAAGGCGCCAGCAGCCCTGGCCTATCAAGAGCTCCTGAAGACAGGTGGGCTCCGCATGAGAGTCGGCCTTATGCTAGACGGCATGACCCCCTATGGAGGATACGCCACAGATGACCTGGCGAGGCAGGGTATCAGGACGGGCTTCGGCTGGGGAGATAAGCTCTATGTCGTGGGTGTGAAGATCGGCGTGGACGGCGCCATGGGCTCCCTCACAGCTGCGTTGACTGAACCGTATGCGAACGACCCTGAGAACTACGGTATAGTGAGGGTGACCCAGGAGGACCTCACCGAGGAGACCGTCAGGTGCCACAATGCCCACTTGAGGGCCTGCATCCACGCCATCGGCGACTGGGCTATCGACATCGCCCTCAACTCCGTGGAGGAGGCGGTCAAGAGCATGGAGTGGAAGGACCACCGCCACAGGATTGAGCACGCCGGGTACGTCAGGCCTGACCAGCTGGACCGGATGAAGAGACTGGGTGTGGCAGTCTCCGCCTCGATCGGGTTCTGCCATCCCATCGGTGACAGCCACTACGACGCCCTCGGGGCTGACCGGCTGAAGGGCTACTACCCGATGAGGAGCTTCAAGGAGCACGGCATCGTGGCGGGTGGTAACAGCGATGGCTTCGGCAGGAACTGGGCCCTGACTGGGATCTACGGCTGTGCAACCCGCAGGTCGTCCGATGGGAAATACCTCGCCGAGGAGGAGGCCATCTCCGTGATGGACTCGATCAGGGCCTACACGATCAACGCGGCCTTCCTGGAGGGAACCGAGGACGAGAAGGGCTCCATTGAGCCCGGGAAGCTGGCAGACTTCGTGGTCCTGGATAGGGACATCCTCACAGTCGACCCTGAGGAGATCCTCCAGACCAAGGTGCTGGTGACCATGGTCGGTGGCGAGGTCGTCTACGAGGCCGACTAGGGATCACTTGAGAGAGCCGAGAAGGCTCCTCAGGTTCTCTATATACTCAGGGTCGAGGCCGTGCTCCTCGGCGCCCTCCACCATCAGCTCGACATAGCTCCTAGCGGGCGTAAAAGGCCCCTCAGGGTTGACGACACGGTACAGATCGGCCTTGTGATACGCCTTGTCCTCGCCCAACACGAGGACCCTCTCCCTGACGTAGAGCCCTTCGGGGACGCTCTCCAGCTCGTCGAGCCTCTGCATATCCTCCTCGGAGACCTCGAAGATGACTCCCCGGGTGAGCTTGCTGGGGTAGGGGACGATGGAGCTTATGCCCCCCTTCCTCGACGTGGAGTAGAATCGGAACTCCACGCGGAAATTGGGTAAGGTCGCCCTCATGACGAACACTGCGCTGGGGCAGTGCCTCCTGAGGAACTTGGAGGACAGGTTCGAGCCGTATGCGAAGTGGTACATGTCGATCAGAGTCAGTGTTTCGATATATTAGGCGTTTACCCCCACACCTAGATCCCATTACGAACAGGGAGATGGAATCCAAACTGGGGAGGGAGGAGTCCTTTTCGCTTGAATGTTTATAACGGCTCTTGTTTAACATCCAGCTAAATTATTATCCCTAATTATCGGTAATGAGAAGTTATGATAGATAGTACCTACATGCACATTTTCCACTCCATTAAAGATCATGTTGTCATCTATAACTAATGCATTCAGTTTTTTACTGGATTTTTTTCCAATTACATGAAATGTCGAGAATAATCATCAACAAGCTTATAATTCATAATTCAATAAAAAATAAATATGAATATAAATCAGCTAAAAACCTCTTTATTTTATACAGTCATGAATATATCGCCTATTTCAATAGATTTCCTCAATCCATAATTAATAATTAAAAAGTCAACTTCAATAGGGAGTCATGAACAGACGTCATATGCTGGCATTACTTTTTATAGCCACTAATATACTCATGATTCCACTGACTTTTGCTTCAGATAGAGTCTACGATGGAACGGTGGTTGAGATCGATCCAAATGGCAGCCATCCTGTGAAGATAACATACTACTACTCACGCAGGCGGAACATGACAATTAGAGCCCTTCTCTGCGACGAGTTATGTCTGGATGACGTTAGCGTCGGAATGACCGTGAAGTGGACCAGCAACGAGATGGGCCAGGCCGTCATCGTGGGGCCCATCCCGGAGAGACCGCATATAGAGCAGCCTCCACCAACGCTAGGGCCAAACCAGATCACCAAGGTCACAGTGACCGTCGAGAATGAAGTAGGTGAGGCCCTCACCTTTTCGCTGGAGGAGGGAGACTGGAACGTGGATAATGGGATTCTGCGGATAAGCTCAGTTCATAACGTTTCAGCGCTCCTCCCCCGGGCTCTCCCCGAGAAGACTGTGATGTTCATAACCCACATCTCCTCGGACTCTCTGCAGACATTCGAGCCGTACATGGACGAGTCGGAGTTCAGGGTCTGGAGGTGGAACTACGTCTTCCCGGACTTCACGATATGGGGTGACTACTTCAGCTACCAGACATCCGACCTAGAGGTGACCCGCAAGCTAGGAGAGTTCAAGGAGCTGGGCTTCCGAAACATCCTCTACGTCGACCTCACGGAGAGCCACGTGTCCATATCCGAAAGGTGGGAGGACAGCGTCACAGAGTCGGACGACTGGTGGAGCCTCATGACCCTTGACCCCTCCAAGTCCTGGTACCGGCACCTCAAGGAGGGGATGCTGGACCTGACCAGGAGGTTCCCGACAATAGACGGATTCGCCATCGACCGCCTCGACAGGTGCAAGAACGCACTGGAGGAGGCCTGGGCGGCGCAGCTGCTTGACGAGGTGCAGCAGGAGGCGAGCATCCCTGTCAGGTATGTCATGAACTCCCTGCAGCCCTGGATGACCGAGCTTGCGTCGAGGGCAGCCTTCATAGGAAGCGATGGGGTCACCACAGATGAACCCCATCTGAGCCGGGCAATAGAGGACTACAGAAAACTCGCCACATACACCGAGCTGAAAACGTTCTACATCAACCCGTACATGGGGCTAACCGATGATGAACTACTCCGCGATTTCATCAGAATACTGGAGAGACACGACTTCATTTTCATGGACGACTACTACAGCCGGTTACTACCCCCGCTGTTCCTGGAATGATCACTCCCGGAGGTTACTACTCCAAAGCCAATTTTTCTAAGATACCATTCACTGATTAAATTCTAGAATGGACACGATTTCCTTATCACATTCATAAAAAATTAGATAATCAAGACGCTGGGACTCCAGATAACTTCTCAGGTAGAACAGATATGAGTGCAAATGAAGGGGAAAAGAAGGAGAAGATACTATACGTTCAGACTAGCGGAGTAGATTCCCCTGAGAGGCTCTACGCCCCCTTCATACTCGCTATGACGGCCGTCTCCACCGATGTCGAGGCCTATCTCTTCTTCGTTGGCGAGGGGATAATCGTTGTGAAGAAAGGGGAGGCCGAGAAGATACAGGTCGGAGACATGCCTTCCCTGAGAGACGTCATGATTGAGGCCGTTGAGGCAGGCGTGAAGCTCCTCGTCTGCGAGGAGAGCTGCAGCCTTTACGGTTTAAACTGGAGGGATTTTTACGACAAGGCCCTACCCGTGGGACCTATTACCCTCAACGACCTGCTTCTGACAACCGACGCCGCGTTATCTTTCTGATACCGGTTATCAGGTAGGTTCTAAACTTCAAGCTCTGTCCATCTCTGGATAAAGTATCACGGACTTGTCGTTAAAGGAGTCCGAGACAGTGGAGAACCAGTCTGTCACAATTCAAGCAGTTTAAGCGCCGCTGACTTGGCGCCAATCTCTGCAAGGAAGGCGTCATCCGATGAACCGATGATCACCACATCGCCATTAGCAGGATTCATGGCATCCTCGATGTGCTCAATAACCTTGGGATCCAATGGGTCCTCCATACCTGGCATAAAGAGCCTCCCCCCCTCACGGACTAGCGTGGTTGCGCCTTTCGCCCCAGCCATGAGAGCCACATCCCTCTGCTCTATCCCCTTCCTCACGACACTGGCTGCACCGTATACGAGAACTGCGTGATTCCTGGAGTCAACTGTCATGGTCGTCTCGGGGACATCAGCAGACATGAGAAGTTCATGGAGTCCTGAAAGGATTTCACGACCAGACTCGGTGAGAGCCATTCCCCCCCTAGATGTGGACAGGAGCCCCAGACCCTTCAATCGACCGATGAGGGTGCGGATGGTTCCCTCTCCGAGTCTAAGCTCTTTAGCGAGCTGCCCCCGTCCTATTGATCCCGCTCCGATGAGCTCCAAGGCCTTTAGAACGTGAGCTTCAAGGAAAGCAGGGGTCCTGCCCACGACGTCCACGTCAGTGACCAGCTTCAGTGCTTTCAGGGGTTCCATCATGCTATCCCTCCGTACTCATTGGTTCTGATCTCTTAAGAGGTGGGAAACCCTTTTAAAAAATCGGTTGGATCATCCATCCAACATGACCTCGTTAGGCTCAAGAAAAGCCTCACTTATCGCTATTATGTCCGCTGTAAGCATCCTTGTGGCCTACTCGAAGGGCCTCGCACTTGCATCGCTTCCGGGAGTCGTCGAGTTCATGACCGTGCTCATCTTCATCACGGGGTACTGCTTCGGAGCCCTCGTCGGTGGATCGGTTGGAGTCATCGCCCTCACCATCTACATGCTGATCCCCTCCCCCTTCGCCCATCCAGCCGTTTGGCTCTTCAGCACATCACCGATTCTCCTCGTCGTAATGGCTCTCCTAGGAGGGATGTTCGGCGTAGGTGGAGCCTACACGACCAAGTTCACCAAGCCCGGGCGGGAAAGGCGGTTCACCTTAACTTTGGCCGTCGTGGGGCTGATACTCACGTTCGTCTATGATATCATGTCCAGCGTTGGCTTCGCCCTCGCGTATCCAGCCTTCACGACGATCTGGCAGTCCATCATCTACACGTTCATACCGCTGTTCCTACCGTATCCACCCATCATCCACACAGTCACAAACGCCATAATCTTCGCGCTGGTCGCCCCTGTCATGATCACCGCTATCAAAGCGCTCCCCTCCATGGGGGAAGACGAGAGAACGGAAGAGCCCTCCTTAGTAAGCTGAGTGGCTCTTTTCGAGTAGAGGCTTCTCCATTCACGTTAAAAAGGGAAAACGTTCGTGTACTCCCAAGCCACGATGTCTCCTTCTTTCAGGCTCCATGTGTCGGCGCCAGCCATCCCCAGCTGCCAGCCATCTTCCTCGTAGGTGTACCAGAGCCAGAAGAAGCCTTCGTCTCCGCCAACCTCGCCGATCTCATTAACGATAGCGCCGTAATCGCTTAGGGTATAGTCCACGGACGCTATGATCTCGGTGACCTCTAGGAGCTTAGCGTTCAGGGGAACACGGGTGGAGTTGTACCAGACGATGTTACCCTCGCCGTAGTCAATCCTCATATCGATGAGTATCGTGAAGTCCTCCAGACTCCCCTGCATCGACTCAACCCTCTCCATGAGGGCGTCATAGTCAGCCTGAAGGCCGACTACCTTGCTCTGCGAGTTCAGGGCCATGTAGCCCGCTAAGATGGTCGTGCATAACAGGGCCGCCGAGGCCCACATCCAGATACTATTCCTTTCAGACATTTACATTCAACTCCGGGATCAAGCGGTGTATCCCTTTGATTGCGGGTAGAACTACGACGAAGAAGAGGCCTACGTTCGAGAGGGTGTGGGCCATGGTGAAGGGGATCCCCCCAATCAGGGCGACACTCAAGTTAATACCGAAAGTGACGGCGAAGACAACGTTCGTGACCAGGTCGTATGTAAGGGTCAGGACCAGCCCCACAATGGCGTACTGAACGCCTGCGACTACGGGGTTGCTGTGGATAATTTTTCCCCCTTGTCGCCCCAACAATCCGCCGACGAGGCCGTAAACAGATTCCATGGTCGCGGTTGCGACCAATATGGGCAGTACGACGCCGTAGGGGTTAATCAAGCCGTAGATCGCCCACGAGAGGAAGCCTACAGCCATCCCCATACTGCTCCCGAAGGCGAGGCCCGTGATGAAGACGATGACGTCCATGAACTTCACGTTTAAAACGCCCAGCATGGCGTAGTTGCTGCCGATGCAGGCCGCCGTCATCATGACTATTACGCTTATCTTCTTTGTCTGGTTCAGAGCTATCAAACCCACCGCTTATATGGATGGATTATCCATCCATTCTTTTAAGTGTTCTCCAGACTCGATAATCCTAAAAACACATCGAACCTACATACACTTACCTTCATGTGGTGAGAGATGATCGAGTACTTTCCCGCGCCCGACATCAAGGAGCGTATGGACCACATCATCGAACTCCTCAGATTCGATCACGTCCGTCCTGAGTCTGTCTACTGCGTGCGGAGCAGGGGATCGAAGGCCGCGAGGACCATCGCGAGGATCCACGGGCTGAGCAGGATCTGGCAGGACGCCATGGGAACCGACGCCAAGTACATCATCGAGATAATCGCGGAGAGGTTTGACAACCTCACACTGGATGATCAGGACAGGACCCTGATCCATGAAGTACTCCATATACCTCATGGCTTCAAGGGGGGTTTCAGGCATCATAGGAACTATGTTAACGCTGAGATCGTGGAGACATGGTATAAGAGGTTCCAGCAGAAGAAACTGGAGACGACCTGACTCATGAGAACAAGCTATTGTCCGAGGGTCTGTCTAATCCGCTCCCGTGAGAGTTTCACGTATTCTTCACTGTTGTCGAAGCCGATGTAGTGTCTTTTAGACTTCAGGGCGGCAACACATGTTGTCCCGCTGCCACAGAAGGGGTCCAGAACGATGTCGCCTTCGAACGTGTAGAGCTGGATGAGCCGACGGGGGAGCTCCTCGGGGAAGGGGGCGGGATGGCCGACACGGGTCGCAGACTCGGCGGGGAAGCCCCAGATGCTCTTCGTGTATTCAAGGAACTCGTCCCGGGTGATGGTGCTGGTCCTCCCCTCGCCGCTCCTCCCCATGGAGCCCTTCGAAAAGACAAGGATGTACTCGTGAACGTCCCTCATGACGGGGTTTGTGGCTGACTTCCAGCTCCCCCAGGCCGTGGAGGAACCGGCGCTCGCAGCCTTGTCCCAGATGACCTCACCCCTCATCAGGAAGCCGATCTCGAGCATGTCCGCTATGATGTAGCTGTGGAGGGGGATGTAGGGGCGCCTCCCCAAGTTCGCCACGTTGACGCATGCCCTCCCCCCGACGACGAGCTTCCTGTAAACCTCCTGACAGACATCCCTCAGCAGGGCCCTGTACTCCGCGAGGCCAAGGTCCTGGTCGTAGTCCTTCCCCACGTTGTACGGGGGTGAGGTGACCATGAGATGGACGCTTTCGTCTGGGAGGATGGACATGTCGCGGCTGTCGACGCACTGGACCGTGTCTAGTAGGCTCTCGTCTATAGGATTCTCTTGATCAGTCGAGGCATCTTCTCTCCTGCCCTCATACAGCTTCCGGGAGTAAAAGTCCGAGGAGTCGTGGCTCTCCCTCTTGGAGACTCCAAACGAGCTGGTTTTCGTGCCTCCACGCTCCTTGGACTTCAACCTGCCTCAGGCCTCCCTCCATCTCCAGAGAGGTCCGGCCTCGAACTCTGCGAACTCGAGTTCCCCACTCCTCTCCGTCTCTTTGATGACGTGGAGAGATGTGAAATAGTCCAAGTCCAGCCTCTCCATGACTTTCTTCGTAGTTACTTCAGTACCGAGAAACGCATCTTTGAGCTTGGAGTCCAGGCGTCCCAGGTCGGGCTGCCTTATCTCCAGCATCTGCCTCTCACCTACGTCCTTGATCCCCCCGGTCCAGCCCCTCTCGAGGAGCTCGGCGAAGCAGAACATCACGTCCTTGAAGCCGATGCTGAGGAAGAGGGAGACGCAGCTGAGGCGGTCGAAGAACTCGTTCAGGGACATCCGATCCCTTGAGCCCCTGACCTCCTCCATCACGGCGTGGACGATCATCGATAGCTCCCTGAGGTAGACGGGCTTGTCATCCAACTTCAGCAACCTCAGCTCGACGAGGTGTAGGCCCGCCTCGAAGTCATGGGACCCTACCTCCTCTGGAATGACCTCCCCGAGGCCACCGCCCCCAAGCATGTGTTGAGGTCTCAACCCCCATAGGACCTCAACATTCGACGTGATGGAGCCTACCCACCCAATTAACCCTGAGACGCCGTCTTGGTCCTCCTCCTCCACGGCCATGCTAAGCCTGGTTGCTGCGGTGCATAGGTCCGATAGCCTCGCGATGACGGCGAAGTCGAGGGCCAGAAGCTGGCTGAGGGCGGCCTCCCCAGTCTGATGAGGTCTTGAGGATTTCAATGATGGCGAGAACAGGCCGACGAGACCATTCACCTTATCATGCACATCGTTGATGTCAGCCCTCAGCCCTCCATTCAAAGCTACCGATAGGTTCCCTGAAAGCTGGAAGAGGTCCACGGCACAAGCGACGAGTGAATGAAGCACCCGTGACAGTTCGGCGTTGTATTCGTCAATTTCGAGATTCCTAGGTTCGCTGAGTCGAGCCAGGTTGAAGAATGAGTCTAGCCTCGAGTCGTCGACTGAATCCCTTATCGCCTGCGAAACCTGTAGGAGCCTCTCCGGCCACAATGATATGTTCCCATTCCCCAATGGGCTTCGGGATATTGAAGCTTTTCCAACCCCTCAGGCGATCAAATCAATCTTTAGAGGTTCACCCTGGCGGTCGTAGGCTCTTACGCAGTCCTCCCGGTACGGGTAAGCTAGGATCATCATCACCTTCCCGTAGAACTTGTTGAGGTCTGTTGGAGATGGCATCGGCGACCCTGCGGGGTGGGAGTGGATGGTTCCTATGACCGAGAAGTCTATGGGAAGCATGTGTGCGGGGAACTGGGCGAAGCTCCTGCCACCTGACGCGTGGGGGGGGAAGAGGAACTCGTCAACTCGTGCTACCTCTTTATCCACCTGACCACGAAGCAGGAGGACGATCTCATTGGGATGGCGCTCCCCGGCCCATGCCAATATGGACCTGAGCACGTCCCTCCGGATTTGCACCCTCATTCTCCCTGCATCAACTACGGTCTTCCTTAACCATGCCTGCCCTATTTTAAGCCTCTACTCGCTCTATCTGAACCGCACAGACCTTGAACTCGGGTATCTTTGCTTGGGGATCGAGGGCTGGGTTCGTTAGTACGTTGGCGGCTGCCTCCGAGAAGTGGAATGGGATGAAGACGACTCCGTCCTTGATCCTATCCGTCACATCGGCTTTTAGTTTGATCTCCCCCCTCCTGCTACTCACCCTCACCATGTCTCCATCATCAACTCCTAGGTCTGCGGCATCCTTGAGGCTGATCTCCATGAATGCCTCATTTACCTGGTCTGTCAACGTACTGGATCTCCTGGTCATTGTTCCCGTGTGCCAATGGAACAGGAGCCTCCCCGTAGTGAGGATGTAGGGATAAGACTTGTCCGGCTCCTCCGCAGGTGGTCTGTATTCGACACTCTGGAATAGTCCCAGCCCACGGGAGAACTTGCCCTGGTGGAGTATCCTCGTGCCAGGGTGATCGGGGGCAGTGCAGGGCCATCTCAGGTCCTCTTCCTCAAGCCTTCGATGCGAGATCCCGCCATAGATGGGGGCTAAACCTGCTATCTCATCCATGATTTCCCCCGGCGAATCATACTCCATGGGGTAGCCGAGCAGATCGGCAATCTGGCACAGGACCTGCCAGTCGGGCCTGCTATCACCCAGGGGCTCTATTGCCTTCTTCACCCTCTGCACCCTCCTGTCGGTGGCGGTGAACGTGCCGTCCTTCTCGGCGAAGCTCGCGACGGGAAGAACAACATCGGCCATCTCGGCAGTCTCGCTCAGGAACAAATCGGAGACCACCAGGAAGTCGAGTTTACCAAGCTGCTCTCTAACATGGTTCACGTCGGGGTCAGAGATCAGGGGATTCTCGCCCATGACAAACATCGCCCTTATGTCTCCCCCGCAGGCGTTCATCATCTCCACGACGGTGAGGCCCTCCTCGGGAGGGAGTTCTACGTTCCAGCTCTCCTCGTACCTCTTACGCGTGGCTTCGTCCGTGACCTTTCCGTAGCCGGGGAGGTAGTCGGGCAGCGCACCCATATCACATGCCCCCTGCACGTTGTTCTGCCCCCTCAGGGGGTTCACGCCCGTCCCTTCCCGGCCCACGTTTCCGGTGAGCATCGCCAAATTTGCTGTCGAGACGACGTTATCGACGCCCGTCGTGTGCTGTGTGATCCCCATCGAGAAGAAGAGGGAGGCGTTCTCCGCCTCGCCGTACAGCCTCGCGGCCTCCCTGATGTCCTCTGCGGGGACGCCGGTTACATCCTCGACGCTCTCCGGGGTGTATGCCGCGACGGTCTCCTTCAGGGACTCGAATCCCTCTGTTCTTGTGGCGATGAACTCCTCGTCTTGGAGGCCCTCGTCTATGATTACGTTCATCATCGCGTTCAAGAGGGGGACATCCGTGCCAGGCCTATGTGGGAGATAGATGGTTGCGTAGTCCACGAGCTTGATGGCCCTGGGATCTGCGACGATAAGCTTCGCTCCTCGCTTGATGGCCTTAATCATCCTCCGGGCTATAAGGGGATGCTGCTCTGACGTGTTGGAGCCTATGATGAAGATGACGTCAGATTCCCCTACGTCCTCCTGGGAGTTGGTCATCGCCCCGCTCCCGAAGGACGAGACAAGCCCAGTCACAGTGCTGGCATGGCAGAGCCGCGCGCAGTGGTCTACGTTGTTGGTGCCGATGGCCGCCCGCGCAAGCTTCTGCATGAGGTAGTTCTCCTCGTTGGTAGCCTTCGCAGAAGACAGGAACGCCAGGGAGTCGGCGCCATGCGCCTCCTTTGCTTGCCTCAGGTTGTCGGCGACGAGCTTCAGCGCCTCGTCCCACTCAGCCTCCCTGAACCAATCCCCGTCCTTGATCAGCGGCTTCGTCAGCCTGTCCGGATGGTGGATGAACTCGTGGGCACTCCAGCCTTTGATGCAGAGTTTGCCCGCCCCAGGGCCACCCTCGTTTGGGAGGACACGCACAACCTTCCCGTCTCTAACCTTGAGGTCGAGGATGCAGCCCACGCCGCAGTAGATGCATGTGGTGGAGACCTTCATGCCAGAATCCTCCCCACCTTCTCCTCGAATCCCTGACTCTTCACGCGGTGCATCCCGTAGTGGACATCTTCGAGGCTGTAGCCCATGCTCAGCCCAAGCAGCTGAAGGTAGAATAACACAGGCAGCTTGAGATCCAGTTTAAGGCTCCTCGTCGCCATCATCTGACCCGTATCAAACTGATAGAAACACTGGGGGCAGATTACGCTTATGCAGTCAGATCCTGCGATTTCCATCGCCTGCAGCTTGGCTCCTACGAGCTGATTGGCAGACTGCCGCTCACCGTAGTTGGTTAGGGTCCACCCGCAGCAGATCGTCTTCATGGAGAAGTCGGCAGGCTCGGCCCCGAGCGCGGCTACCATGTTGTCGAGTACAACGGGGTCATAAGGGTCGTCGAACTTCATGACATCGGGGGGGCTGAGAATGTGGCATCCCGTGTGACCGGCCACCGACAGGCCCGATAGAGGCCTCTCTACCTTCTTCGCTAATCGGTCAAGGCCGATGTCCTCATTCAGGACCTGGGCGAAGTGCTTCACGTCTATCGTTCCTCGGTACTCGTGGTCGGTCTCGGAAAGCACCTCGTTTACCTTATCTCTTAGCTCTGAATCCCGCTTAAGCTCCTCGTTGACCTGCTTCAGAACATACGTGCAGCCGTTGCACAGGGTGATTATGTCATTCCCCTGCTCCTCTGCAAGGGCGATGTTCCTGGCGGCTATGGCTGTCGCCGTGAGTCTATCGTTGATATGGAACCCCACGGGCTCTGGGCAGCAGGTAAATCCGCCTATGTCCTGAAGCTCTACTCCAATTTCACCAAGTACGCTCCTTGCCACCTTTTCAATGTGGGGCAGCCTCACGGGAATGAAACATCCAAGGAAAAGGGAGAATCTCATGTCTCCTCCACCTCGTATCTCTGCAGCTTCGCTACAAGGCCGGTCTTCTCAGAGATTCGTCTCAGGTCCTCCTCTGACCTCTGGGTTAGGGCCTCCAGCCCTAACTTCTCCCGCTGCCTCGATGAAGATCCGGTTAGGGGGAAGGCATATCCCGTCGATACTATCTGCTTTATCTCGCCCACTATCAGGGGGTGGGCTCGACCCTCCTCGAAAGATTGAGCTTTCAATGACTCTATGATGTGGACCGGAGACACCTCGTATGGGCAGAGTTCCTCGCATTTATGGCATGAGACGCATAGCCAGATATTCGAATTCCCTGCTGGGTCCCCTGACCCGAGACAGTCGTAAACGTAGGTATGTTTGGGATTGAAATGGATGGCATGCTGCGCATGGCATGAGTGATCTCTGATAACGCAGCAGACTCCACATTTGAAGCAGATCTCAGCCTCGATCGTAAGGGTCTTGGGCTCATTCCCTTTTTCAGGGGCTTCTCCTAGTTCAGGTTTCTCATCCAAGGCTGCCATTTAGACGTGCAAACCCCTCTTTCGTCTCAATGCATCCGGAGTGATATAAGAAATGTGCATGAAGGGAATAAGATCCCAATATTCAGTAGAGTAAATCCCTAGATTCTTGAACCTCATTTCCTTCTCAAAACGACATTATTCACAATATTCGGTAGTACGGTTATGTTTAAAACTACACTCAGGATAGCGGACAGCTATAAAGAGTAGTTTAAGCTAATCTCGTGGAACGATTCAGCTTCTTCGTGGCCCAGGAGTTACGCCTGAGCTTGGGTGATGCCCCGTATCCACATGCGGCACAGGTCCTCTGCCTCAAATGGTAAGCCCTGCGCCCGCAGCGCCTGCATCTGACGTGGATTCGCTTTCCATGGTGAATTGCATGTTTTGTAGGCATCCGACTATAACCCCGTTTTCGCCACTAAGGAGGCGGGGAGATCATGATGACGTTGTCGCCACGCAGAACGATGGTGCCGATATGTTCCGTCTGTTCCGGGTTGCTGATCTCCTCAGCGTCCTTCAATACTAGGTTGACGTGCTGGTCGTATCCCTCTAGGAGACCTCGCAGCGTCCTGCCGCCCCTAAGCTTGATCAGGACGGTCTTCCCGATGCTCCTCTCAAGGACCTGCTCAATCATCTCAGCCATTTATGTCACTCCGAGTCCAATAATCGGCCAATTCTAGTTACCGAGTAGTACCGAATAAATGTACTGCTCTATTAAAGGTTTGGTCTTAGAAAACGTACAGATTTAATGTGTTAAATTAAAAACACGTTTGTACATTATGTGCGCAGACTTAATGATTCAATTTTTATTTGGAGAATCCATACCACACCATCTGGAGGAAGGATGAAGGAGGACGGCTCTCCCATTAAACTTCTAGGAATTATATAATCCGCCTGCTCGTAAGTCTATGAATGATCTAAGGTTTTAGTGAGATTAGAACCCCGGACCTTGTACGATCTATCGATGGTCAGCTCCGCGATGTCAGCGGCGTACTCGCTTACCCTTTTTATGCTGTCCCGTATGATGCAGATGTGGCAGAGGACATTCTTCTCCTCTCTTTCACCATGGAAGGGCAGTGGAGTTATATCGTCACCAAGTCGTTCGATATCCTTCTGCCCGTCGATTATGTCATTCGTCTTATCCACTTGCGTAGAGAGGAAGGATTGTACCGCCCTATCGTAGAGATCAAAGGCAATCTCCGCGGATTTAACCAGCACAGGGAAGACGTCCTTAGGCATGAACAGCTTCTCCTGTAAAAGATAGATGAGACTGTTCGCAATGTTGGCGGTGTGATCTGCCACATGCTCGATCCGGTGTACGAGGGTCTGACAGTCGAGACAGTCGACCATGTCGAGTCCAAGTTGATTAGCCAGTGAGGGGCTGAGGGCTGAGCTCCGTATCAGTCTGAGGAGGAAGTACATGAACTGGTCAACGTCTTCCTCAAGGGAGACCACTGATTTCGCTAGGTCCTCGTCCCATTCCTTCATCGACTTGAGGACGTCCTGGCACATGGAGGCTGTGATGATATGCATCCTCTCGATGCCCGAGTAGACGGAAGCCATTGACTCGTCCATGAGGGTCTGGAGGTCAGCCTGGTCCGCAGAGGATTTGATGATCCTCATGTAAAGGGATCTCACGATACTTCGTATGGCGAGGTTCTGCTCGACGTTGAAGATATTCCTTGATCGCACCTTAATCGTACTATAGCCGTTCAGATAGCATCCGATGATGCTCCGGATTATGGAATCACCTGACTCATCTACATTGATCATCAAGGTAATCTCCTTCCGCGTCTCAACTATTGTGTTGGCGGGGTGGACCATCAGAGAACAGTCGCTCTGCACATATACTGATACATTATCTCCTCGTTCCAGGTTATTCAACTTTAACCATTCTTTGGGGAGAGTCATGACAAGAGAGGATTTGCCCAGAGCCATGATTTTCCTGAAATCCATCTATTTTCATATATACGGGTGTTAGCGTACTTATATATTCATCCCCTGTCAACCCCTATTGCGGTATTAAGTATATACTATGCGTGCGTGCATTAATGAAGAGGGGCTATGAGTAATTTTGTATATATTCATATTAACAATATATGAACAAAGTATATGCTGAGGTTTACGTGTTAGTATCTCGAGAATGATGAGGTGAATATGGGATGGGAACGATGGATAACCAATTCAAGGACTTCGTGGCGGGGGAGGGGATGAAGGATATCTCACCCGATTACATGACGGCTTGGAATTCATTCATAGAGAAGACGGGCGCCGATGGTGCTCTGAGCCCGCGAAGGAAAGAGCTAATAGCAGTCTCACTCGCGATCGCAACAAAGTGCGACTGGTGTATCAGGTCCCATATCATGAAGGCCCTCGATATGGGGGCTGCGAAGCAGGAGATCGTGGAGGCCGCGTGGATCTCAGTCCTCATGGGAGGCGACCCCGTGCTCAGGTACGCCCAGTGGGCTGTCCATGTCCTCGAGGAGTACAGCGAGATCGATGACGATGACGAGGTGCTAACCGAGCAGGTTCAGCTGGAGTTAATGAACGAGTACAAGAAGCTCCACGAGCGCCTTCTCGAATACGTGAAGTACATTTGCAACGAGGCCGACTCCACCTGCGATAACGACCTGGACAGGAGGAGACTCGCGGTAAATATAGCGGAGACGGACGGCAACGTCCTTTCACTCCTCACCACGAAGGAGTGCCAGAAGCGGGGATGGAATGAACCCCAGGAGAACTGAAAGGAGGAATATGAGAAATGGGAATAATGTCCGTAAAATTTGAGGAGGTCGCTTCGAACCTCCTAAAGATCAACCAGGTGTCACCTGACCAGATGAAGGCATGGAACTACTTCACATCGCTCTACGGGCAGGAGGGAGCCCTGAGCCCTAGACACAAGGAGCTGACCGCCATCTCGCTCTCGATCTACGCCCGATGCGAATGGTGCATCGCAACCCACGTCAAGAGCGCCCTTCAGCTAGGAGCGACGAATCAGGAGATCATCGAGGCCGCGTGGATAGCTGTGCTCATGGGAGGGGGCCCCTCCCTGATGTACGCCCAACGGGTCCTCCAAGCGTTGGAGGAGTTCCAGGACGTCAGCGATGAGGAGCAAATAATTCGCGCCCAGGCCCAGTTGGCTATCGACAGCGAGTACAAGAAGCTATACTGGCAGCTGCTAGACTACGTGAAGTACCTCTGCAACGAGGTCGACAGTACTGTCCATGAAGTCGGGGCCAAGTGGAAACTCGCTCACAACATCGCCGAAAACGACAGCAAGGTACTGGCCCGGCTAGTGTCCAAGGAATGCGAGAGAAGGGGATGGGCTTAGAGCCTGAGCCTCCGATGAGGGTGTAATGAAAGTGGCAAATGAAAAGGGACAGGACATGGTACACTTCAGTCCGAATATCGGCGACGAAGAGATTGACCGCAGGTTTAACAGGCTTTTTGAGAAGCTTCTGGACTACACTAAAAGCATCATCGACCTCGTAGAGGGGCTCTGTCCAGACGAGGCGGAGAGGCTCAGACTCGCCCTTAAGATAGGTGAGACGGACGGCAGGCTACTTCCACGCCTCGTGGAGAAGGAGGTCGAGAAGCGACGGATCATTAAGTTGAAGGCAGAAATGTCCCAGCCCACGAATGCTGAGACAAAACCGATAAAGCTACAGGAGATCATCAGCGAGCGGGAGATCGAGGCAGTGCAGGTCGAGGAGATAGTAGAGATGATCCTAGAGACCCGCAATGCCCAGCAGATGCAGGCCATAACAGTAAACAAGAGCAGTGACCAGAATGGCAAGCTCAGCGCAGTGCTCTTCTCCCTCTGCGGTGGCCCCGAGAAGGGCCTGGCGGTCTTCATACCCGAGGAGGACCAAGAGAACATAGGAGCTCTGCACATATTCGACGAGTACGGCATGAAGAGGAAGATCAGGAGCAAAGTCAAGATCATCGACCTCGACAAGTACGAGGAGAAAGATGTCTACGACCCATATAAGAGGGAGCAAACATCGAGCTTCAAAGGCGTGAGAGCACCAGACAAGGCCTAGAGGAGGAGAGCATCCATCCTCCATTTTTATATGTAAAAGGGATATTCTAATGAATCCCAACTGTGAGGGAATCCGGTGAACCCAATAGGTTTAAATAAAATGAGAAGGGCATGCGTCTGATATGATATATACTATCCATGGAGGGTTTATATTCAGTAATTATTTTCTCATAGTCGTACATACAATGGGACCAGAGAGGTGTTGTTAAGACGTATCAAAATGTCTTCTTAGCCACTGCGATTATTCTGCCTCCGCTGTCCGGATTCGCATGTCTCCTGCTGGGAGACAATAGAGTCAGGGACTGGCTGGTCGCGTTGACCGCCATAGTGCTAGGGGCGTCATCTCTCGGGCTTCTGTACGGGGAAAGATTCATCATGACACCGCCCCCGCTCTGCCAGACGGCGGTGCTTCTTATGGACTTCCTCCTCCTCGGTTATTTCCTGTACGTAGGAATTAAGAAACGTAACCCGCTCGTTATGGGATTAACCGTCCTCCAAGCGCTCCCAATGGCCTACTTCGAGTTAATGGGTTGGGGGCACCATACGGAGCCCGTCATCGTGGTCGACAGGCTCTCCGTCCTCCTAGGGATCATCATCAATATCGTGGGACCCCTCGTCTGCATCTACGCCATCAGCTATATGGGGGAGCACGAGGATCACCTAGGACTCTCCAAGAGCAGGCAGGGAAGGTTCTTCCTCTTCATGCTCCTCCTACTCGGCGCGATGAACGGCCTAGTCGTCTCCAACAGCGTCTACTGGCTCTACTTCTTCTGGGAGGTCACGACCCTATGCTGCTACGAACTGATAAGGCACGACGCCACGGAGCAGGCCGAGGGCAACGCGCAGAAAGCCCTCTGGATGAGCCTCGTCGGCGGCGTAGCCTTCGTGGCGGCTATGTACGTGGGCCACTACGCTGCAGACAGCATCGCCATGGACAGGCTTCTAGTCGCGCAGCCAACGTCCCTCCTGCTCATCGGATTCGGCCTCATGGCGCTGGCGGCATTCACGAAGTCTGCTCAGTTTCCATTCCACAGCTGGCTACTGGGTGCCATGGTGGCCCCCACGCCTGTCTCGGCGCTCCTCCACTCCAGCACGATGGTCAACGCTGGGGTCTACCTAATTCTGAGGATAGCGCCGGCGATCAGAGGGACATCCCTCTCTTGGGCGATAGCTCTAATCGGCGCATTCACGTTCATGCTCACGGCCCTACTGGCGATAAGCCAGAGGGTCTCCAAGGGCATCCTCGCCTACTCGACAATAGGCAACCTGGGACTCATGATCCTCTGCGCGGGCATCAACACGCCCCTCTCCTACGCCGCCGCCCTGACACTGCTCCTGTTCCACTCCCTCTCAAAAGGCATCCTATTCATGGGGGCTGGCATCGTGGAGAACCGCCTTAACAGTAGGCTTATCGATGACTGGGAAGGGCTCTTGGGTAAGCTGCCCTTCACGACGATGACTATGCTTGTTGGTATGGTCGGCATGTTCCTACCGCCCTTCGGGATGCTCCTCGGCAAGTGGGTAGCGATGGACGCCGTGGCCTCCTCTCCCACGCTGGAGGGAGTGCCGCTTATCCTGCTAATGGTCATCGGCAGCGCCGCCACTACCCTTTTCTGGGCGAAGTGGCTCGGACACCTCACAATCCTCCCGATACGCGAGCGCCACTCAGATCCCGAAGTCCTCCTGGCGCCCTACAAGCTGTCCCTAATGACCCTCCTAGGCATTAACGTCCTGATGAGTGTAGGGGTCGCATTCGCCATCAACAACCTCGTCGTCCCCATCCTCGTGGGCAGCTACGGAGCCGCATTGACCACACCTGGCCTCGGCGTGAACACGGGGGTGGGAACGTTCCTCGTGATACCGCTCTGGGCTGCGTTCATAATCGTCCCCCTGATCGGCATCTACCTTGCGAGGTGGAAGGGTGGCTCCATCGAGACGCCATATCTGGCCGGAGAGAACATCGGGGAAGACGGCCTGTCATTCAGGACGATAGCAGACTCCGAGAGCGAATTCAAGGTCGCGGGGATGTTCTTGGATGACGTCATAGTAGAGGATAAGGTTGCGAGGTTCGGCGTGGCTGTGGGTGCATTGCTGGTTCTATTGATGTTCGTGTTGGCGGTGATATGAGATGAATGAAAATTACATAGTAAATATCGTTCTCCCGGTCCTCCTTACGCTGGGCGCCCCAGTAGTCGGGGGTCTACTTATGGGCGTGGACCGCAAGATCACGGCTAGGATGCAATCCAGGGTAGGCCCACCTTTAATCCAGCCTTTCTACGATGCAATCAAACTGTGGAACAAGAGGCCGGTGATAGCCAGCAGGCTCCAACCAGTGCTCGCCTTCAGCTACCTTGGGTTCTCCCTCCTTGCGTTCGGGCTGCTGATGTTCAGACAGGACCTGCTCGTAATCGTCTTCACGACGGCTTTGGCTGACACCTGCCTCATCACTGCGAGCCTAAACTCCAAGTCTCCCTACAGCTACCTGGGGGGGAGGAGGGAGCTCCTCTCGGTCCTGGCGTACGAGCCGGTGCTCATAATGGCCTTCTTGAGCATCTACATGGTCACGGGAAGCTTCCTTGTCGATGAGGTGCTCGCTTACAGGATGCCTCTGCTTATACAGCTGCCGGCGGTCCTCATCGCATTGGTGCTGGTGCTCATCGTGGAGATGAAGAAGTCCCCCTTCGACGTCTCGGCCTCGGGACACGCCCATCAGGAGCTCGTGAGGGGGGTCTACACGGAGTTCTCGGGCTACACGATGGCGATGCTGGAGCTAGGCCACTGGGTCAAAGTGACCCTTGTGCTCTCCATAGTCACTCTGTTCTGGGCGCCCAACCTCCTCATCGGGGCGGCCCTGTCGCTTGCAGCCTTCTTCATCGTGCTCGTAGTAGACAACTCCTATCCACGCCTCACCTGGCGGAGCATGATAAAGACCACATGGGGAGTAGGGTTTATCTTGATCTTAGCGAACATTGTCGGGCTGAACCTCATGGGAGTGATCTGAGATGAAGACCAAGACTAAGGCACGTTTAAAGTCGCCCTGGGTGCTCCACTACGACTGCGGAAGCTGCAATGGGTGTGACATCGAGATACTGGCGGCGCTGACCCCAAAGTTTGACGCTGAGAGGTTCGGCATCGTGAACATCGGGGACCCGAAACAGGCTGACCTGCTGGTGGTGACGGGCCCCGCGAACAGGAGGAACCACAGGGTCCTCAAGAGACTATACGACCAGATGCCGGATCCCAAGGTGGTAATGGCGGTCGGCACCTGCGCCTCCACAGGCGGGATATTCCATAACTGCCCGAACACGCTGGGAGGTATCGACAAGGTGATACCCGTAGACGTCTACGTCCCTGGGTGCGCGGCGAGGCCCGAACAGATAATCGATGGGGTGGTCCTCGCTCTCCAGAAACTGTCTGAGATGAGCGAGAAGGAGGATGACTGAGATGACCATCCAGAAAGTAGCTGTCGATAAAAGCACCATCTTCTCAGCACTGGAGGAGTTGAAGCAGCAGGACGCCCGGTTCATCACCATAACCGTCCTCGATAGAGGCGAGGAGTTGGAGGTTGTCTACCACTTCGAAAAAGGAAAAGAGATCGTCAACCTCTCAATGATCACGAAGAAGGAGGAGCCGCTCGAGAGCATCTCAAGTGTCTACGGAGTAGCTTTCATCGCTGAGAATGAGGCACAGGACATGTTCAACCTGAAATTCTCCGGTCTGAACGTGGACTTCGGCGGCAAGATGCTCAAGGTCGAGTCGGCACTGGAGGCCACCCTCCTCAAGCCGACTGTGGGGGAGAGGCCCCCAACGGAGAGGTTCTACGGCAAGTGCAGGGAGGAGTGTCCAGCTATGGTCAACATCCCGAAGTACCTCCAGCAGATCGTGGACGGCGACCCGGAGGGGGCGTACGAGACGATAGTGGAGAGGGCCCCAATTCCGGCCATCCTCGGGAGGGTCTGCTTCGCCCCATGCCAGACCGGGTGCCGGCAGGAGAAGAAGGAGAGCCCCATCCAGATCAGGCTACTCAAGAGATATGCGGCGGACTCCATGGGGAGCCTGAGGAGAGCCGTCGAGAGGAGGCCGTCGACGGGCAAGAGGGTTGCGGTCGTGGGCGGAGGGCCCTCGGGAGTAACGACAGCCTTCTACCTAGGAATGCAGGGACACGACGTGACGGTGTACGACAAGAGCGGGCGGTGCGGGGGGGCCATGCTCTGGGGCATTCCCAAGTTCAGGCTGCCCAAGGACATCCTCCAGGACGAAATTGCAGCCCGCTTCGATGAGGCTGGGGTGAGCTTCGAGCCGGGGGTGGAAGTCACGGAGTTAGACTCCCTGTCCGAGAAAGGCTTCGACGCGATCTACACGTCCATAGGCGCCATGGAACCGAACAAGCTGAGAGTTGAGGGGGAGGACTCCGCGGGCGTCGTGGAGTGCATGGATCTGCTGACTGCCGTGAACGAGAGGGACGAGACCCCGGACGTGGGGGACGAGGTCATAGTTATTGGCGGAGGAAACGCCGCCATCGACTCAGCCAGAATCTGCAAGAGGCTTGGAGCAAAAGACGTGACGGTCTTCTACAGGAGGACGGAGACAGAGATGCCGGCCCTCCTCCACGACATCCATGCCGCTATGAGGGAGGGTGTGAGCTTCGACTTCCTCTCCCAGCCATTGAAGATCATACCGGGGGATCACCTCACGGTCGCCTTCCAGTGCATGATACCCGGTGAACCGGACGCATCTGGGAGGCGGAGGCCGGAGCCTATGGAGGGGCGTATTCTGATGAGGGAGGTGGACACGGTGGTCAAGGCCATCGGGAACGGGGTGAGTGTGCCGGAGGGATTCGGTCTTAAGACGGACAAGAGGGGGCTAATAGTGGTAGACGAGGAGTACAGGACGAGCAGGGAGGGGGTTTGGGCTGGAGGAGACGCGGTCTTCGGCCCCAGGTTCGTAATAGAGGCAATCAGAGACGGCAGGAAGGCCGCTTCATCCATCGACAGATACCTGGGGGGCGAGGGGCTGCCCGAGCCCTCCATCGACCTCGGCGAGTTCGTAGCGAGGCCGGTGGACCTCGAGGAGAGGAGGGAGAAGCCTATGGTGAACGTCAGGGAGCTCCAGGTGGACGATAGGATATGGAACTTCGATGAGGTGGAGCTGGGCTTCAACGAGGAGGAGGCGTTAAGGGAGACCAACCGCTGCTGGAGGTGCGACTGGAATGAGTGAGAACAAGACTAAGAAGTTCACGGTCTTCCCCTTCGGGCCTCAGCACCCGGTGCTCCCCGAGCCGCTGCAGCTGAAGTTCACAGTGGACGAAGAGAGGATCGTCGAGGTCGTCCCCAACCTCGGTTACGTCCATAGGGGCATCGAAAGGGCCTGCGAGCTCAACGACTACAGACGCAACATCTACCTCTGCGAGCGCATCTGCGGGATATGCAACTTCATGCACGCCATGTCATACTGTGAGACCATAGAGAAGATAACCGACGCGGAGGTCCCCGATAGGGCCCGATACCTCCGGACGGTCTGGGCGGAGCTCAGCCGGCTCCAGAGCCACCTCCTCTGGTTGGGTCTCTTTGCCGACGGCATGGGCTTCGAGAGCCTTTTCATGCAGCTCTGGCGGGACAGAGAGATAGTCCTTGAGCTGACGGAGAAGACTGCGGGGCATCGTATACACCTCTCGACCTGTGCAATCGGCGGCGTCAGGAAGGATATGGACGAGAAACTCATCGCGGCGTACAGGTCTGGTCTTTCGGGGCTTAGGAGAAAGATGGACGCCGTCGCACCTGTCTTCCGAAATGATAGGTCCGTGAAGGCGAAGACTGAGGGGAAGGGGATACTTCCTAAGAGCAGGGCAGTCCACTTGGGCGCCGTGGGGCCGACCATTAGGGGAAGCGGTGTATCCCAAGACATGAGGACCCTGGGCTACGAGGCTTACGGGGAGCTGGACTTCACGCCTATCACATACGACTCGGAAGACGTCTACGCGAGGACCCAAGTCAGGCTCGACGAGGTCTACCAGTCAATCGACCTCATCAACAGGGCCCTGGACCAGATGCCGGACGGACCTATACTCAGCAAGAGCACGATGTTCCCAGACGGCACAGCCATCAACAGGATCGAGCAGCCCCGGGGGGAGGTGTTCTACTACGTCGTCGGGAACGGCACCATCCACCTGGAGCGCGTCAGGATCCGCACCCCGACCCTCCCGAACATACCACCGCTCCTAGAGATGCTCATAGGCCATGAAGTGGCCGATATTCCACCCATCGTACTCTCCATAGACCCGTGCATATCGTGTACGGAGCGGATAACGTACGTCAATAAGGAGGCGGCATGAGATGCCGAAGATGCTCTGGAACATAATTAGGAACCTGCTGTCGCCCCCCGCCACAATAAGGTATCCCCATGTCAGGCCGGAGCCTGTGCCGGGTCTTCGGGGCAGGATTAGCTTCGATACTGACAGGTGTGACCAGTGCCAAGACTGCGAGAGGATCTGCCCTTCAGCCGCCATTAAGGTAGTTCCAGAGGAGAAGCGCATAGAGTACGACCCCTTTCGCTGCATTTACTGCCACCTCTGCGTCGAGAACTGCATGCAGAAAGCCATCATAGCGGAGGATGTCGTGAGGCCCCCAGAGTACGAGAAGGTGAAGGAGGTCTTCGAGTAGGGTTAGAGAACCCTCACCTATTTCATCCCACGACAGCCCTCAAGAGCATCGAAGATGACATCGGCCACCTCCTTCGATGCAGCCTCGGCGACGGAGGACAGCCCCGCGCCGAACTCCATGCTGCGAGGCTGCACGCCTATCAGCGTCACCCTGGAACCGGTGGTCAACTCAATGAAGGTGATCAACGCCCTCAGAGATGATGTGTGCGTAGAGATGCGGCTTTCCATGATCTCATCCGCCGGAATCACCCGGGCCACCCCGGGAGGAGCGTTGAGTTCAGCGGAGTCCACCATCAGCACATGCGTCGGTTCATACTCCCTTATGAGGCCGGTGAAATTCTCTGGCACAGATTCGGCCTTCAGTAGCAGGACATCCTCCATTGCTCTCCGCTCAAGGTGATCGATCACAGCCAAGCCCACAGCATCATCACCCCTGAGCGGGTTTCCTACCCCTATTAAGACAACTCGTCCGCGCGTGTCTTTATGCAGGAGGCGACGGAGCTGCTCTTTCAGGACATTCATTCCCAAGTGACCTAGAACGCTCTCCCTCTTTTAATAACTGACGCGCGCTGGCTTATCCCTAAACCCATAACAACACACACCCAAAAACCATACAAATACACCCATAGAACACCAACCTACCTCGACACTCCTCTCAGCCACCCCATCTTCTCCATCCAAGGAATGAACGATATTCTCTCACGCCTACTTCATACTAGCCGACACGCGCCCAGCCACTGGGAACCGGACCCCATCACGTGTTGAAGAACGTCGGAGAGACCGCCTTGTCCGGTCACCCCATGTTCTCCACAGCCTCCCTCGTCAGCAGTTGGCAGAGAACATTGTAGAGCGCGTACACCGCCACGCGCGCGCCATCCCATACTGGGTCCTCAGGAACGCTGTGCCGCCTCTACCGCTAGCCGCTTATGGTACTCAGCTCTCTCCTCTGGCCCGTGGGTCATGAACCTCCTGTCAACCGCAGAACATCCTCACCCCACCTCTGACTAACCATTAAGGGGATCACCACCTCGTGCACAAGTCCCCTTATCCTGCCGCTGCTGTACTGGCTGTCAGCGATCAAGCTCCTCAGCCTGGCCCCAGCCCTCCGAAGGATCGGCTTCGTCCTCTCGACCAGCGTGGGGCTGTGCCTCTTCTCGTTATCATTCGCCGGGCCCAGCATTCGCCGCGCGCGAAATGATTTGAAGGAGAACATGATATATCGTGCGCGCGAGGTTTCTTTGTATTCCTGAAGTAAATAAATGGATGTTACTGCGCGCGTTATTTCGATACCCTTTTTTAAACGCCTTTACTCCATCACATGAGATGTGCCTGGCGGTACCGGGGAAGGTGTTGGCGATCAACCAAAACTACGCTAAAGTAGATTTTGGGGGCGGCGCGTTGAGGGAGGTCGATATCACGCTGGTAGATGTTGAGGTCGGACAGTACGTTCTCGTCCACACAGGATACGCCATCCAGGTGATGAGCGAGAACGAGGCACAGGAGACCCTGGCCCTTTGGAGGGAGATACTAGACTCTACGGCTCGGGATCCGTGAAACGCTATACAATAGGGAAGAGCAACGATGTCCAAGGCTATCTATAGGGACCCTGAACTGGCAAGAAAGGTGCGAAAGAAGATCGCCGAGCTAGCCCCTACCGAGCCCGTGAAGCTATGTCACGTCTGCGGAACCCACGAGTGGACTATAACCCACTCCAGTATCAGATCAATCATCCCTGAACAGATATCCCTCATAGCCGGCCCGGGTTGCCCGGTCTGCATCGTCCCAGCGAGGGAGATAGATGAGGCGGTCTGGCTGGCAACGAATGGAATCACGGTAGCGACCTTCGGCGACATGTACAGGGCCCCCGGATCTGAGATGTCTCTTGCCGATGCGTCGAGCATAGGCGGAGATGTCAGGGTCGTCTACAGCGTCAGGGACGCCGTCGAAATGGCTAGGAGAGAGGCGGAGAAGAACTTTGTATTCTTCGCCATAGGATTCGAGACGACCACCCCGATGAATGCCCTGGAGATACCGAGGAGCCCAAGTAATCTGAGCTACCTAGTGAGCCACAGGCTGATCCCGCCTGCCATGGAGCTCCTCGTCGAAACGGAGGGGCTAGACATAGACGGCTTCATCGCCCCCGGTCATGTCACCACCATCATCGGCACCAAGGCCTACCGTATATTCGCTGAGGAGTACAGGATGCCCACCGTCGTCGCGGGCTTCGAGCCCCTCGATGTCCTCATGGCAGTCCACATGCTGCTGAGACAGATCCGCGAGGGAAAACCAAAGCTGGAGAACGAGTACGCCCGTGCGGTGACATGCCAGGGAAATATAAAGGCCCAGGAGATCGTCTCCGAAGTATTCGACGTTGTAGACGGCGCGTGGCGGGGAATAGGTGTTATAAGAAAGTCTGCGCTGCAACTCAAGGAGGAATACTCTCAGCATGACGCGAGGCTCAAGTACGACATCGATGTGGGCCCTAGCCAGGATATCCACCCGGGTTGCCGTTGCCACCTCGTGCTGATTGGGAGGGTCACCCCTCCAGAGTGCCCGTTGTACATGGAGGCCTGCACCCCGGAGAGCCCGAAAGGGGCCTGCATGGTAAGCAGCGAGGGTACGTGCAGGGCCTGGGCCAGTCACGAGTGGCTATAAGGATCTCGAGGCGACGGCAGCCTGACCTAGTGATAGGCCCCCGTCACCGCAGGGGACCTGCCTGTGGCGGAGGAACCTGAGGCCCTCTTCCTCCACTTTTCTGTGGATAACTCTCGTGATCATGTCGTTGTTGGCCACGCCACCGGTGAAACCAACGACGTCGAGACCATGCGCCTCAGCCACCATGACGGCCATCTCTGCCAAGCCCTCGGCCAGGGCGTTCTGGAAGGTGTAGGCTAGATCATCTCTCCTGTGGTGGGCTCTCATCGCCAAGATGCTGCCAACCATTTTGGAGGTCCTAAGGACCAAGTTCCCTCCGTCTCTGTCCACATCGATCGGAAGGCCTTCGCAGAGTCGACCGCTCGCAGCCAACGCCTCGAGCTTCAATGCCCCTTCTCCCTCGTACGTCCTAACGAAGGACGCGCCTAGAAGGCAGGAGACGGCGTCCAAGAGCCTGCCTGCGCTCGTCGTAAGGGGCGTGTTGAGGCCCTTCTCCAGCTGCTCAAAGACGGCTTCGACTTCCATACCCCCTCTGAGGAAGCCATCGATGCAACTCTCAGAGAGGACCCGATCAAGGCGCTCCTTGGGGAGCTCACCGTACAGGACGCCCTGAAGCATCCTACCGTACCTCAAGGCGCACAGGTCACCGCCCGGCATAGGCTGAGGCTCAAGATAGCCCTTCCTCCTGAATCCTTCATAGCCACCCATCAGCACCTCACCTCCCCAGGGAGAGCCATCGCTGCCATAGCCATATCCATCGCAGACGACCCCAACGATCTCATTGTCAGGCTCCACGCCAGCGTCCGCCATTAGGGACGCCAAGTGAGCGTGGTGGTGCTGCACCTCAACGAGGTCGGCTCCGGAGTCATCAGCGAGTTCTGCGGCGACGGTTCTCGACAGGAAGTTGGGATGGAGGTCGCAGGCGACGACGTTCGGCTTTCCCACCCTTAGGAGATTGCTGAGGTGGTCGATGGCTCCACTCAGGAAGTCGAGGGACTCGGGACTCTCGATGTCACCGAGATGCTGCGTGAGGTAGCATTTATCTTCCTTGAGTATTGCCGCCGTAGATGTCAGCTCGGACCCAATGGCCACGACGATCCCTTTTAAACTAAAAGGAAGGCTGATCGGTAGAGGGACGTATCCTCTCGACCTCCTGAGAAAGAGGGATCGATCGTCGATGACCCTGAGGACAGAGTCATCGCAACGAGCGTGTATCCTCCTGTTATGCAGTAGCAGGTAGTCGGCTACACCTTTCAGCTTCCTGAAGGCGACTTCGTTCGAGACGAACATGGGCTCCCCGGGGTAGTTCGCAGAGGTCATCACTAGGGCTGGCTCGTCTATATGATGTAAGAGAAGGTGGTGGATGCCGGAGTACGGCAGCATCACGCCCACTGTATGTAGTCCTGGAGAGATTAGGGGTGAAAGGGGGAAGGGTTCGCGTTTCCTCAGAGCCACGATGGGTCTGGCGGGCGAGGTCATGTGCTCGCGCTCCGTTTCGGTGATGAGCGCAAATTTCTGGGCGTTCTCCAGATCTGGGCTCATGACGGCGAAGGGCTTCCCGGGCTTCCGTCGCCTCTCTCTGAGCATGAGCAAGGGATCGTCGTCTGTAGTCTTGGTGGCCAGATGTATGCCGCCGATGCCCTTCATCGCGACGATGCTGCCCTCATTCAAGAGTCTCGCCGCCAACGTCAGAGGGGTGCCTCCTTGAACGATCGAGCCGTCCAGATGATACAGGGTCATCCTGGGTCCGCATAGAGGGTCGCATATGGTCTGCGCGTTGAAACGGCGATCGAGGGGGTCATAGAACTCTCTGCCACAATCGTCGCAGAGGGGGAAGTCGATCATTGTCGTCCTCTCCCTGTCGTAGGGAAGGTCGACTATTGTTGTGAAGCGGGGTCCACAGAGGGCGCAGCATGTGAAGGGATAGAGGTAGTGCCGGTCTCTGGGGTCGTACATCTCCCTGAGGCAGTCAGGGCAGATGGACACGTCAGGGGGGATGAAGGAGTGCTTCACCTCGTTTGTACTGATGTCGCTTGTGTCGATGGTGAAGCCAAGATGCTCTTCGCTGACTTCACGCCAGTCGACATCGATCTTTGTGTATACAGCAAGGGGGATCTTCTCCTCTGCCAAATCCGTCAGTAACATCTTGATCACGGATTCATCGCCGCTCACGTCGATCCTGACGCCAGCGTCGCCCAGATTCTTGACGTAGCCCCGGAGCCCCCGCCTAATGGCTAACCTGTAGACGAAAGGCCTGAAACCGATGCCCTGAACAAGGCCCGAGACTGAAATAATCGCTCTCTTTTCCGCCATGTGTGTTATCACTGTTTAAGGGATGATCGGTTAATCATTGAATCGCATCTTAAAGACATTCGCAGGGACGCTCAACATATGCGGGGCATCGGCGACCCCACGGGCTCCCGAATCACCCTCCTTCCCCCCACGAAGGTCTCCAGTATCGCTCTGCCTCCTCCTTCCTGGACCTCGCCAACAATGGCAGCATCTCGGCCATATTCGTTTTTTCGTATGACCTCTAGAACTTTCTTGGAGCTATCTTCGTCGACACCTATTATGGCCACGCCCTCGTTCGCTAGCTCAAGAGGGTCGAGACCGAGCAAACCGCATGTGCTCATCACCACTTCCTTTATAGGTATATCTTCTTCTCTGATCGTGATGTCAACGCCAGATTTCTTCGCCATCTCGTTGAGGGCCCCTGATACTCCGCCCCTGGTGGGGTCCTTCATGGCAGTTATGTAGCCAACCTTCATGGCTTCATATATCAGTCCGAAGAGAGGAGCCGCGTCGGACTTGATTGGTGTTTCGAGGTTCAAGCCTTCCCTGGAGGCTAGGAGTGAGAGCTGATGGTTGCCCACTGTACCGGTTAGGATCACCTTGTCCCCGGGTCTGAGGCCCGAATCCGTGACGACCCTGTCAGCGAGGCCTACGCCCGAGGTAGTGATCAGCATCTCGTCGATGCCTCCGCGCTCGACTATCTTTGTGTCTCCGGCGACCAGTGGGATGCCGAGCTCCTCCAGGGTCTCCCCCATGGAGTTTACTACACGTTCTAGAACCTCCACTGAGAGACCCTCCTCTAGAACGATCGCCGATGTCAAGGCGATGGGCGTCGCCCCCATCATGGCGACATCATTCACAGTACCGCAGACGGCGAGTCTCCCTATGTCGCCTCCAGGGAAGAAAAGCGGTTTGACGGTATAGGTGTCGGTTGTTACGATTAGGTGACGGCCTCCAAAGGGGATTGATGCGCCGTCATCCATCTCAGGCAGACCAACGCCCTCATCGACTTTGTTCAATTTGTATGCGGGGACTATGATGTCGTCGAGGAGCTGCCTCATCAGTAGTCCACCTCCTCCATGCTCCAGCGTGATTACTTTCTTCAGCGTCGACCCTCCTTTACGGGTTCCCTCACCAGAACTCCCGCCGCAATCATACTTAACTACATCTTCGGAAGCGCACAAGAAATATAATTTAGGATTGCCCCCCTGTTATGATTTGATATGCACGAGTGGGCACTGGCGGAGGGAATCGTCTCCACAGCCGTAAGAGTCGCAGAAGACGAGGGCTTGCTCAAGATCACGGAGATAGTCATAGACATCGGCGAACTTCAGCAGGTTGAGCACGAGATACTGATGTTCGCGCTCGAACAACTGAAGACGCCAACAATGAAGGATGCAAGGTTCGTTCTTAAGCCGATTCAGGGAAGGTTCAGATGCAGGGTATGCGGGGAGGAATGGGCCTTCATCCCTGAGACCGTCGATAAAGAGGCCTCCGAGGCCATCCACTTCGTCCCTGAGATGGCCCATGTTTACATCAAGTGCTCCCAGTGCGGCTCCCCCGACTTCGACGTCACCGAGGGGAGAGGAGTCTGGCTGGAGTCTGTTAAGGGGTTGAAGAGGGATGAGTGACCCCAGGATCGAGGTGATTGAGAGGAGGCTTGAGAAAGTCGAGAACATCATAGCGGTCTCAAGTGGAAAAGGGGGCGTCGGCAAGAGCGTCGTGGCTTCGACCCTCTCGCTGGAGCTGAGCAGCAGAGGGTACAGTGTGGGGCTGTTCGATCTCGACTTCACGAGCCCCTCCACCCACGTGATCCTGGGGATTCAGGACGTCTTCCCTGATGAGGAATACGGAATAATCCCCCCGTTGGTGAAGGGTCTTCGATACATGTCAATTATTTTTTACGCGCTGGACAGACCCGCCCCACTTAGAGGTTCGGAGATCTCCGACGCCATCATAGAGGTCCTCGCCATCACCCGCTGGGAAGAACTGGACTACCTCATCATAGACATGCCACCGGGGATGGGGGATGCGACCCTCGACGTGATAAGACTGATCCCTCGGATCAAATTCCTTATGGTGTCAACCCCGTCCAAAGTGGCGTACGAGACGGTCAGGAAACAGCTCACCCTACTTAGAGGGCTAGATTTCCCCGTCATAGGAGTCATAGAGAACATGGTGATGCACTCACTGAGATTGAGGTCGCAAGTAGAAGAAGACGGAGCCGAATATTTGGGCTCAATAAACTACGATCCTGTCTTAGAGGAGGCACTTGGAGATATCGAGAGATTGAAAAAGACAGCCATGTATGCGGAGCTGACGAAGATAGTGCACCATATTTAGCAAGCAACTTTCATGATAGAAAGAGAGTGCAAAAATGGGCCTACGTAAGCCCCTCATCGGTTTTAAAGGTCACATACACAAATCTCAAGAGTCCTGAGTGAACATCATGCAGATCAATTTGGATGATGTTGAGTATATCACCGAGACTCTCTTACGATCAGTGGGACGAGGAAGCGGACTACCGTGCCGAAGGAGATCGTCGCGTGCTAGGCTCCTATGAGAAACGCTTGAGGAACTCCGGTGCAAGGATGGTATCCGCATCAGTTCCGCAAGCCGCTTAACGCTCTCCTCTCCAAGCTCTTAAACTTTCTCTCCGTCAACCTCCTGTTCTCACCCCTGTACGC
>JADHWN010000044.1 GCA_016783455.1 Candidatus Bathyarchaeota archaeon
ACTACGCCAGGTCCGTCGTGGTCAATGCCTCAGATTTGGATGCAGTTGAGGCCGAGAAGCTATTCTGTGAGATGGAGGGGGAGGGGAGGGCCGCCCTTGGAGCCGAGGGCGTCGAGCCCCAGGTAATGGGCTTCCAGAGACAGATGGACCTGAGGTACATGGGGCAGTCCTACGAGCTCACAGTTGACGTGCCCGCCGACGGAGGGGGGTTCAGCGATTGCGTCGAGGCCTTCCATCTGAGGCATGAGGAGATCTACGGTTACTCTGCTCCGAAGGAACCTGTTGAGGTGATCAGTCTCAGGTTGAGAGCTATCGGTAAGACCCCCAAGCCAAGCTTGGCGAGATTGGGACCGGTTTCTGGTAAGCCCACGCCGTTTATGCGCCGCCTGGCATACTTCGAGGGCCCCAACTCATGGGTCGAGACTCCTGTGTACAGCAGGAGCACTCTTGGTTCAGGGGTTGAACTTGCTGGGCCTGCCATAATCGAGCAGTACGACTCCACAACGGTTGTCTACCCTGGATGGGAGGCCTCGGTCGATGCTTTCGGTGTGATGCGGTTGAGGAGGGATAGGCAGTGAACGTGGACGCTACGACCGTCGAGGTCATCAAGGGAGCCCTCATCTACGCGGCGGAGGAGATGGGGATCGCCCTCAGGAAGTCGGCCTACTCCCCGAACATCAAGGAGAGGATGGACCACAGCTGCGCCATCTTCGACCGGGAGCGTAGGCTCATCGCGCAGGCAGAGCACATACCGGTCCACCTCGGCTCCATGGCGATCGCTGTCAGGGAGGGCCTGAGCAGGTACCCGGGGAAGCTGGAGGAGGGAGACATGCTCCTCCTCAACGATCCCTACATCAGCGGCACCCACCTCCCCGACCTCACCCTCATCGCACCCGTCTTCCATGAGGGGGCGGTCATCGGCTACGCAGCCAACAAGGCCCACCACACGGACGTTGGCGGCAAGGCCCCGGGGAGCATCGCCGGGGACTCGACGGAGCTCTACCAGGAGGGGCTCATCATCCCCCCCGTGAAGTTCATACGCGGAGGGGAGATCGACGGAGACCTCGCCAGCCTGATCCAGAGCAACGTGAGGACCCCGGAGACCCAGATGGGGGACCTCCGGGCCCAGATAGCGGCCAACGTCACGGGGTCGAGGCGGCTCGTGGAGCTCGTTGACGAGTACGGCGTGGAGGTCGTGGAGGCTTCCATGGGTGCTATCATGGACTACTCCGAGCGGCGGATGAGGGCGGAGGTCGGGGGGCTGGCTGACGGCGTCTACGAGGCCGTGGACTGGATGGAGGACACCGGCTCAGGGAGCGAGCCAGCAGCGATAGCTGTCAAAATTGAGGTCAAGGGGGACGAGATCTCGTTCGACTACGCCGGGACGTCGCCTCAGGTGGAGGGCCCAGTGAACGCCCCCCTAGGGGTCACCGTCGCAGGCATCTACTACACCCTCATCTCCATCACGGATCCCACTATCCCCGTCAACGACGGATGCTTCCGCCCCGTCTCCCTCCACATCCCGGATGGCTGCATGATGAACCCGCGGAGGCCCGCCCCGGTTGCAGGGGGGAACGTGGAGACCAGCCAGAGGAACGTTGACGTTCTCCTGAAGGCGTTATCGGAGGCCGCACCGGACCGGGTGCCCGCCGCAGGCCTGGGGACGATGAGCAACATCAGCATGGGGGGGCTGAGGGAGGATGGCTCCCCCTGGACCTTCTATGAGACGATAGGGGGCGGGAGCGGGGGGCGCCCGGTCTCGGACGGCGTCGACGGGGTCCACGTCAACATGACCAACACCATGAACACCCCCATCGAGGCCATGGAGGCATACCTCCCCCTCAGGTTCAATGCTTACAGCCTCAGGCCTGACACGGGGGGGCCCGGGGAATGGAGGGGGGGCTGCGGGATAGAGAGGAGCTGGACCCTGACGGGCACGGCAGCGACCCTCTCAATACTGGCGGAGAGAGTGAAGATCCCCCCCTGGGGGCTCAGGGGAGGGGGGAGTGGGGCCCTGGGCGAGTACATCCTTGAAAGGGCCGACGGCAGCTCGGAGCGCCTCCCCTCTAAATGCACTATCCCGCTCAGGAGAGGCGACACACTTCACATCAGGACCCCCGGAGGCGGAGGATATGGTGATCCCTACGCGCGGAGACCAGAGCTTGTGCTCCGCGATGTACGCAATGGGCTCGTGGGCGTCGAGTCCGCAGAGGAGGACTATGGGGTGATCATCGACGCAGAGAGTCTTGAGGTCCTGGTTTCGGAGACCGAGGAGTATCGGGGTAGCCGAAAGTAGCGTCACCGACGTTGAGATGAGTAAAGCCTATTTCTTTCCTCTGAGCACTCTAGACATGACATGGCGGACCTGTGGCGTGACTTCGCATCCGGTCCAGATCCCCCTGAGGAGGTCTACGTGGTCATCGAGATGACCAGGGGGAGCAGGAACAAGTATGAGTACGACGCCCGCAACGGCGTCTTCAGGCTCAACAGGGTCCTCTATACCTATTTCCCGTGCGACTATGGCTTCATCCCCCAGACCCTGGACGACGACGGGGACCCCCTCGACGCCGTCCTCCTCATCAACGAGCCGACGTTCACGGGGTGCGTCACCGTGGCCAGGCCCGTGGCGAACATCAAGATGATAGACGGGGACGCCATGGACGACAAGATAGTCACTGTCTCCACGACCGATCCCTTCTACAAACATGTCAGGTCTCTGGATGACATCCCGCCTTCTCTGGTTCGGGAGTTGACCTACTTCTTCGAGAACTACAAGAGGGCCGAGGATAAGACGACCAAAGTTGAGCGTTGGGATGACTCGGATGAGGCGAAGAAGATCATCGAGTGGTCCATGGACTACTACAAGAAGAACGCCGAAACGTAGAGTCCATCCTCCATCCCAAGTGTTTTAGATAAAAATGGATCCACCTCCAATGGACACTCTGGGTGTGCACATTGGGTGAGAGAAAGGATCTTAACTTCGAGACCGTGAAACGCGAGGTCGTCGCGAGCAGGGGCGTCGTGGCCACTAACAACCCCCTGGGGAGCGCCGCAGGGGTCGAGATGCTAGCCCGAGGGGGGAACGCCTTCGACGCCGCTGTGGCCTCCCTCTTCGCGCTCACCGTCGCCGAGCCCATGATGGTGAGTATGTTCGGGGCCGGCTTCTTCGTCGTCAGGGACGGGAGCACCGGGAAGGTTGAGACCATCGACAACTACGCCGTCGCCCCCAGTGCCGCCACAGAGGACATGTACACCATCGTCAAGGATAGGAAACCCGGGCAGCTCCTCTTCCAGACTGAGGGCCGGAAGAACGCCGTCGGCCACCTCGCCGTCGGCGTCCCGGGGAACCTCAAGGCCTGGGAGCACGTCGCCGAGAAGTATGGCAGGCTGACCATGAGGGAGCTGATCTCCCCCGCCATCAGGTTCGCGAGGGAAGGTTACAGGGCGACGGAGTATCTGGCGTATAACTTGGAGAACACCAAGTCAGATCTCGAGCGCTTCCCCGCTTCGAGGGAGATCTACCTGCCCCAAGGGAAACCGCTGAAAGCCGGCTCGAAAGTGGTCATGAGGGACTACGCCGAGACCCTTGAGAAGGTCGCGAAGCAGGGCTCGAGTTACCTCTACAATGGTGACCTCAGGAGGGCGGTCGTCGAGGAGATGGAGGCCAACGGTGGGCTGATCACCATGGAAGACCTGGAGGGGTACAGACTCATCCCGAGGGAGCCCGTCACGGGGACCTACAGGGACGAATACGAGGTCTACGCGATGCCCCCGGGGAGCAGCGGAGGCACCCACATAATCCAGATGCTCAACATGCTGGAGCGCTTCGACGTCGGGCCCATGGGCTTCGGCACAGCGGAGCACCTCCACACCGCCGCCGAGGTCCTCAAGATAGCCTTCGCCGACCGCCAGAGATACATGGGGGACCCCAGCAGGGTGAGGAACCCGGTGGCGGGGCTCACCTCCAAGGCCTACGCGGAGGAGAGGGTCCGGGAGATCGGGGAGAATGCGAAGGTCTACCACCCCGGCAGCCCCCACGACTACGAGGGGGAGGGCTCCTGCACCACCCACGTAACGACTATGGACTCCGACGGGAACATGGTGGCCGCCACCCAGACCCTGAACGGCCTGTTCGGCTCCCGGGTGATGGTACCCGGGACCGGGATGCTCCTCAACAACTGCATGGCCCTCTTCGACCCGAGGCCGGGGCGCGCCAACTCCGTCGCTGGGGGCAAGAGGATGCTCAGCTCCATGTCCCCCACACTGGTCATGAAGAACGGAGAGCCTTTCCTCGCACTCGGCGGGACCGGAGGCACACGGATATTCCCCGAGGTCTGCCAGGCCCTGGTGAACATCATAGACTTCAGGATGACCCTCCAGCAGGCCCTGGAGGCCCCCAGGTTCTGGACTATGGGCATCAAGGGGACGCCCGGCGAGAAGCTCCTGCTGGAGGAGGGCTTCGAGGAAGACGCCATCTCGGGCCTAGTGGGCAGAGGCCATGAAGTCGTCTCGATGCCCAAGATAGGGGGCTCCGTGAACGCCATCATGAGGGACGCCGCGGGCATGCTCCACGGAGGAGGGTGCTGGAGGACGGACAGTTCACCGGCGGGCCTCTCCGGAGGACTCGCCCCGCCCAAGGCCATGAGGCAGGGCCCCCCGGTCTGAGGGGCAAGCTTAAGGCTAGAGCCGCCAATCATTAACGGATTATAATGGTTAACGAACCAAAAGAGGGATTCCTGAAGAGCGGCGGCTACAAATTCCACTACCTACTTTGGGGGGCCACCGGGCCCAAACTCGTCTTCATCCACAGCATGGGGATGGACGCCAGGGGCTTCGACGCGACCACGAGGTCCCTCAGCGACAGGTACCAGATCCTGGTGCTGGACATCCTGGACCACGGCGACTCGGACACCCCCAGCGAGCCAGTGACGCTCCCAGACCACGCCGACCTCATGAGGGACTGCTACAGGCAGCTGGGCTTCATGCCCAACGTCCTCGTGGGCCACAGCGTCGGGGGCATGCTGGGGATGGTCCTCGCGGCCGAGTACCCCGACGACCTCAAGGGGCTCGTCCTCGTGGACATCGCTCCATTCACGATGCCCAGGACGGGGCGCACCCCGAGGCCCCCGCCCCCCGAGTTCTTCGAGGACGAGAAGGACGCAAGGAAGTACATCAACGAGAGGTACCCCGACTTCACGGAGGAGGCGGTGGAGAACAGGCTCAAGTACTCCTTCGTCACCGGCGACGACGGCAAGCTGAGGAGGAAGAAGACGGGGGACGCCATCATGGGAGGGCTCTCCACGGACCTCTGGCCCTACGTCGAGAGGATGAAGGTGCCGACGCTGCTGCTTAAGGGTGCCACCAGCCAGACCGTGAGCGACGAGACCAGGGAGCGCATGGAGAAGCTGCTCCCCGACCTCGAGGTCGTAACTGTGGAGGGCGTCGGGCACATGATACCCCAAGGCAAGCCCGCTGAGTTCCTGGCGCTACTGGAGGGCTTCCTCGACCGCCTGGAGCTCTAGGGCTCCGACCCCGTTTTTAGAATCGGATCCCCCTTTTCCTGATAGAGATAATCAGTGTAGCCGAGAGGAAGATCAGCCCCAGGGCTATGTTGGGGAGCAGGAGGCTCCGCATGATATCCCCTAGGTATTCCACTATCTCCATCGGTGACGGATCTATCAACGTCGGGGGGCCCTAAAACCGTTTCGGACTGAAAAAAGCCCTCTTTTCGCAAAATAAACCTAGAAACTGGTGAATGATAAAGCGGATATTAACGGTAATTATAATTTCACTCCGTCACACAGACGCTGTTTGACTAAATCCGTACAACAGAGATGGCTTATAAGCGTGAAAATCACTGCATATGCCTCGCACCCGTTTATATGCTAACCCCAGATTTTCTTCGCTGACCGTACGATTCTTTTAAGTAAACTCAGATGGATCATAGGTTCTGAAGGGACATGTATTCTGAAAGCCATTGCCATTTCAGGGCCGCCGGCGATGAAGCCTACGAGAAGGCAGTCAAAGCAGGCGTTGAGCTGGTCCTGACGGCCGGAATAGACGTGGCATCGACCGTCGAGGCCGTCGACGTGGCCAGCCAGTACGGGATCGTGAAGGCCTGCGTGGGGATCCACCCCTGGTACGCCGACGAGTACAGCGAGGAGAACCACAAGAAGCTCAGGGTGCTGGCGGATAACGAGGAGGTCATCGCCGTCAGCGAGATCGGCCTCGACTACGTTGGGAGGATGACCAAGCAGTGGGAGAGGTCCAGCGAGGTCATCGACCACGACGTCCAGAGAGCCGCCTTTAGGGGCCAGATAGGCCTCGCCAAGGAGCTGGGCCTCCCCGTCCTCGTCCACGACAGGGCTCACGGCCAGGAGCTCCTGGACATCCTCGAGGAGGAGGACGTCAAAGGGATCGGGGCCGCAATACACGGCTTCACCAAGGACGCCGACTACGCCAAAAGAGCCGTCAAGATGGGCGTCTACATCTCCATCGGCAGAAGTATCCTGAGGGAGGAGAACAAAGACCTCGAGGAGGCCATAGCGGAGACACCCCTCGACTGGATACTCACCGAGACCGACTCCGGGGACCCCTCGGGGGTCGTCCTCGTCGCCGAGAAGATCGCGGAGATCAAGGGCCTGACCAAGGAAGAGGTAGGCCTCGCAGCCACACGAAACCTGAAGAAGCTCCTAGGAATCTAATCAACCCCTTTTTTTTATGCGAAGTCTTTTCCCCTGAAGCAATTTACATTCATCCATGTCGATTGGAATCAAAGGTAAGTGGATCATCGCCTATGACGGGAAGGAGCATAGGCTCCTCCGAGACGGAGTTCTGGTCACAGAAGGCAAGCGGATCAAGTACGTCGGGAAGAAGTACTCCGGCAAGGTCGACCGCTGGATAGACGCGAGCCGCCACGTCGTCAGCCCGGGCTTCATCTGCACCCACACCCACGCCTCGTCGGCGCCCAAGGACAAGTCGTTCATAGACGATACCGGAGCCAAATCCCTCTATATGTCCTCCCTGGGGGAGAACCTCACCGCCCTCGGCAGGTCCATAAACCCAGAGGACTACCACGTCTTCGCCAAATACTCCATGGCCGAGCTCCTGCGCAGCGGCTGCACCACCATGGTGGAGATCGGGATGGTGGGCACCCTGGGAGCCGAGACCACGGTGAAGTACATCGGCGAGATGATGATGAGGGCCGTGGAGGGCGTGGGGATCTCCGACGGCCGATGGAGAAGGTCCCAGGCCGCCAACTTCCAGACCGTCTGGGGCGAGCCGGAGGACGGGCTGAAGAGGCTGGACAAGGCCGAGGAGTTCGTCAAGAAGTACGACGGGGAGCTCGACGGCAGGCTGATAGCCGCCCTGTATCCCAGCACCGTCGACCAGGTCTCCGAGGGGCTCCAGAGGGCCGTCAGGGAGAAGGCGGACGAGCTCAAGGTCCCCGTCAGCATCCACGCCGCCCAGTGGGTCGTCGAGTTCCAGAACATGATAAGGATGTACAAGATGACCCCCGTCGAGTTCCTCAAGCACACGGGCCTCCTAGGGCCGGACCTCATCATAGGGCACGGCTGGGCAACAGCCGGCCACCCCCTGCTGGCGTACCCCGAGGTAGGCGGCAGCGACCTCCAGATCCTCGCGGAGTCCGGGGCCACCGTCAGCCACGACCCCCTGGTCTTCCTGAAGCGGGGGAACAAGATGCACTCCCACACCAAGTACCTGAACGCCGGAGTGAACGTGAGCATAGGCTGCGACACGTCACCGCAGGACATGCTCAATGAGATGCGGATGGCCAGCTACGTGACCAAGCTCGCCGACTGGAGCTGCTTCAGCGGAACCGCGGCGGAGGTCTACACCAGCGCCACAATAGGAGGGGCCAAGGGCATCGGACGAGACGACCTGGGGAGGCTCGCCGAGGGCTGCCTCGCCGACATCGCCGTGATCGACATGCAGACGATAAACAACGTGCCATGCCGAGACCCAGTGAAGAACCTGGTCAACTGCGCCACACGCGCCGACGTCATGTACGTCATCGTCAACGGCGAAGTCGTCGTCGAGGAGGGCAAGTTACTCACCATCGACGAGGCGACTCTGGTCGAGGACGTGCAGAGGACCACCGAAGCGGTCTGGGACAGGATAAAGGACAACCACTACCAGAACCTGGAGTCGGACGAGGTCTCACCCCAGTCCTTCAAGCCCTGGGAAGAGTAGCCCCTACTTCCCCCAGTGCGCGCGCATGATCAATATGACGACGACTGGCACCAGCTGCTTCACACGTGGAATCTTCACTTGTAGGCGGACAAGCCACCGATATAATGGAAGTGGATTAGGGTCACATTTGCATTCGAGTAGTTTTTCCCATTTTTGGAAGTGTTCTCCGAAATGGGGAAAAAAGGGTTTTATTTCCCTTTAAGAGGATAATGATTCCTATTTTTGTTAGAGAAGCCTTATATCTAAATTATGGCTCCTAATAGCTTAGAAAAAGGGTGGAATGGATGAAGAAAAGAGTCATGGCGTATCTCCTCTCGGCGGCCTCAGTGTACCTGACGATGGGCTACCTTACACAGCTCTTCCTCAACATGATACACGGCTTCACTTTCAACGTAATCTAGAAAAGGAAAACAAGGAACGGGGTCTTGCTGCGGGACCCCAATGGGAAAACCCATGACTCTTAATTCTAATTACCCAGGGCCTTCACGTAACCTTCCTTCCCAAGCTCGAAAGCCCTTCTGTTCATCTCGAAATACGCAGGCCTCAGGCTCTCCCTCAGCACATTGACGACGGTCTCTTCGCCGAAGGGAAGCATGCCACTGGCCGTCAACGCACCAAGTATCACCACGTTAGTCGTTATCGGATCCCCCGCCTCCTCCGCGAGGGCAGTCGCGTCGAAGGCGACCACCTCCTCGGTGACCTTCTTCAACAGGGAGAGCAGGCTGTCCTGGCTCGGATACTCCACCATGCCCGAGATGACCTCGACGGGAGGCAGCTTCCTCGTGTTCACCAAGGCGAGACCCCCCCTCCTCAGGTACGTGATGCCCCGCCTCACAGCCTCGCCTAGCTCGAAGCCGAGTAGCGCGTCCGCCTCGGCTGGCCTCATCTGGGGGCTGTCCACCCCCTCCCCGATCTGGATGTGCCCCATCACGGGTCCGCCTCTCTGAGCCATGCCGTAGGTCTCTCCGATCTTCACTGGGAGTCCAGCCTCGATGGCCGATTGGGCGAGGAGCCTCGAGGCCAGGAGGGTGCCCTGCCCTCCGACCCCTGAGATCACCAGCCTGAACGCGTTCATCCTAGGCCACCTCCGAGATGCGTATCGCACCCACGGGGCACACCTGGACGCACGCCCCGCAGCCCGTGCACAGCGTCGAGTCCACCCGGGCCCTCCCCGCCTCGTCGTCCCAGACAAGTGCGGGGCAGCCGAACTGATTCTGGCAGATCTTGCATCCGGTGCAGGCATCCGCGTCGACCAGGTATGGAACGGGTTTGTCAGGCCTCATGGCCCTGAGGGCCTCCGTAGCGCAGAGCCTCCGGGCGATCACCATCGCGACGCCCTCAGCTTCCAGCATCCGCCTGAACGCTGCCTCAGCCGCCTCCAGATCGTTGGGGTCGACGACCTCGACGTGCTCCACCCCTGCAGCCCTCGCGATGTCCTCAATCATGATCCGCTTCGTCGGCTTGCCCATGGCTGTCCTCCCCGTCTGGGGGGTCGGCTGGAAGCCCGTCATGGCGATGATCTCATTGTCAGCAACGACGACCTTGATGGGCGTGTTGTTCACGACGGCGTTTATCAGCCCCGGGATGCCAGCGTGGAAGAATGTGCCGTCACCTATCCATGCTATCGTGTCCACGCCGACCTTCGCCATCCCCTGGGAGACCCCGATGCTCGCGCCCATGCAGAAGTAGGTGTCCTCGAAGTTCAGCGGCGGGGCGTGGGCCAGTCCGTAGCAGCCTATGTCGCCGTTGACGACGACGCCCATCAGGTCGCCCTTCACCGCCTGCACCGCCTTCTTGAGGGCGTAGAGGCTCGCCCTGTGGGGGCAGCCTGCGCAGAGGGTGAGCATCCTGTCGAAGAGCAGTTTACTGCTCTCCTCCTCGAGGTCGGTCCGATCCTCCGTCTCCGAAGATGTTCCTAGGATCCCTGCGAGGGCTCCGTCGAGGAGCATTGGGCTCAGCTCCCCCTCCCTGGGGAGGTGTCCGCTCATCCGGCCCATGACCTCCAGCCCGGGCGCAATGTCCTTGGCCAGAGCCTTCACGTGGAGTTCGACGAAGGGGTCCACCTCCTCCACGACGAGGACCCTGTCCACGCTCGTCAGCAGTTTGGAGACGAGCCTCTCCGGCAGCGGGTGGGGGGTTATCAGCTTCAGGTATGCGACGTCGTCCCCCAATCCTGCCTTCCTGAGCGCATCGATGACGTAGTTGTAGGAGAATCCGACGCCGATGATGCCAAGCCTCTCTCCGCCTTTGAGCTTCAGCTCGTTATACTCAAAGTCTTCGAACTCTGCCTGGGCCCTGTCAAGCTTCTCGTGGCGCTCCTTGTGGCGCCTGAACAGCTTCTCGAAGCCCGCCACCCTGTAGCTGAAGCCCTCCCAGTCGAAACCAACCTCCCTACCGGATTCCTCGATGGGCCCGAGGGAGACGTCGCTCCTCATGTGGCTGAGCCTGGTGACCGTCCTCAGCATAACGGGCAGCCCCAGCCGCTCTGAGAGCTCAAATCCGACCCGCGTGAGGTCCTTCGCCTCCTGGGGGCTGCTGGGCTCCAGGACCGGGACACAGTTCTGCTTCGCCAGCCAACGGTTGTCCTGCTCCGTGCGGCTGCTGTGCTGGGAGGGGTCGTCCGTGGAGATGAAGACGAGCCCCGCCTTCACTCCCCTGAGACTGACGGGGTTCAGGACGTCGAGGGCGACGTTGAGGCCGACGTGCTTCATGGCGACCATGCTCCTCTGGTTGCACATGGAGGCCCCGTAGGCCACCTCGAAGGCCACCTTCTCGTTGGCGGACCACTCGAAGTAGAGCCCCGTCGCCTCGGCGATCCTAGCGAATGTCGCCCCTATCTCGGAGCTCGGCGTGCCAGGGTAGGCCGTCGCCACGTCGACCCCAGCCTCGACTGCGCCCCGTACGATGGCCTCGTTCCCCATGAGGAGGACCCTCTTCCCTGGTTCATCGATCACGACCGGATGGCTTGACATGATTCTCCAATTACCTTGGACATACACAAGAAAAGGGCTTCGAAAGACATCGCCACAAGTCCTATATGTCCTCTTTTCGTATGTGACCTGAATTGGTTCTGGAAGAGAGGGTCCTGGGCAGGACCGGCATCAAGGTCAAGAGGTACGGATTCGGCGGCATCCCCATCCAGAGGGTCTCCGAGAAGGAGGCCATCGAGGTCGTCCGACGCTGCCACGAGGTGGGCATCAACTACTACGACACCGCAAGGGGCTACACCGTCAGCGAGGAGCGGATGGGGAAGGCCCTGGAGGGCGTCAGGGACGAGGTCTATCTGGCGACGAAGTCGGGCCGTCGCAAAGCAAAGGAGGTAATAGAGGAGCTGGAGACCAGCCTGAGGAACCTTAGGACGGACTACATAGACGTCTTCCAGCTCCACAACCTCTCCTCTGAGAAGGCCTGGGAGGAGGTGAAGGGACCCGGGGGCGCTCTCGAGGCCCTCCACAGGGAGCTGGACAGGGGCCGGATCAGGCACCTGGGGGTGACGAGCCATGACCCCGGCTTCGCGGCGGAGGTCGTCAAGGAGGGGGTCTTCGAGACGGTCATGATACCCTACAACTACCTCACGCTGAAGCCAGAGGAGGAGCTCCTGCCCCTATGCAAGAAGCTGAACGTGGGAACTGTCATCATGAAGCCCTTCGGGGGAGGGGCATTCTCGAACGCCAACACCGCCCTGAAGTTCATGCTGGGGAAGGAGTTCGCCAACGTCGTCATCCCCGGGATGGCTCATGTCCACGAGGTGGATGAGAACCTCAGCGTAGCCTCTGGCCCCACGTCTCTCACCGCGGAGGAGCTGTCCCTCATCGAGAAGGACAGGGTCGAGCTTGGGAGCGAGTTCTGTCGAGCCTGCAACTACTGTCAGCCCTGCCCCCAGGAGATAGGCATCTCCTTCCTGCTGCGTGCCGAGACCCAGTCCCTCAGGAGGATGGGCTGGAGGCCTGGAACCGAGGAGAGGTTCGCCGACATGATAGAGAAGGCGAGGACCTGCATCGAGTGCGGAGCCTGTGAGGAGCGCTGCCCCTACCATCTCCCCATACGGAAGCTGGTCGTGGAGAAGGCGGACTCCCTTGAGAGGCTGTTAGAGGCGAGAAAGGCGTGAAAACCTTCCCTTTTTGCATTGTGGACTATTAGGAAAAACTTATAGATCAGACCTGGCTACTCCCTAACCAATGGACTGGAAAGCAGTCGATGAGAGGCTCATAAAACGAGGAGAACTCATCTTGGACCTGGAATCCCTCAGAAACCACG
>JADHWN010000019.1 GCA_016783455.1 Candidatus Bathyarchaeota archaeon
ACCCGCTTCACCGTCGTCACCAGCACGTGACCCGAGCCGAACACCCGCTTGATCACCGCGAAAGGCCTCTCCCCAGGAGCCCGTTTCCGGTTAATGCGTTTGTTCCTCAGCTTGTCCCGGATGCCCAGCGGGTGACCCCGCGTCCCACGCCTCATGGTGGCGCTGTAGCCCCGGGACCTCACGCCGAAGTACGCCTTATCCTTGTAGACCACCTCTCCCTCCCGGGAAAGGTCGACCTGGCTATCATGCACCGAGGCGGTGGTCGTCTCCAGATCCCTGATGAGGCTACGGTCCGTATCCATCTTGGCGTGGAGCTTGAACCCATAGTATGACTTGCTTCCCTTCTTCGCCCAGCTGCCGTCTCTGCTCCGCCGCGTCCGGGCCTCCTCTCCGCGGGGTTTGTCAGCCTTGGCATGACCCGGGTCGGAGGTGATGAACGTGGCGTCCTGGACGACGCCCTTCCTGACGCTGAGGCCCTTCCCGTCAAGCTGGCGCTGCAGCTCCTCCCACACGGCTTTGTCTCGGCCGGATTCGGCGAGTCGCTCCCTGAACAGCCAGACAGTGGTGCTGTCGGGTATCGCCCCGGGGAAGCCGAGGAACCTTCGGAAGCTGATGCGGTCCGTGGCCTGCCTCTCCAGCTCGGGGTCGCTGAGGCCGTACCACTGTTGGAGTACGAGGAGCTTCACCATGACCACCGGGTCGACGTTGGGTCTGCCTCCCTGGGGGCCCTGGTTGTCGTAGAGGGGCTGGATGATGGGTGTGAAGGCGTTCCAGTCTATGAGGGGCTCTATATCGGCGAGTTTGTCTCCTAGTTTCTGTGTTTCCTTGTAGGCTTCGCGGAGGAAGAAGGCTTTGAGAGAGTTCATGTTTGACTGGTGGGTGGGGCGCGCTATAAGGTTATCCGGGGGGGTCAGGGGCTGCTAAGACAGGGGTTATTCGAAATCCTCTATAATTGATATTAAAAGGAAATAGAATGGCAATCATAGAAAAAAAAGTTCCCGACTGGAAGACTGTCCGTGATATAATCGATAAAATTGATGACATAGAAAGTAGAAACACTTTACGAGTGTCGTATCTATTTGGTACAAGCATCCAAGAATTAGTTCGCGGGCGAACAAGAAAAGTCACGATAACCGGTAATGATTTCTTCACAGAACCTATCGAAGGAGAAGAAGCCCTAATTTTAAAAATCCCAACTGCACGCAGGGGATATAAACCAAGGTATGTAGCAGTACCGCTTAATCCCAAATGTGAACCTTGGTCAGAAAAAATACTAAGTTACAGCGAAGAAAAAGCAAATGAATATTTTTATAGAAAAGTCAACAGGGAAATCCAGTACGGCATCCAAAGAAAATATTTTGTGGATTATGAATGGCCTCCAACCTGGTACGAAGGCAAGACTAACATGCACATTGATCAGATTCCGTTCAGGCATAAGCATCTTTCTGAAATTCGAGAATGGGAACTTGGATTGTGCCATAATTTTACAGAATTCGATTGTAAGCATTTTTTCGGCAAGTATTACAATTCAGATTATAATGTGTATTTCAAGAAGTTACTAAATAAACCAGATTATTATGAGACTGAAGATATTATAAATTCAATAATATTAAAAAACCGTGTTTTTTCCCAAGCAAGAAATAGGTATGATTATAAAGTCTTTATGAAAATACAAAAAATGATTAAACGAAATTTTATTGAACAATTACCTTCTATGAAAATGGATATTGATACTACTATAGATTTAAGTTCAATACCAAAATTATCTGGTAAGCATCATAGAATATTACAGGCAAATATTAAGAAATGTTTAGAAAGAAATTCTGATCGGGTTGTTTGTGAAGATTCAAACATTGATGTTGTAGATTTAATACATGGGAAGGTAGTTGAGTGTGGTCATACTGAGGCAAGTAAAGTATTAGATAGTTTTAATGGAGTGTTTTCGGGAATTGGAGATATTAAAGAATTTTGGATATTGACCTTCTATGATGAATCAGATAATACGTCAGTCTGCAATAAATTCATTAAATTAGACACTTATCAATAAATGCCGCACACTGCGGAAAAACATTTATTATTAAATTGAATCCAGTTATCGCGCGCAAGATCATATATTAAATGTAGGATTAAGCAATGGTCAAAGCCTCCCGCGAATTCCAGGTTTTCGTGAAACCCATCGGCTCCATCTGCAATCTGGACTGCCAATACTGCTACTACCTGAAGAAGGAACACCTATACCCGGAGGGCGAGTCGTTCCGCATGCCCGACGACATCCTGGAGGCATACATCGCCCAGCACATCGACGCCTCCCCGGAGACAGTGATCAGGTTCTCCTGGCACGGCGGGGAGCCGACCGTCCTGGGCTTAGACTACTTTCGCAAGATTGTGGCGTTGCAGCGCAAGCACAAGCCCCCAAACCGTCGCATCACCAACGGTATTCAGACCAACGGAACCCTCCTCGACGAGGACTGGTGCCGCTTCCTTGCGAAAGAGGGCTTCGCCGTCGGACTCAGCCTGGACGGCCCCCAGGAGATGCATAACCGACACCGCGTCACCAAGGACCAGAAGCCCACCCACGAGCAGACGATGCTGGGGTACAAACTCCTACATAAGCACGGAGTCTACACCGAGATCCTGTGCGTGGTGAACTCGCATAACGTCCGGTTCCCCCTCCAGGTCTACCGATTCTTCAAGCAGATCAACGCCCAATACATAACCTTCCTGCCCATGGTCGAGCCGCAGCCGGACGCCAAAGGCGGCGTCTGCCACATAACCGTGCCGGCTGAAGCCTGGGGAACATTTCTCTGCACCGTCTTCGACGAGTGGAGAGACAAGGACATCAGGAAGGTCAAAGTGCAGATATTCGAAGAGGCCACAAGGACCGCCTTCAACCAAGAGCATTCACTGTGCATCTTCCGACCGACCTGCGGCGACATTCCCGTTGTCGAGCACAACGGAGACTTCTACTCATGTGACCACTATGTCGACGTTGAACACTGCCTCGGGAACATAGAGGAGACCCCTCTGGTCGAGCTGCTCGAGAGCCCGGCACAGAGGGCATTCGGGAAAGCCAAATTTGAGACTCTGCCCCGCTACTGCCTGGAATGTGAGGTCAGGTCTATGTGCAATGGCGGGTGTCCAAAGAACCGCTTCCTCAATACACCGGATGGAGAGCCGGGGCTGAACTACCTGTGTGCGGGCTATAAGCGCTTCTTCACCCACTGCCAGCCGTTCATCTCGGAGGTGGCCGCCCTGTGGAGGCGGCAGAACCCTGAAGGCGTGAGATGACGGCGATCAGGTCTTCAGCTTCTCTTTGAAGAAAGCGATCGTCCGTTCCCAGGCGAGCTTGGAGGCCTCCTCGTGATATCGGGGGCTTGTGTCGTTGAAGAATCCATGCTTGGCACCCTCATACATGAATATCTCATAATCGACGGACGCCTCCTTTAACGCCGCCTCGAATTCCGGGATGCCAGCGTTGATGCGCTCGTCGTCACCGGCATAGTGGACAAGTAGGGATGCCTTCGTCCTGGGGACGTCCTCAGGAGCGGGCTGTCTGCCATAGAAGGGGACCGCTGCCTGCACATCCGGGGAGTTGACGGCGACCTGGTTGGTCATCCCTCCCCCCCAGCAGAAGCCCGTGACCCCCACCTTCCCCGTCGACTGGGGACGGGTCTTCAGGTACTCCACCGCGGCGACCAAGTTCTTCGTCGTCTCCTCACCGTCGAGCTCCCTCATCATCGTCCGGGCCTCATCGACATCATCGGGGGTCCCCCCTAAGGGCGACAGGGGATCTGGGGCGATGGCCAGGAATCCCTCCAAGGCAACCCGCCTGGCGACGTCTTCAATGTGGGGAACAAGGCCCCAGACCTCTGAGATGACGACCACCCCGGGCAGCTTTTCATCCCCTTTAGGCCGGGCATAATGTGCGAGAACATCGCCTGTCTCACCGGGATACTTAATATCCTCCACATACAGGCGGGGATCTTCCTTTGGAACACGCGCGCTCATATAAAACCTTCCTCCTTTGTTCAAATGATTAATAATAATATAACAATTGTCCTATGCGCGCCCGAGGTTATACGCGCTCATCCACCTTCCCCGAGCCCCTCCCGATGTGCTTGTTTCTCAGGTCCCCGCCTATGGGACAGGACCTCTGACAGGCCTGGCACATCCTCCACGTGTTCTCCGTGACCATTGGGCTGTGCTCCGCGTATACGTCACGGAACTCCCCGCTGACCCTCTCCTCCATGGGCATACCCAGGAGACACCTGTCAGGGTCCACGACGTACGGTGTCAGGGCCCCGACTGGGCAGGCCTTCACGCATTCGTCGCATTCTCCGCAGAGGTCACCGCAAGCATCGTCATCTGGGACCAGCTCCGCGTCGGTCACGATGCTCCTATACCTGACCCAGGGACCATAGGTGGGATTGATTATGAGGCTGTTCTTCCCGTAGTGGCCGAGGCCAGCCAGCTCGGCCATGCGCTTCTTCGAGAGGAGATTCGCCTCGAGGACGGCCTTGTAGCCCTCACGGCTGAGGAACCTCACGAGGCGGCGGGCGTAGAGGCGCCCCCTCCACTCGTCCGGGTACTCGTGGTGGTCCCGGACCCTTATCACCAGGTCGTATAGGTCATCCCAGACGCGGGCCCCCAGGATGATGACGCTCCTCGCGTCCTCCACGTAGTCGGTCGTCTTCTTGGTCCAGGTCTTGAAGTCTCTGTGAGCGATGAAGTGGCTCGGGACGTTGTCCAGGGTCTCTGCGGAAATAACTCCGACGAGGTCGAACCCGTACCTCCTCGCGCGCTCCTTCACGTTTCTAGTCAGTTCAAGGCTGTCGTCTGTGGCACTCATGACGGTTAGGTGGGGCTCTGTTATACAAAAACGTGGTGACAGCGAGCACACAACTACGCCATTTCCCCAACTCTCTTCTTCGTAGTACTCACATAACGTGATTCTCCTATGTACTTACCACCTGCGACCTCCAACTGTGAGTCGCCCTTAATACATGAGCCATCGTCCCCTCATCATGATGAGAAATGACCCAAGTGGACATAGCCGATGAGAACCTGCTCAAGCTGACCCAGATACGGGATGCGGTCATGCTTGAGGACGGGCTGGAATCAAGTATCGATGAGGTCTTGGCCCGCGTTCTGGGATTCTACAGGAAGTTCGTACCCTACGACTAGACCCCTGTCCTCCCCCCTTTCTTTACCTTCCGTACTCTTTTCCTTCCCTGGACCTACTTCTGCTCGACGCCACAGAACCCCCTCCACAGGGGCGTCAAGTGGCTCATCGCCCGGTCCCCAGTCGCGGGGCGAGCGTGAAAAACCATAGGTCTTGAGGAACGCATCTCAACCGTAGGAATCAGGTACCTATGGCCTCAGGAAACATATCCCGATAGCAGGTGTACGACCCTACCGTCCCGGCAGACAGGATAGCATGGACGACCGCCCTGGCCACGACGTCAGCGGCTGAGACGCCTATCAGGCTCAGGGCCCGGTCGCCGTCCTTGCCGTCCGACGAGCCCTCCCCTGGAAGGCCCTTCCTCCCGGTAGCCACCGTGAACAGCGTGTCGCCGTCGAACATCGTGTGGGCGGGGTAGATCGCCCTCGCCAACCCGTCGTGGGCCATCTGGGCCACCTTGGTCGCCTGGGACTTGTCGAGCTCCGCATCGGTCGCGATCACCCCTATGGTGGTGTGCTGACCTTGATTCTGCCTGCGGACGGGGCGGGGCACGAGCCTGGCTGGAAGGTCTCGCCTGAGGCCCCCGAACTCCCCGTCGAGTTCGAGCCCCCTCGCGTAGAATCCCCCCGTCTCCGGGTCGAACGCCGTCCCGCTGGAGTTCACCGCAACGACGGCCCCCACGGTCACGCCGCTCCCAAGCACCTCGCTGGCGGTCCCCAGGCCTCCCTTCATGCCCCCCGAGAGGGCGCCCGTCCCGGCCCCCACGTTCCCCTGAGCGACAGGCCCATCCGTGGCGTCCTCACACGCTGCGTAACCGGACCCCTCGTCGATGTACAGGTCACTTTCGCCCCTGCAGAGGTCGTAGATGACAGCAGCGGGCACGATGGGTACCACCCTGCCCTCCGCCACGGGGTGGCCAACCCCCTTCTCCTCGAGGAAGCGCATGACGCCCCCCACGGAGTTGAGGCCGTAGGCGCTGCTCCCGCAGAGGGCGACGGCGTCCACCCGCTTGATCCTGTTCACAGGGGAGAGGAGGTCGGTCTCCCTAGTCCCCGGGGAGCCCCCCCTTACGTCCACGCCGCAAATGGAGCCCTCAGGGGCGAGGACGACGGTGACCCCCGTGAGGTGCTCCAGATCAGTGAAGTGCCCGACCCTGATGCCCTCGACGTCGGTTATTGCGTTGAAGCGTCCTGTTCCACTCATCCATAGGCCACCTTTTTCTTGGAGAGCCACGAGGTAAGGATCCGTATTTATAAATATCTATACTTGAGCGCACGTGAGCATGTCTTGGACCACCTTTACGCTAGACGCTCTCGATGTTCACCGTTACCTCGCTTCCCTCGTCGAGAGCGAGCCCGCCGAGGCTCCTCGGCACGAGCTTGACCTCTGCGCCTTTCCGGGGCGTGAGGCGTAGAGACAGTCCCAGTGTCGGTTTCCCCTCTACCTTGACTGAGAAGTCGTTACAGTCCGCCAGGCACACCCTGTCATGGATGGCCCCTGTCGTGGCTATCGGGTGCCCCGTTAGCTCCACGGCGCCTCCTTCCGGTCTCCCTGAATCATAATGGACCCCCATCCAGCCGTAGTAGGGGATGCCCCCGTCGAGGACACCAGACACGCCGTCGACGTTCGCTGGGAGACCATGTGTAGGGGTGTCAATCCTCACGATGGAGAACTCTGGGGAGCACAGGGTCACGACTCCCCTCAGCTCCTCGAGGGGCTCGACCCGGCCCACATCTATGAGCCTCTCCATCCGGTGTCCTCCCTGCGCCCGGAGGGGATCCGAAGGCTCCCGGATCTCCACGTGGACGTGGGGGGATGTCGCGAAGCCGTAGTACCCTGAGCGGAGCAGCCTCCCCAGCTCCTCCCCCGCCCTGACCTCGTCTCCGACACTCAGTGTGGGGTCGACGTGGAGAAGCTTGACGACCTTGCCAGGGCTCTCACGGCTCCGCAGGAGCGTGACCACGTCGTACTCCGAGGCCTCATAGCCCCTCCCCCTGGGGCCTCTCACCCGCCTGATGAGGGTCACCTCTCCGCTGACGGGGGATGGAGCCATGCCTCCGAAGCCTGTGTCTGGGTAGACGTCGATCCCCGTTGACTGACGGTGGGCGGGGTATGGGCTGTTGTAGAATGAGAACATCCCGTCGACGGGGCAGGAGATCGTCACGCCCTCTGACGATGCGACGGGAGCCATCTCGACCAATGCAGTATCCGAATACGGGTGTTGGGTCTATAAGAAATCGTTTACTCTGAAAAGTAAGGGATTGAGCTCTACCAGAGTTAGTCCCAAGGCATCTCGTTGAGGACCACGGGGTCACCCAAGGGGTAGTGGGAGATTAGTTCTCCTGTAAATAGGGCACGTACTCCTTGAACCAGCCGAAGCCGAAGTCCTCCATGGTCTTTAGGAACTCCTCGTTCCCGGTTGGCATCAGGTTCGCCACGTAGTGGAGCCCGAAATACCTCTGGACGGCGCTGATGAACCCGTTCTCCCGTATCTTCGCCTCGCACCTGTCGGCAAAGCCCTCCCCGTGGACGTCTGTGCAGACCTTTCTGATCCTCTCGATGCGCTCCTCGGTGATCTCGACCCTCCTGCTGTCATGACCCGTATACTTCTCATCGAAGGCCTTGAGGAGGTTCTCGTCGTCGGGGTCATGGTAGACCTCGTCGTGGACCACGACATCCACCCCCAGCTTCTTGCGGGAGGCCGGTTTCTCCTCGGGGCAGCCCATGGAGACGAGGACAACGGGGAAGACGTGGTCTGGCAGCCTGAGCCTCTCCCTGAGTTCCCTGAAGGCCTCCATTGCCGTCCCGACGTAGACGGAGCCCAGCCCCATGGCGTCTGCGGCTATGCAGACGGTCTGGGCGAAGATCACTGCGTCCTGGAAGCCCACCCAGAAGTGGCGGAAGCTGTCGTTGGCGGTGAAGGGGGCGACCTCCAGCTCTGCCCACCTCTTGAGCCTGTGGTAGTCGATGCAGAAGACGAGGTCCACGGGGGCCTCCTCGACGAACCTCTGCATGCCCAGCTCCCTGAGCCACCTTCTGTTCTCGGGGTCCTCTATCTTGACGACGGAGTAGGTCTGGAGGTTCCTCGCTGTGGCCGCGTGGGTCCCGGCCTCCAAGACGGCGTCCATGACCTCCTTGGGCACCTTCTTCTTCGAGAAGCTCCTGCAGCTCCCCCTCTCGAATAGCAGCCTCATCGTCTCGTTGGGGTACTCCCCCTCGGGGATGACCTCGACTCCGTGATGGGATGGCATGTCGCTCATGATTCGTGCCTCACATGTAGACCCATGGTTAGAACATTAAAAAGGGCGTATCAATGGAAACTGTACGAATGGGTAAAGGGGGGCTTACTGCTTGCCCAGCCTCTTGGCCAGCTCCGCAAGCTCCGGGTGGACGCTCTTGCCATTGTCCAGTACCTGCTCCCCGTCGAGCCAGACCGAGGCGTTCAGGCAGATGCCGTCCGAATGGGAGGGAGCTGGAGCGGAGCGCATGTGGCCGATCCCCCACTCGACGCAGCCCCAGACCCGCTCATCCTCGACGATGTCCCCGGTGAGCTTGGCGCCGGGGTTGAAGCCGTAGCAGATGTGGGCCATCTTCATCATGTTGGGGTGGTCGAAGCCCCTGAGCCAGGCCTCGTACTCCACGGCCTCCTTCCCGCCCTCGATGCCAACAATCTCCCCCTTCTCGATGACCAGGGTTATGGGCTCCTTGAGGAGACCAATGGGGGGTACCACGGAGCCGTCGAAGACTATCTTCCCTTCTATGGTGTCGCTCTGGATGCCCCAGTAGATCTGCCCAGCCATCATGTGAGAGCCGGGAGTGTCCGCGTAGCCGAGGGAGTAGCTGCCGCGGCTAGGATCACTGTTCCTGAAGTCCACATCCATCCCAGCGGGGGTCGTGATGCGCATCTCCTTCGCTGACTTGGTGAGGTCAGTGATCTTAGCCATGAACTCCCCGAGGGCCGGGTAGTCCACCCTACCAATGCAGCGCACCATCATGTCGGCGTTCATCCCTACGAGGCAGCTGTACCTCAGCCTGTCGTTCTCCTTCATCGCCCGGGTGTAGGTCTCGGAGTAGAAGATCCACTGGTTGTTGAACTCCACCCAGGCGTCAGCCCCCTTCAACGCGCCAACGAGGGCCTCCTGGGGGAGCATGGGGTCCGCCGCGGCCCCGACGCCCAGAGCCGCGGGGGTCCAGATGACCATCGGCTTGGCCCCGAGTGAGAAGGCGGCTCTCGCCGTGGCCTCCACGACCCTCATGTCGGACTCCGTGTCTGCGGTGATGACGAAGGTCTCCCCCTCCTTGAGCTTGAAGAGCTCCCGCGTCAGGATGTCAGCGGCCTTCCCCAGCTCGAACTCATACCACTTGGACATAGAAACTCGATTCTACAGAAGATTGGGAATCGATAAAAGGTTTAGGAGATTCGCGGTCAGAACTCCCTGTAGGCCTCCGCCAGGGGGTGGCCTATGCAGCTGAGGTTGAAGGCCTTGTACCAGCCGAAGGGGGACTTGTGGACCTCGATGCCCTCCTTCTGGAGGTTCTGCCTCAGGTTGTTGAGGAAGCCCTTCGCCTTGCGGGGTGACCCAAGGTTCTTGGAGAGGTGGGCGTACGGGTAGAGGAGGACGCTGCTGCAGCCGATCCTGGAGACGTCGACCTTGATGTTCTCGACGAACTCCTTGGTGATCTCGTCCGTCCTCCCCTCGTCGCTCTTCTCGTAGCAGATGAAGCAGACCAGGGTGTCCACGAGCTGCTGCTCCTTGGGGCTGGCGGGCTGCTCTGCGACGGGGGTCTCCTTCTTGACCTCATAGCCGAACTCTGAACAGTGTAGCTGAAGAACTCTCATCTAGACACCTGTCTCTACACCGCTGCTGGGATATTAGATTCTTTTCATGGGAGCAGGGTCATCGTGACAGGGCTTCCACGGCATGTGCAACGTCATCGCTCTTCAATATGAACGAGCCCGACGCGATGACGTTGGCCCCGGCCTCCCTGGCCGCCCTGGAGTTCTGGACGTTCATCCCTCCGTCTACCTCGATGGGGACCTCAGAGTCCAGCTCCCTGATCCGCCTCACCTTCTCCAGCGCCTCCGGGATGTACCTACCTCCATAGGCCCCCGGGTCCACGGTCATCACCAGGACACCATCGACCTCGTTGAGGTAGGGCTCGATGACGTCGACTTCAGTCCCCGGGTTAAGTGCGAGCGTCAGCTGGAGCCCCAGCTCCCTCACCCCCTCAATCGCTGCCCTGATGTTGATGAGGGTCTCGACGTGGAGGATCGCTATGTCCACTTTCCCCGCCATGGTCGAGAGGCGTTCGAGGGGATCGACGGCCATCATGTGCACCTCGTACTCGAAGCCCTCGGGGAGCTTGAAGTCGAAGTCCAGGGACCTGTTGGGAACGAATTTTCCGTCCATGACGTCCAGCATCACCCGCTCCACCTTGCCAATCAGCCTCTCCAGCATCGAGTCGAGTTCCTCCTGGCTCTCGGCGATTATCGCGGGAACTATCAGCGGCTTCATCAAGGTTCCACATGTCTAAGGGGTATATAGGCGCTTACCTGCCTATCTGGCTCAAAATTGTTGTCGGAAACCCTATAATATCCATGCTCCAAGTAGTCAACCACAAGTTTCTGAGCGTGTGACAGATGATAGTGTGCGGCCATTCCAAGGTTGAGCAGGTCGAGGGGGGCTGGAGGGTGTACATCGACGAGAAGATCGCCGGGGCACTCAACCTCTTCCCGGGGCAGAACCTCTTCGGGGGGAGCACCGCGGGCTCATCCCGGCTCTCCGTCTCCACGATGCGGCTTAACCCCCACGTCAGCTACTTCAGGGTATTCATGGAGGACATCATGGGCTCCCTCGCCAGCGTCACCGAGCTCTTCTCCTCCAAGGGGGTGAACATCTTGAGTAGCGGCGCCTTCGGGCTGGGGAACATCTGGGTCTCCGAGTACATCGCCGACTTCAAGGACATGGACGTGACCGCCGACGACATCGTCGACGAACTCGAGGGGCTCGGGGGATTCGTCACCTCCCGGGAGATCACCGAGTTCTTCCCCCAGGCATTCGAGCTCGAGTCTACGTATGAGATGAAGTCTGATGAGAAGGGCGAGATGTACCTGCTCCTCCCTGAGAACGTGGGTGGGGTGACCGGGGGCCACGCGATTCTCAAGGCGTGGGCGGACATCCAGGCCCTGTTCATCGACTTCCTCCAGCCGGGCACGAAGCTCATTGAGATCTCAGCCATGCTCAACGACATACCCGGGGCCCTCAACAAGCTCTCCGCCGTCGTCGCGACCCAGGTGAACATGCACGCCGTCGACGCCCAGCACCACGAGGCGGCCACGGGGCTCTGGATGATCTACGGGGTCCTCCAGATAGGGAGCGTCGAGGAGCTGGTCTCAAAGGCGGAGGCCGCCCCCGAGATACTGAAGTTCGACGTGAGAACCCTGGGATGGACGGAGTAGGTATAAAAAGAGCTGCCCAATGGCCAATCCAACCTGTCCGGTATCCTTAAATAAGCGCTGAAAGAATGAAAGCCAAATTCGGTGGTGTAAAGATGCGCCAATTCCATTATCCGATGCACAATTAGACGACCTCCGTCGAATCGTGCTTCGTACAATCAATAAGAACCAAGTTCTCATCCTGACCAACATCCCACGGGTCCCGGCCTCCATCACATCCGTTCTGAGAGGGATCTCCCGCAGGCACAAGATCCCCCTCTCAACGCTGAAGAGGAACGCCCAGATCCTGAAGGAGTTCAACCTGATAGCCTACGGCGACCCCCCCAACTTCTCGGGGGTGGAGCTCACCGAGCTGGGGCGGTTCATCTCGAACCTCACCGTCGGCGAGGAGCCCACCGTCCACGGGAACATGGTCCAGACCCGCTCGGGCTTCAGGCCACTGGGCACCGTCATCAAGGATCTGAGGAAAACGGTCCTCAGGATGATCGCAGAGGCCGGCTCCGGCCATCTAGGGGCCTCCCTATCGGCGGTGGACATCTTGGCCATCCTCTACATGATCAAGATGAAGCACGATCCCAAGAACCCCTCATGGAAAGACAGGGACAGGTTCGTCCTCAGCAAGGGCCACGCCGCCCCAGCCCTCTATGCAGTCCTCTCAGAAGCGGGATACATCTCCCCTGACAGGCTGATGACCCTCAGGGAGATAGGCAGTCAACTTCAGGGGCACCCCGACATGGAGATCCCGGGCGTGGACGCCAGCACCGGCTCCCTCGGGCAGGGGCTATCAATAGGCGTCGGGATGGCCCTGGCGTCTAAAATGGACGGCTCGGGCAGCAGGACCTACGTCCTCCTGGGGGACGGCGAGCTCAACGAGGGACAGATCTGGGAGGCCGCCCTGACCGCCGCCCACCACGGCCTCGACAACCTCACAGCCATCGTCGACCGCAACGGCTACCAGCTGACGGGGAGGACCGAGGAGATCAAGGCGATGGACCCCCTGGCGGACAAGTGGAGGTCCTTCGGCTGGGAGGCGATGGAGGCCGACGGGAACGACCCCGCGAGCATCCTCGACGCCCTCAACGCCTGCGACCTCACCACCGGGAAGCCCAGCGTCATCATCGCGATGACCACTAAGGGGAAGGGCATCTCGTTCATGGAGGGGAACAAGTACAGCCGGAAGACCCCCGACGCCCAGGAACTCAAGCGAGCCCTGAAGGAGCTGACGTAGATGGCACAGAACGCATCCCAGCTGGAGCACTTCGGCAGGGCCCTCGTAGACCTGGGGCTGATCAACGAGGAGCTCGTGGTCCTCGACCCGGACGTCGCGGCCTCCACCAAGGTCACATACTTCGCCGAGAGGTTCCCGGAGAGGTTCATCAGGATCGGGATCAGCGAGCAGGACATGATCGGAGTAGCGGCGGGGCTGGCGGCCTCCGGGAAGACGCCCGTCGCATGCGGGTTCGCGATGTTCGTGGCCTGCAGGTCCTGGGAGCAGATATCCAGCTCCGTGGCGAGGCCAGAGCTCAACGTCAAGATAGTGGGCAGCCACAGCGGCCTCTCCCCCAACGCCGACGGCGATTCCCATCAGACCTACGGCGACGTAGCCGTGATGAGGGTGATACCTGACATGAAGGTCGTCGTACCGGCGGACGCACCGGAGGCCGTTGAGGCCCTCGGGGCCATTGTGGACACCCCCGGACCCGCATACCTCCGCCTTGCGAGAGGGGCAACGCCGGTGGCCTACACCGAGGGATGCGAGTTCACCCTGGGAAGGGCGAACGTCATGAGGGACGGCTCAGACGCCTCCGTGATAGCCAACGGCGTCATGGTACCCATAGCCCTCGAGGCGGCAGGGAGCTTGGCGAGAGAGGGTATCTCCGTCAAGGTCGTGGACATGCACACAGTGAAGCCCCTGGACACTGACGCGATCGTGAAGGCCGCAGCAGAGACGGGGGCGATTGTCACCGCCGAGGAGCACAGCGTCATCGGGGGCCTGGGGAGCGCAGTGGCGGAGACACTCGTAGAGAAGAGGCCGACGCCGATGGAGAGGGTGGGCATAATGGATCGGTTCGGCGAGTCCAGCAGGAGCTACTCGGCGCTGATGGCGAAGATGGGGCTGACCTCGGACGCCATCGAGGAGGCCGTCCGGGAAACCATGAGGAGGAAGTGAGAGAGAAATGTCGCTGAAAATATCGTCGAGGATAAAACTCGCCGCTAGGAGTGAGGGGCAGGAGAACACTCTAGTCAGGATCGGGGACGCGGTGATCGGGGGCGAGAAGGTCGCCGTCATCGCCGGCCCCTGCTCAGTGGAGTCCAAGGAGCAGCTGATGGAGGCCGCGAGGGCCGTGAAGGCAGCAGGCGCATCGATGCTGAGGGGCGGGGCGTTCAAGCCCCGGACACTCCCCTACAGCTTCCAGGGGCTCGGAGTGGAGGGGCTGAAGATCCTGGCAGAGGCCCGTGAGGAGACGGGGCTCCCCGTGGTCACGGAGGTGATGGCACCGGAGGAGGTGGCGGTCGTCGAGGAGTACGCCGACGTCCTCCAGATAGGGGCGAGGAACGTCCAGAACTACCCCCTCCTCAAGCGGGTGGGGCAGGCGGGGAAGCCCGTGCTCCTCAAGAGGGGCATGGCGTCGACAATCGAGGAGTGGCTCAGCGCTGCAGAGTACGTCCTCCACGGCGGGAACCCCGATGTCATCCTCTGTGAGAGGGGGATAAGGAGCTACGGGAAGCTCACGAGGTTCACACTGGACCTCGCGGCGGTCCCCCTCCTCAAGGAGGTGAGCCACCTCCCGGTCGTGGTGGACCCGAGCCACGGCACCGGCATCAGGAGCCTCGTCAAACCGATGTCGAAGGCAGCGGTCGCCGCCGGGGCAGACGGATTAATCGTCGAGGTCCATCCGAACCCCGAGGAGGCCATGAGCGACGGAGCCCAATCACTGAGGCCTGAAGAATTCAAGATCCTCATGGGGGAGCTGGGGCCCGTGGCTCGCTCAGTCGGCAGGAGGCTGTAGCGCGGAGATGGAGGCCCCGGGTTTACCCTCCAGCGTACACTCAATGGACATCGACCTCGGGGCTAGGAGCTACACGATCCACGTCGGCAACGGGATCGTCAACAGTACGGGCCACCTCATCAGAGAGAGGCTCCCCGAGGTCCGAACCTCCGCGGTCGTGACCAGCGACGGCATCCCGGAGGCCCACGTAGAGGCGCTGAGGGGCTCCCTGGAGTCCGCAGGGCTCAACATCGGTATAGTAAAGGTGCCTGACGGCGAGGAGGCGAAGTCCTGGGAGGTAGCGGGAGACCTGGTAGGCGAGCTTCTCGACATAGGACTCGACCGAAGATCCGCCGTGATAGCCTTCGGCGGGGGCGCCATAGGAGACCTCGCGGGCTTCGTAGCCGCCATCTACATGAGGGGCATGAGCCTGGTCCAGGTGCCCACTACCCTGCTTGCCCAGGTGGACAGCAGCTACGGCGGGAAGACGGCGGTCAACCACCCCAAGGGGAAGAACCTGATCGGGGCGTTCTACCAGCCCTCCCTCGTCGTCTCGGACCAGGGGATACTGGGGACCCTCCCCCGGAGGGAGCTCCTCTCGGGGCTGGGGGAGGTGGTGAAGCACGGCGTCATCGCCGACCCCGAGCTCTTCAGGCTCACCGAGGCTGAGGGGGAGAGGCTGATGGACGCTGACCCGGACGCCCTGTCTGAGGTGGTCATCCGCTCAGTCGCCATCAAGGGACGGCTCGTCGAGGAGGACGAGAGGGACGAGACGGGGGTAAGGGCCATCCTGAACTACGGCCACACCGTCGGCCACGCACTGGAGACCATGTCCGACCATGAGCTGAGGCACGGCGAGGGCGTCGCCCTGGGCATGGAGGTCGCCGCAAGGATCTCATTGAGCCTCGGACTCATGACGAAACAGGACGCGGAGAGGCAGACCAAGACATTGGAGTCCATCGGCTTCGACCTAAATCCCCCGGAAGCCGACCTTATGACGTTGATGGAGGTCACACACAGGGACAAGAAAGCCGTGGGAGACACTATCAACTTCGTGTTACCAACGGGGATAGGGAAATCTCCCATCGTGAAGGGGATCCAAGACGATCTTATCCTAGATACGTTGAAGGGGATGGGATATGGGTAGCCCGAAGATATGCGTGGTCATCACGGCCAGGGACACGGAGGACGTAGTCGAGACCATAGGAATAGTCGAGGCCCAACGCCCCGATCTAATCGAGATAAGGCTGGATTACCTTGAAGGTCCTTATGAACTTGACGTGATAAGAAGCGTATCCACACTTCCCATGATCGCCACAAATCGAGGGACGGATCAAGGAGGTCTCTCACCTGAAGTTGACTCCGAGAGGATGGGGCCCATCATAAGAGCGTGTGAAGCCGGCTTCGAGTACGCTGACATCGAGCTGGCACTACCACAGGCAGGTCAGATTGCTGAGAAAGTCAAGGACCTGGGCGCCAAGGCCATCATCTCGCACCACGATTTCAAGGGCACACCACCTAAGGAACGTCTAAACGAGATCATGACCGGAATGCTCGGGACTGGAGCGGACATCTGCAAGATCGTCGGCAAAGCGACCTGCCAAAAGGACAACCTTACGTACCTCAACCTCATACAGGAGAACCCCTCCGTCAGCCTCGTCTCCTTCGGAATGGGGAGGACAGGGTTGCTATCACGGGTCTTCTCGCCCCTCTTCGGGGCCGCATACACCTACGCCTCGTCCGAGGCGGGCAGGGAGAGCGCCCCGGGGCAGCTCACGGTTCCCGAGCTCAGGCAGATCTACGGCATCATGGGGGTCTGATTTGAGGGTCTGCTACCTCCTCGGCTACCCGGTGGGTCACTCCATGAGCGCCGTGATGCACAACGCCGCCTTCGAGGAGCTGGGTCTGAAGTACAGGTACGACCTCAGGGGGGTGAGCCCGGCGAAGCTGGGGGCGTTCATGACCGGCGAGATGAGGGATACGACGGTCAGGGGCGCGAACGTTACTATCCCCCACAAGCTAGCCGTCATGGAGTACCTCGATGAGGTCGACCGGGAGGCTCTGGCCATCGGAGCTGTCAACACGATCGTGAACGAAGACGGAAGGCTGAAGGGGTACAACACGGACGGGCGAGGAGCTATCCGTGCCCTAGAGGAGGCCCACGGGGAACTGGAGGGCGTCAGGGCTGTGATCGTCGGGGCGGGCGGCGCAGCGAAGGCCATCGGTTACCACCTCTCCGCGAAAGCAGGAAGGATCACGATCCTCAACAGGACTCTATGCAGGGCTGAGGAACTGGCAGCACACCTCTCCTCGATGCCTGAATGTAATGCGTCGGTTGAGCCTTCTTCCCTTCGCAGATCAGAGCTGGAGGAGGCCCTTGAGGAGGCCGACATACTCATCAACACGACACCCGTGGGCATGACCCCCGACGTGGAGGGCACGCCCGTGGATGGAAGCCTCATAAGACCGGGAACTCTGGTCTTCGACACGGTCTACAACCCCCTCAGGACGAGGCTCCTCCAAGAGGCCGAGGAGGCCGGGGCTAGGACCCTCCCCGGTCTTAGGATGCTGGTCTACCAAGGGGCTGCCGCTTTCAGGCTCTGGACTGGCGTGGAACCCCCCGTAGAGCTCATGTACGACGCTGTCATCGAGGTACTGGGAGGAGAACAAGGATGAACGTGGCCCTATTCGGGTTCATGGGCGTAGGCAAGAGCGCCGTCGGGAGAATGCTGGCCGAGAAGCTGGGGCTCTCCTTCGTCGACCTGGACGAGGAGATAGTCAGCAGGACCGGGAGGAGCATCGAGAGCATCTTCCAGGAGGACGGCGAGGAGAGGTTCAGGGAGATAGAGAGGGCCGTGACGAAGGAGTACTCGGCATTCGACGGCCAGGTCATCGCCTGCGGCGGCGGGACGGTCATCGACCCCGAGAACCTGGAGAACCTGAGGCGGAGCTCAAGGATGGTGCTCCTCACAGCCGAGGCCGAGGTCATCCTGGAGAGGGTGGAGGCCGAGGGGGGCGTGAGGCCCCTACTGAACGTCGATGACAGGCTAGGCAAGATAAGGAGCCTCCTCACCAAGCGCTGGCCCAGCTACGTCGAGGCAGCGGACATAATAATCGATACATCCGAGTATCCACCACACGTCGTCGTGAGTATTATAATCGAGAACCTAGAGTAGATGATACGCCGATGGATGTAAAAGTCGTACGCAGCCTCGTCGGGGGAACCCTCGAGCCCCCGTCCTCCAAGAGCATGACCCACAGGGCACTGGTCTGCTCCGCCCTGGCGAAGGGAGAGAGCGTCATACGCAGCCCCCTCATCTCAGACGACACCCTGGCGACCCGCTGGGTCCTCGAGCTCCTCGGGGTGGAGGTCTCAGGCAGCGATGAGGAGTGGAAGGTCAGGGGAGGAGCCCTCAAGGAGCCCTACGCGGAGCTCGACTGCGGCGAGTCGGGGACCACCATCCGGTTCATGACAGCGGTCTGCAGCCTCGTCGACGGCGTCTGCAAGCTCACGGGGGGACAGTCCCTGTCCAGGAGGCCCATGGAGCCCCTTGTGGACGGGCTACAGCAGCTGGGGGTGAAAATTGACAGCAAAGATGGCCTTCCCCCCATCACCGTTAAGGGAAGAGGGAGAATCCGTGGAGGCGAGGCGGCCATCAGGGGAGACATCAGCTCCCAGTTCGTCTCAGCCCTCCTCCTGGTGGCACCCTTAGCTGACAGGAAGACGGTCATCAAGATCACCACCCAGCTGGAGTCGAAGCCCTATATCTCCCTGACCATGGACACCCAGCGCCTCTACGGAGTCGAGGTCGAGGCCTCGGAGGACATGATGGAGTACAAGATCGCTAGGCAGAGCTACTCCCCGGCGGAGTTGACCGTCGAGGGGGACTGGTCCTCTGCCGCCTTCCTCCTCGCGGCGGGAGCGCTGACGGGAGGCGTTGCCTTGGGGAACTTAAACATGGAGAGCGAGCAGGCGGACACGGCCATCCTGGACATCCTGAAGTCCATGGGGGCTATAGTGGAGTGCCAGGACTCCCAGATCCACGTCAGGGAGGGGACACTGAGGGGCGTGTCACTGGACATATCGGATTGCCCCGACCTCTTCCCCGTGGTCGCCTCCCTCTGCGCCACGGCGTCAGGGACCAGCACGCTCACAGGGATAAGGAGGCTCCAGTTCAAGGAGTCGGACAGGATCGCAGCCATGGCGGAGGGGCTGAAGAGGATGGGGGTGAGGACGACACTGGACGAAGACACGTTCACCATCGAAGGAGGAAAGCCCAAGGGCTCAACAATAAGCCCCCACCAGGACCACAGAATCGCCATGGCCTTCACAGTGCTCGGCCTCGTCGCTGACGGGGAGACCACCATCATGGACGCCGAGTGCGTCTCCAAATCGTACCCTGGCTTCTGGGACGACATGGAGTCATTAGGGGCGGAGATAAGGAGTCTGAGAGATTGAGCAACAGCATCGGCAGAGACTACAAGGTGACCAGCTTCGGGGAGAGCCAAAGCAGATGCGTGGGGGCCGTCGTGGACGGATGCCCCGCAGGGTTGCGGCTCTCCGCCGAGGACATCCAGAGCGAGCTGGACAGGCGGAGGCCAGGACAGAGCGCCGTGGCCACCAGCAGGAACGAGGAGGACAGGGTCGAGCTCCTCTCCGGGGTCTTCAACGGCCTCACCACGGGCGCCCCCATCTGCACCCTGATCTGGAACAGGGACAGGGACTCATCCGGGTACGAGGTGAGACGGTGGACCCCTAGACCCGGCCACGCCGACTACACAGCCCACCTCCGATACGGGGGATTCAACGACTACAGGGGCGGAGGCAGGTTCTCCGGGAGGATAACCGCCAGCTACGTGATGGCGGGGGCAATCGCCAAGAAGCTGCTGTCAGAGGTCCTGGACGTGGAGATACTGGCCCACGCAAGGGAGATCGGGGGGCTGAGGGCGAGGGAGGTGAGCCCCGACGAGATCAGGGAGAACGCCGGGAGCAACTCCGTACGATGCGGCGACCCCGAGACAGCTAAAAGGATGGTTGAGCTCATAGCCGAGAACTCCGAGCAGGGGGACAGCCTGGGAGGCGTCGTCGAGTGCATCACTCTGAACCTGCCCCCAGGAATAGGAGAACCCGTCTTCGACACCCTTGAGGGAGACTTGGCGAAGGCCCTCTTCGCGATCCCAGCCGTGAAGGCCGTGGAGTTCGGCCTCGGAAGGAAATTCTCCTCGATAAAGGGCTCCGAGAGCAACGACGCGCTCACGTTGAGAGATGGTAAGATTGAGACTGAGACTAACCGGATGGGGGGCATCACAGGGGGGATAAGCACGGGGATGCCTATCAAAGTCAGTGTGACGTTCAAGCCCACCCCCTCCATCGGCCTGCCCCAGAGGACGGTCGACATCGAGAGGATGGAGGAGACCACCCTCGTCGTGGAGGGGAGACACGACCCCTGCGTGGTCCCCCGGGCCGTACCCGTCGTGGAGAGCGTGGTGGCGATGGTTCTAGCCGACCACGCCCTGAGGGCTGGGCTGATCCCGAGGGTACTGGGGGGTGAAGGGTCATGACGAGCGAGAGGATTGCGGAGCTCAGGGAGGAGATAAACGGGTTGAACGTCCAGATAGTCGAGCTCCTCGCGCGCCGTGTGGAGGTCGCCAGGAGGATAGGCGAGGCGAAGAGGGAGCGGAACCTCCCCATCGTGGACAGGACGCGTGAGGGAAAGGTGTACGTGCGTGTCCGAGAGCTTGCGATGGAGTGGGACTTGGACCCCGAGGGCGTGGAGAAGGTGTTCAGGGAGATCGTGGACCTATGCACCAAGGCCCAGCTGGAGGAGTCGGCATGAGGGTGGCGTTCCAGGGGGAGCCTGGCGCCTACAGCGAGGAGGCCATCATCCAGCACTTCGGGTCCACCGTGGAGCCCCTCCCTAGGCCCTACCTGAGGGACGTCTTCGACGCCGTCGAGGGCGGGGAGGCGGAGATAGGGCTGATCCCCGTCGAGAACACCATCGAGGGGAGCATCGTTCGGAGCTTCGACCTCTTCAACGAGAGGAGCCTCAAGGCACGAGGCGAGGTGATCCTGAGGGTCATCCACTGCCTCATAGCCAACCCCGGGGTCTCCCTCCCCGACGTGTCCAGGGTCTACTCCCACTCCCAGGCCCTGGGGCAGTGCCGGGCCTTCATCGAGGAGCACGGCCTCGAGTCAGTCGCCGCCTCCGACACCGCTGGCAGCGTCAAGATGCTGAAGACCTTGGGAATCAGGGACGCGGCGGCGATAGCCAGCAGCCGGGCGGCCGAGGTCTACGAGATGAACATCATCGAGAGGGGCATCGAGACCCACAAGGAGAACTTCACTAGGTTCATCGCCATCGGTGGGGAGGACCGCCAGCCCACGTCCGACGACAAGACCTCCCTGGTCTTCGTCACGGACCATAAACCCGGTGCATTACACAGGGCTCTCGGCTCATTCGCTAGGAGACAGATCGACCTGACGAAGATCGAGTCTCGTCCTCAGGTGGGCAAGCCGTGGGAGTACCTCTTCTTTGTCGACGTCGTGGGCCACAGGGATGACCCGGATTTGCGGGAGGCCCTTGAAGAGCTGAGGGAGAGCACACGCATGGTGAAGGTGCTCGGCTCCTATCCGAGGTCCGCCTGAGGGGCTTCTTCCCTGGGCGACTCCTTCACGAAGAGTGTGAATAGCAGGCAGCCAGTGATGCCAATAGCGAAACTGGCGTAGAAGGGAGTCTGGGGTGAGAATGTCTCGTAGAGGTATCCCCCCAGTATCGGGGCGGGCGTGACGATGAAGCCCGTCAGCGTCCCCATCATCCCGAGGACGCTTCCCCGGTAGTCTGCCGGCGCCACCTCGTTGACGAGGGCGTTCCAGACTGGCCCCCCCATGGAGCCCATGACGTTGCCGCCGAGGCCCTCCCCTATCCCGCCGATGAGCCGGGTGACGACAAGGCTCTGGAACCCGGTGGAGAGCACGAAGCCAAGGCTGGTGAAGGAGACCAGGGCCTGGGAGAGGATTATATAGGGCTTCCTCCGGGCGCGGTCGGAGAGGAACCCGCTCGGTATCATGAACATGGCGCCGATGAAGTTCGCGACTATGCTTGCGATGCTCCACTGCATCTTGGTCATCCCCAGCTCCTCGGTGCAGTAGACCACCACGAAGGACCAGAAGATCTGGAACCCGAAGCTGCTCAGCACCGCCACGAGTATCAGCTTCCAGATCTCCCTCGGGGCCCCCCTCAGCTTGCCCAGGGACTCCCTCACCCCCAGCCTGCTCAGGCTGGCCTCACCCCTCGTCTCCACGATGTACCTCCACTGGAGGATGATGCTGGGCACCAGCACCAGGAACGAGGCGATGAAGCCAAGGTGGGAGGCCTCGATGACCCCCATGTTGTCCTGGATGTAGCCTCCGAAGGGGTATGCCGCCACGATGAAGAGGTATGTAGCCATGGAGTAGGCCCCGAAGCCTGTGGCGCGGCTCTCGTCCGAGAGGGACTCGGCGATGAGGGCGCTCCGCGCGGGGATCGCGATCGAGGAGAGGGAGTAGGCGAAGATGCCAGGTATCAGCATCGTCCAGTGAGTCGAGAAGCGGAATATGAGGGGAGGGATGAAGCCGAAGAGGGCGCTGATGAGGATGACCTTCCTCCTCCCGTACCTGTCGGCGAGCATGCCTCCGGGGAACTGCAGGAGGAGGGTGGAGAGGGCCTGTAGGGAGGAGAGGGCCCCTAGGATCCCCTTGGAGGCTCCCAGCTCGAGGAGGTAGAGCCCCCAGAAGGGGCGCCAGAGGAACGTCGCGAACATGCCGAGGCTCTGGGACAGTGTGATGACCATCAGGTTCCTATTGGACAGGACGGTTCCGACGGACCGCCTGAAGGACAACACTCTCATCACCACCCCACGAGTCTTCCGGGAGACGTTGCCTATAGGTTGCGGGTAATATATTTCACATTTTACTACATACGTGCTGAGGGACGTCGACCGGGGAAGATCATCTAAAAAGGATTAACACCGGATTTACGGAAATTCTGCGATAAACTACCTGCTCTATATTTATGATTCATAATCCTTTTTATAATAAAACTGGGATTATGTCGTGTTCGACCTTAAAATACTGAATTAGCTCTTGTGATCCTGATTCCAGATATGGAAAATATATCTAGAAGGGGGCTCCACAATCACCTTATAAAACATACATTCCATGATGAATCAATAGATCTTCTCGTGAAGGTTTATTTTCTACTGACACAAATATTGAGAAACGTCCTTTTCCGCCTTTCTCGCTCTTTCGAGTGTTATCGAATAAGCCACTCCGGACAGGATTACTTAAAGGTCCGGAGACGTGTATTCTCCGGTAAGCCATGGTCCACATCACATACAAGCCAGCTGAGGAGCTTGTCATCCTCGAGATGGTCGAGTACAGCCTCCATGAGCTGATCGAGACGTGTACGCTTCTGATGAACGCAGGGAGGCCTGTCATCCTCAACTGGGCGGAGGGGGTGGCCTTCAACCACCAGCCCCTGCCCTTCAACACCAAGGAGCTCCTAAAGGAGCGGATGAAGGGGCGCATCTACTGGGCGAGCGTCATGTTCGCCAGCATGCCGGACTACGTCGATAACCTCAAGGTCGGTGCTCTTGACATCCCTGTCGTGGCAACGCCCAACCCGGTGCTCAAGCAGGCGGCTGCCTGGCTAAAGGGACAGCTAGGAAGCGATCTCTGAGCCATCTTGGGGACTGGAAGAACCCTCATTAACCAGGTTCTTGTAGTCGATCTTGGAGATGTATAGCCGCTTCTCGGGTATTAACCCGCGGGGCTTGAAGACCATGAATAGCAGGAGCAGCAGTGACAGCGCCATGTTCTCAAGGACCAGGAATAGGCCCGCCCGACCAGACGAAGCGATGACGCTCCCGTAGAACATGTTGAACGTTGAAATGAGCTTCAATATGCCGACGCCGAAGATCACCCCTATCAGGGATCCAGCGTTGTTCCCCATGCCTCCGATGGTGATCATGAGCCAAGGCCAGAGGGTGTATGTGAGCTGGTCGTAGAACGTGTACTGGACGTAGTTGTAGTAGAGGGCGATAAGGACCCCCGTCACCGCCATCATGCCTGAGCTGAACATCATGACGTCCCTCCTTATCCGCACAACGTCCTTCCCCATACTCGCCACGGTCCACTCGTTCTCCCTTACGGCCCTCATCAGCCTGCCAAACGGAGAGTTCTGAATAGTCCTGATGATGAAGAAACAGAAGAGACCTACGAGGAGGGTGGTGACGGCCACGACGAGCATGTTCTCCCCAGGATACCACGAGAGGAAGTTGGGTATGAACGCCCCATGGGTGCCCCCGGCCAGCCACGTTATGTTGGTCGCAAATACGTTGCCAGTGCTGGCCAGAACATACAGGAGGATCATCAGGATTGAGGCCCTCAGTCTCCCACTCATCAGGGCGATGAGTCCGCCCAATAGGATGCCAAAGACAAGGGCTAGGGCGAGGGATAACATGAACAGGGAGATGCTCAAGAGAGGACGCGTCTTGAGGAAGGCGGTTATGGTGGAGACGTTGTATGGGTTATCGAAGACCCAGTCGGGTCGGAAGGTCACACCCGCCATTCCGATTATCACCATACATATTCTGATGACGAGGGAGCTCGTGACGTACGCACCGCAGGCCACGGAGAGGTTGTTGCTCATGTTGGGGACGCCGGCGTTCCCGTACTGGAAGTTGAGGGCGGCAGCGACGATCAGGTACTGGCCGAAGAAGATGGCGAAGTTCATGAGCACTATCTGCCATGTCGTCAGCAAAGGCGTCACCGAGATATCTATGGAGGTCGGACCTTCCGTTAAGAACTTTATGATCGACCCACTTGGCCACCACGTCTTAACGCCCTATATTTTTAAAAGGGGTGAGGGAATCCAGTATAGAGTTCAACCACGAGGGAATGTTTGATGAGAGATAAAGCTGTTTCAGAGATCTTCGAGACGGCGAGCAAGGAGAGCCGCGACTTCCTCTTCGAGCACGAGGCGAAGAACCTCTGCGGCTCGTATGGCATGCCCATCACTGCCATCACCGTCGCCACGTCCGAGGATGACGCGGTCAAGGCGGCTGAGAAGATAGGCTACCCCATCGTCCTGAAGATAGTCTCACCCCAGGTCCTCCACAAGTCTGACGCTGGAGGGGTCCTGATCAACATCAAGGACGAGGAGGGGCTGAGGGAGGGCTACAACACCATCCTCAAGAACGTGAAGAAGCACGTGCCCGACGCCGAGATCACCGGAATCCTGGTCCAGGAGATGGCCCCCAATGGCACCGAGGTCATAGTAGGCTCCACTTATGACCCCACGTTCGGCCCCACGATCATGTTCGGCCTGGGCGGGATATTCGTCGAGATCCTCAAGGACGTCAGCTTCAGGCTCGCGCCCATCACGAAGACGGACGCGGAGGAGATGGTGAAGGAGATCAAGGCCTACAAGATCCTGGAGGGTGTAAGGGGTATGCCTCCGGCCGATCAGGAGACCATAGTGGAGATCCTACTGGCTACCTCCAAGATGCTGATGGAGTGCCCTGAGATCAAGGAGCTGGACATGAACCCGGTGCTCGTCTACGAGGAGGGCGCCAGGGTCGTCGACGCGAGGGTCATCCTCTAGAGGATGCACCCCTCCCCTCCATATCATAATTTTCAGAGACAGTAAATCAGGCGTATTTTTCCACATTGGGCTCATTGAAGGCTATGAATAAGGGGATGAGAGGAATGTCTGCGCCTTCTCTAAGCGCCCTGAATCCACTTCCTGAATCCTCTGAACTCAAGGAATGCAAGGAGGCCTCCAAGCACGAGGACTGCCCCCGTGAGCATCATCGACCCGCTCCCTCCCGTAACCTGGTCTAAAGCGGTCACCAGTACTCCCCAGAATACCCCTAAGGTCTGGAACACGATACCGGTTCCCTGGGTAAGGGCCACCCTCACCTCCACTTTATCAGACGATTTCACGAACGAGACGTCCTCGTTGACGTAGCTCATCTCAGCCGGGGAGAGGCTGTAGACACCACTGTTCTCCAGCTCGATAGAATAGGATATAGTCTCGGACTGACCAGGGTCTATCCTCGGCCAGTACCCTGACGTCGACCCGGACGTAAGGCGTGAGCTCATGCTGTAACTTGATATACTGCCCCCGTCGTCGAGCTCGACGTTCAGAATGGCGTTGTCGTCGTTGTTCTGGATAGTGATGGTCACTTCGATCCTGCTCCCCTCCTTGACCCGGGCGTCGGAGACCGACTTAGTGATCTTCACGTTCAGGGGCAGCGTGAGCCCTGAGATCCCTAGCTCCAGACTCGACGGGTCGATTGTTCCACCTGGCTCGACGACGGTTACGATCCCTGGGTCGATGAATGAGTCGTTGAACAGGCCAGACATTAGGTCGTCCAGTGGTAGCGAGGTCACGAGCTTCATGCTGGGCCCCTCCTCCCCCTCGGGGTCGAAGATGTCCCCAGAGGCGACGAAAAAGTTCGACATGTCGGACTCGGGTGAGAACGTCACCTCTCCCTCAATCCCCAGAAGTCCCAGGAGGTCCAGGGTCTCCCCGTCCTCCTCGTAGTCTATCCCGTCCTCCCAGTACGAAACGCCGCCCGTGAACATCAGGGGCCCCTCGAAGAAGAGAGGAATAAACTCCTTCATCTCCTCGGGGATCCCCTCCTCCCCCAGCCACGAGGTTATCAGGTCTAGGTTGAAGAAGCCCGCTATGAACGCGGATCCGTCGGCAGAACCCTCGCCCTGCCCCGGTATGAGGGCCCCGTTGCTGACCGCCTCGCTGATCAAGTCGGCTAAGCCCCCGTTCTCTGAGAGGGCATCCACGATGCCTTCGGCCATCTCCGAGAAGTCGGCGTCCGTCTGGTACAGTACTATCGAGATCTGGAGGGGGGGCCCGGTGGCGTTCTCGTCCCCCATTACGGGCGGGGTGAATGTGAACAGCGGATTGAAATCTACACCGTACTCCAAGGAGAATGCGTCCGAGATCGGTCCCGAGAGGGATTCAGCCTCCTCCGGGGGGATGTCCACGTAGATGGCGGCCATCATCGTCTCGGGGATCAGGTTGATCATGGAGCCCATCTCCCCCAGCCCCAAGCCGAAGCCCTCCAAGAGGGACTCGTCCATCCCGTCCCTGGTGAGCATCAGCGCCCCCATGAGGTTCTCTGTAGCCGACCCACCCCAGTCCATGTCCCCGATCGAGCCCTCAGAGTCGAGGAAAACGTCGCCCATGTAGGCGGTCCCCCCCTCGTCGACGTAGCCCATTATGTTCTCGGAGTAGTACTCGTCATCGGCTCCGAGGCCGAGGGGAAGCACAGTGGAGAGTGAGGAGAGGATTATCATGAACAAGACGAAGAAGGCCACCGGCTGAACAGGGGCTGCGGGAGGACTGCCTCCAGATCTCGGCTTCCCCCCGAGGCTGAGCCTCAGAGACTCAGACTGAGGAGCAAACGTCACCTCCAGCCTCTTGCCGACCTCCACGCCCAGGATTGCCGCGACCACGATGATCAGCAGCTTCGCGGCAACCCCTATTGCGAGCGTACCTCCCATGCGGAAAACAATCCCCATGGGATCGGGCATCTCACCCCCACCGAAGCTTGAACCTATGTCGACGACCTCCTCAAGCACCATCCCGATGATGGGCGCCTTGTACAGCTGGGTGAACGTGAGCCCCTCAGGGAGGGGCGGAATCATCTCAAAGGGGTTCTCATCACCGTTGCCCCCCATGAGCCCGGGGAAGGCCTGCGCCATATCAAACACGTTCGTTGCCAATAGAGGCACAAGGAAGACGAAGACGAGCAGCATCGTCAGCACGGCGCCTGCCCTGCGGCGGATTATCATCCCACCCAGGATCGAGACCCCGCCCCAGATGAACGCCACCATGAAGAAGCTGAGAGGGTCACCCAGGAGGAGGTAGACGATCGTGAAGACGGATAGCAGCGATGACCCCAGCACGGGCCCCAGCCAGTCGGACATAAGGATGTAGGCAGGGTGAAGGGTCGCGTACCCGAGGGTGAGAACCAGGAACAAACCCAGGAAAAATGCTGCGGTCTTCCTCAATCTTTACACCTACAACAAGGCAGCGCTGATTAGTTAAATGATTTATCGTATATATCATCCATATCAGCCACTAGTCAAACTCATAAAGGGTGTAGACAGACTCTCTACGAGGTAGGGTACTTGTTAAGCATCAATAGGCTGGCCTACGAGCTGGTCAAGAAATTCATTGGGAGCCCCGAATTCTACGGCGTAACCGTCGAGAAGCTCCCCTGCGGGACGACGGTCATCGACACGGGCCTTGAGGCCCCTGGTGGATACGCGGCCGGATTGTTGACGACCCGGATAGCTATGGGGGGAGCGGGGAGTGCGAACCTAGGATACGCGGACTTCGGCGGCCTCAAGCTGCCTACGGTGATCATAGCCACCGACCATCCGGCCATCGCGCTCTTCGGCGCACAGCTTGCAGGATGGAGGATCAAGCCCGAGGGCTACACGGCTGACACTTCGGGCCCTGCGAGGGCCCTAGCGCTGAAGCCCAAGAAGGTGTATCAGAACATCGAGTACAAGGACGAGGCGGATGTAGCCGTCCTCCTGCTTGAGACGGAGGAGAAGCCCCCTGACTCGGCGGGCACGTACGTGGCGGAGAAGTGCGGCGTCGAACCCGAGAACGTCTACCTGGTCCTGACCTCGACCACGTCCCTTGCGGGGATGGTCCAGATCTCGGGGCGCATCGTCGAGACCGGGCTGTTCAGGCTGGACGTCCTGGGGCTGGACCTGAAGAAGGTGAAGTACGCCGCGGGGTACGCCCCCATCATGCCTGTCCACGTGGACCACGGGATAGCCATGGGGCGGGCCGAGGACGCGCTGACCTACGGTGGTGTCACCAACTACGTCGTCGACGAGGAGGAGGACGTCCTGAGGGAGCTGGCGGAGAAGGCCCCCTCGACCAACTGCAAGGACTACGGGAAGACCTCGTACGAGATCTACAAGGCGGCCGACTTCGACTTCACCCAGGTAGACCCGGCCCTCTTCGCCCCGGCGGTGATCACCATGACCTGCGCCAAGACGGGCGCCTCGTTCACTCGCGGGGAGATCAACAGCGCCATACTGAAGAAGTCCTGCGAATGAGACAAGGTTCAACATTTTCTCCTTTTTTCCCTCTCGAGTCAGACAAGTCTTAAGTCTAGATCGTTCCAAAGAGGGTAGAGGAATTATTCTATGCCCAAGATCGACGTGACGATCATCAGCGGGCGTACAGCTGAGCAGGGAGCCGGCCTCGAGGAGGGGAAGACCTCGGAGAGATACACCAAGAGCACCTCCCTTATCGAGCTGAGTCCACCTGATGCTGAAGCCCTCGGGATCGATGAAGGCGGGACGGTGAGGGTCACCACCCCCCACGGGGCCGTAGTGGTCTACTCCAGGAGGTCCGAGGGGCTGGAGGAGGGGCTCGCATTCTTCCCTTATGGTCCCTGGGCTAACCAGATCTTCGGGGCCGCCACCTTCGGGACGGGGATGCCCCTCTACAAGGGGGTGGAGGCTGAAATAGAGCCGAGCGGTGAGGCGGTTCCCTCACTGGGGGACCTAGTCGACGGGTTCAGGAGGGGGGCCTGATGGTCGTGCACTCCGATGTCGTGTGCCCCTTCTGCGGGTGCCTGTGCGACGACCTCGAGGTGACCGTCGAGGGAGACGAGATAGTAGGCGTGAAGAACGCCTGCGCAATATCACGTTCAAAGTTCATGAACCACGGCGAGAACAGGCTGCAAGAGCCCGCCATCGACGGGAAGAAGGCCTCACTTGAGAAGGCCATCGAAGAGGCGGCTGGGATCCTCGCAGATGCCAAGAGGCCCCTTGTCTATGGCCTCAGCTCGACGGACTGCGGGGCCATCGGGAGGGCGGTGGAGCTGGCTGAGGTCCTTGGTGGCGTGGTGGATAACACCTCCTCGGTCTGCCATGGGCCCACCATCCTCGCGCTTCAGCAGGTGGGGGAGTCCAAGACTACCCTGGGTGAGGTGAAGAACAGGGCCGACCTCGTCGTCTTCTGGGGCTCCAACCCCACGGAGTCGCACCTCCGTCACCTCATCAGGTACTCAGCGATGCCGAAGGGGATGTACGTGCCCGAAGGGAGGAAGGGGCGCTACATCGTCGCCGTGGACGTCAGGACGACCCGGATGGAGAGGGTCGCGGACGAGTTCGTCAAGGTCGACCAGGGAGGGGACTTCGAGCTCCTGCTGGTGTTGCGGGCCGCGGTCCGCGGAGTGAAGATCAAGGCTGAATCCGTCTCGGGGGTGCCCAGGGAGACCATCATGGAGCTCGTGCGGAGGATGAAGGGGGCGAAGATGGGGATCATCTTCTTCGGGCTGGGCCTCACCCAGAGCGACGGTCGGCACATGAACATCGACGCCGCCGTCGGGCTGGTCACGGAGCTCAACCACCACACCAAGTTCCTGCTGACCCCCATGAGGGGCCACTACAACGTCGCAGGCGCCAACTCAGTCACCACCTGGCAGACGGGCTACCCCTACGCCGTGGACTTCGCCAGGGGATACCCCCGCTACAACCCGGGGGAGTACACCTCGGTGGACCTGCTGGCGAAGGAGGAGGCGGACGCCGCGATCGTCATAGCATCGGACCCCGCGGCGACGTTCCCCGCAGAGGCGGTGAGGCACCTCGCGAAGATACCGGTGGTCACCCTTGACCAGAAGGTCACCCCGACCACGATGCTAAGCAGGGTGGCTATCCCCGTTGCGACAGCAGGGGTCGAGGCGGAGGGCACTGCCTACAGGATGGACGGCGTCGCGTTGAGGCTGAGCAAGGTCGTAGAGCCCGAGGACGGACTGCTCTCAGACGAGGCGGTCCTAGAGGCGATCATCGAGAGGGTCAGGGCCCTCAAGGGGGAGGTGGGATGATGGGCGACCTCATCGTGAAGGGCGGATATGTCTACGACCCGCTGAACGGCGTGAAGGGGGACAAGATGGACGTCTTCCTCAGCGGAGGCAAGGTCGTCGAGGAGGTCAAGGGACGGGACGCGAAGACCGTCGACGCCTCCGGGAAGGTCGTGATGGCCGGGGGGGTAGACATCCACAGCCACATCGCGGGCTCCAAGATCAACATAGGGCGGCTGCTCCGCCCGGAGGACCACAGAAAGGACGTCGTACCCAGGACTAGATATACTAGGTCGGGTGTGGGGTACAGCTGCCCCTCGACGTTCGTGACGGGGTACAGGTACGCCCAGATGGGATATACCTCGGTGATGGAGGCGGCGATGCCGCCGCTGGGGGCGAGGCACGTCCACGAGGAGCTCAACGACATTCCGATCATCGACAAGGCGGGTTTCACCCTGCTGGGGAACAACCACTTCACCCTCAAGTACGTGAAGGAGGGAGACATGGAGGGGCTGAAGGCCTTCGTTGCCTGGATGCTCTGGGCCACTCGGGGCTACGCTGTGAAGATCGTGAACCCTGGGGGCGTCGAGAACTGGAAGTGGGGGAGGAACGTCGGGGGCCTAGACGACCTGGTCTACAACTACGAGGTCTCCCCGAGGCAGATAGTCACCAGCCTGGCGAGGGCCAACGAGGAGCTGGGGCTGCCCCACACCATCCACCTCCACTGCAACAACCTTGGGGTCCCGGGGAACTACGAGACCACCATCGAGACCCTGGAGGCGGTGAAGGGTATCAAGGCCGCTGAGGGGAGGGAGGCCAACGTGCACATCGTCCACGCACAGTTCAACGCCCTCGACGGGGAGAACTGGATGAACGTTAAATCTGGGGCATCAAAGCTCGCCAAATACGTTAACGCCAACGAGAACGTCACGTTGGACCTGGGCCAGGTCATCTTCACAGACACGACGACGATGACCGGGGACGGCCCGTGGCAGTTCAGGCTCCACAACATGACGGGGAACAAGTGGGTGAACAGCGACGTCGAGATGGAGGCCGGGGCAGGCGTCGTCCCCTACACATTCAAGAAGGATAACCCTGCTAACGCCATCCAGTGGGCCATAGGCCTGGAGCTGGCCCTCCTCGTCTACGACCCCTGGAGGGTCTACATGACGACGGACCACCCCAACGGCGGCCCCATGATCTACTACCCCAAGGTCATCTCATGGCTCATGAGCCGGAAGGCCCGTACGGACACCATGCTGGAGTTGAACAAGTCGGTGATGAGGAGGACCACCCTCGCCAACATCTACCGCGAGTACGACTTCAACGAGCTCGCCACAGTGACCCGGGCGGCCACAGCCAAAGCCTTGGGAATGGACCACAAAGGCCACCTGGGAACAGGGGCGGATGCCGACGTCTCAGTCTACGACATCGATCCGAGCACGTGGAGGCCCTCCATGTACAAGGAGCTGGAGAAGGCCTTCGCCAAAGCCGCATACACGATCAAGGGCGGCGAGGTGGTGGTAAAGGACGGCGAGGTGGTGGCCACCCCGCTGGGGGCGACTCACTGGGTGAAGTCGGAGGTCCCGGAGGCGCTGGAGACTGAACTGATGAAGGACCTGGAGGCCGACTTCAGGGACTACTACACGATAAACCTGGCCAACTACCCCGTGGAGGACGCCTACCTGCCAACGGGGCGCCCGATGACGGCGGAAGGGAGGTGGAGATGATGAGCTTCGAGTACAACGGAGTGGAGATAGAAGACACCTTCGCAGAGGGCTTCGCCATGTGGGGGACCCGGATAATCATCACTGCGAAGAACAGGAAGTGGGCGAACATCGCCGCAGCCGAGATGACGGGGTTCGCCACCAGCGTCATCGCCTGCGACTGCGAGGCCGCCGTTGAGAGGGAGATCCCACCCGAGGAGACCCCGGACGGCAGGCCGGGCGTCGCTGTGATGATGTTCGGCTTCTCCAAGAAGAGGCTCTCCGCACCGATGCTCAACCGGATCGGCCAGTGCGTCCTCACCTGCCCCACCACGGCGATATTCAACGGCATCCCCGAGGAGGAGGCCGACGACATGCTCGACGTGGGGGCCAGCCTCCGCTTCTTCGGGGACGGCTACCAGGTGAAGATGAGGATGGGGGACGGCTGGCAGGAGAGCCAGAGGTATTGGAGGATCCCGGTGATGGAGGGGGAGTTCCTGGCCGAGGCCAAGTTCGGCGCCAAGAAGGCGGTGGCCGGAGGCAACTTCCTCATCATGGGGGTGGACGAGGACTCGACCCTGGAGGCGTCCGAGAGGTCCATCGAGGCCATCCACACGGTCCCCGGGGTGATAACGCCCTTCCCCGGCGGCCTCTGCAGGAGCGGGAGCAAGGTTGGCTCAAAATATGCCTTCCTCAAGGCATCGACGAACACCCCCTTCTGCCCGACCATAAAGACCTCCTTCCCGGAGTCCCAGGTTCCTGAGGGCGCCAACTGCGTAATCGAGGTGGTTCTCAACGGCCTCGACGAGCCCTCAGTGATGAAGGCGATGGCGGTGGGCATCAGGGCCGCGACGGAGGTTCCCGGGGTGAAGAGGATCACCGCCGTGAACTTCGGGGGGAAGCTCGGCAAGTTCAATCTAGGTTTGAAGGAGGCCCTGGAGGATGCCTGATATGAAGGAGCTCTGGCTCACCCCCACGGCGTTACCGTCCATACCCGTCGAGGCCGAGGTAATCTGCCCCGACGTCGTCGCAGGGAGGACTCTGAAAGACGTGAGTAGCCTTGAGGTCTACGTCGGGAACAAAACTCACATCCTCGGGGAGTTCTTCGAAGTAGAGGGAGAGCTGGCCGAGCAGGCGTCGGAGCAGATGATCGTCGTGGACGGAACCTGCCAGACCGTGAAGTACATAGGGGCCAAGATGACCGCTGGCAGTGTCCACGTGAAGGGCTGCGCCGGGATGCACGCCGGGTCACAGATGTCGGGGGGCGAGATGCTGGTGGAGGGGAACACCCGGGACTGGGCCGGGGCCGAGATGAGCGGGGGGCTCCTCCGCATCCAGGACGACTCCCGCAACATGACGGGGGGCGCGTACAGGGGAAGCCCCGAGGGGATGACGGGGGGCTGCATAGTCGTGGAGGGGGACGCCGGCGTGGAGCTGGGCTCCTTCATGAGGCGTGGGATGATCGTCGTCAAGGGGGACGTCGCACCCTTCTGCGGGGTCCACATGAACGGGGGCGAGATCTTCATCATGGGCCAGGCCGCCCGGAGGCTCGGCGCCGAGGCGAAGGGGAACGGCGGCTTCATCGCGTGCCTCGGAGGGGTGGACGAGATCCTCCCAACCTATGTGCACGAGACCACCTACAAGCCCACGTTCATGAAGCTCTACATGAGGCAGCTCAGGGACGTACTGGGGTTAGAGGAGGCAGCGAGGTTCCTCGAGACCCCATTCAGGCGCTACGTAGGGGACCTGGCCGTCGGGGGGAACTGTGAGATCCTCGTAGCAGAAAAATAGGTGGACTGAGAGGGCTTGAAGTTCGGCATAATCGCCTCCGACAGGAAGGAGTGGCACGTCCAGAGGCTGTCAGCCGCCCTCGAAAGCAGAGGGGCGGAGTCCCACATGCTCCCAGCCACCAGGTTTCACTCCCGTATATCTGCTCAGCCCAAGGTCTCGGTGAGGGGGTACCCCATCGACGACTACGACGCGGTCATCGTCAGGAAGGTCCCCGGGGGGACGCCGGAGCAGGTCTTCTACAGGATGGACGTCCTCCACAGGCTGGAGGACATGGGGGTACGCGTCATCAACCCGGCCAAGTCCATCGAGAGGGCCGTGGACAAGTACTACACCTCGACCCTCCTGGAGGACGCGGGGATCAGCACGCCGAGGACCGTGGTCACCGAGAGGTTCAGAGAGGCCATGGAGGCCTTCCAGGAGCTCGGGGGAGACGTCGTCGTCAAGCCCCTCTTCGGCTCCCTCGGCGAGGGCATGACGAGGATCAGCGAGGAGGAGATCGCGTACAGGATCTTCAGGGCGCTGGAACGCATGGACAGCGTCTTCTACATCCAGGAGTTCATCCCCCACGGCGGAATGGACCTCAGGGCCTTCGTCATAGGAGACGAGGTCGTGGCCTCCATGAGGAGACGGTCCGAGGGTTGGAAGACCAACATCTCAGCGGGGGGAAGGGCCGAAGCATACGACCTCGAGGAGGAGCTGGTCGAACTCAGCATCAAAGCTGCCAAGGCGATAGGGCTGGAGTACACGGGCGTGGACCTCCTACGCTCCGAGGAGGACGGAAGGGTCTACGTCGTGGAGCTCAACAGCGCCCCCGGGTGGCAGGGGCTCCAGACCGTGACGGACACGGACATAGCCCTTAGGATAACCGACTACATCCTCGACACGAGCTGAATGAAATGGCCGACAGCCCGCTCAGGGACGGCGACGCCATCCTGACCACCCACGGCTTCGTCTTCTACGTCTTCGGCTACGAGCACCCCGCCGACAGGTACCACGGGTTCCTGAAGTACGTCCCCCGAGACAGGTCCGACGCATTCGAAATCGAGTGGCTGGACCTGGGCTGGAGGATGGAGGGCAGGGACATAATCCGTCCCCTAGAGCTATACAGCCCGGAGAGCTACCCTATGATGGTCGAGGGATTCCGAGAGCACTTCCCGGAGTACCTCTATCACTCGGAGCAGCTGGACAGGTGGATGATCACCGTCCCCAGGGACCACATCAAGAGGATCTTCCGTCCCTCAGAGCGGCTCAAGGAGATAATGGGGAACGGTGCAGGAGACAGCCTTGAAGTAGACGCCCTCGAACTCATCCAAAAGCTGGCTGAGACCTCAGGGGTCTCCACCGATTTCTTCGGTGTCCACGGCTCCATCAACCTTGGCACCAGCCGCGAGGAGAGCGACATCGACCTATCCGTCTACGGGGCGCCCAACTTCAGGCTCGTGAAGAAAGGGCTGCTGGAGGCAGAGGAGGCGGGGCTGCTGAGCCTCAAGAGGGGAGATCGCGCCGAGAGGAGGAGGCTTAACAGTGGAGCCTACAACGGCAGGGACTTTGTTGTCAACGCCACTAGGCTAGCCTCAGAGATCGATGATAGGCCCCGGAGCTACAGGCCGATCGGTCCGGTGGAGGCGGAGTGCCTCTGCGTCAGAGATGACGCGGCGATTTTCAGGCCGGCCGTCTACGGGGTGCAGGGATGCACGTCCCCCGATGAGGCTGAAAATATCGGCGAGGTCACCGAGGTCGTCTCCATGATCGGGTCCTACAGGGACCTCGTGGCGAGGGGGGAGAGGATTAAAGTGAGGGGCTTCCTGGAGGAGGTGGCCCGGGGGGATGAGAGATGGCTGAGGGTCGTGGTCGGCTCAGGCAGGGCCGGGGAGTACCTCGACTGGCGCGAAGCCTAGGCGTGGAACTGCACCGTGTCGCCGTCGGATAGGGGCCTGTCGAGGCCCACCCGCTCAGAGTCGAACTTGGCGCTGGGCCCCCAGATCTTGGCGTACCTGAATCGCTTGTAGAAGTCGCTGTGGATGATCTTCGCGAGGCCGCCGACGGTGAGCCCCTCCCTGTCGACGATGGGCTCCTTGGAGGCCGGCTTCCCCGGCTGCTTGGTGTAGACACGGATTATCCCCAAGTTCCTGAAGAGGGTGTCCCCCAGGGTCTGCTGGAGGTCGGGCGTGTTCTGCGCTGAGATGACCATGACCTCCAGGGGGCTGGCCGCCTTCCTCAGGTCGTCTATTACGTCCTGGGAGTCCACGAGGTCGGCCTTGTTGGCGATTACCGTGGTGGGCCGGTAGACGGCGTTCCCGTAGATGGCGTCCTCGACGATGTCTATGGTGACACGTCCTTTCACCCTGAGGAGGGCGGACCTGATCTTGTACTCCCTGAGGAGGGCGACGACGTCCTCGGGGGTGCAGTCCACGAGCTCCCCGTCCCAGATGAACTGGATGTCCGAGCCGAAGCCCCTCCTGGTGATCTCCACCTCCCCGTCGGGCAGTGAGGTGAGTATCCGGGAGTTATCCAGCTCCTTGGCGATCATGAGGTAGTTGACCACGGGGTCGTCCGATAGGTCGACGACGATGGCGAGGCCGTCCGCGTTCCTGGCGATGCTGAGGACCTGGAACCCGTCGTTCCTCCCCTCGGAGGAGCCCTCGACGATGGGCGGCGCCTCCACGAGCTGGAGCTGTACGTCCTCGTAGGGCATCATACCCGGGGTGGGGACCCGGGTGGCGAAGGGCCAGGAGGCGACCTCGACAGTCGAGTTGGTCACGGCCCTCATGACGCTGCTCCGCCCCGCGTTGGTGGGGCCGATGAGGGCGACCTGGGCGGCCCCGGCCTTCTCGATGAAGTAGGAGGGGGCGCTCCTCCGCTTGGCCTGCTTCTTCTTCTGGTCGATCTCCTCCCGGAGCTGGGCCATCTGGCGCTTGACCTGGGAGCACATCTTCTCGGTGCCCTTGTGCTTGGGCACCAGGGAGAGGAACTCCCCCATGAGCTTGAGGCGGGTCTCCGGGGTCTTGGTCTGGGTGACCTCGTGCCACTTGGCCTTGGCCTCCGCTGGTAGGTTAGCTGGCAACCCCGGTCACACCCAGTGTAAGAGGGAGGGAGGCAATAAAACGACTTCGGAAAAGGGGGTCAACGTTATTACAGTGGGGTGTCGAGGGTTCTCTGAGATGGGGAGGCCGAGGGACAGGGACTTCGTGGAGACACTGGAGGGGCTCTTGTTCTGCGTTGTGGGCTACCTCCACCCTCCGGACAGGGTCACAGCCTACCTCAAGTACGTCCCGGAGGAGGGGGGGAAGTGGAGAAGGGGTGAGACGGGGTACGCCCGGGTCCTCCCGTACTACCACGTCTCCCAGGTGGAGAACACCTACGACTATCTCAGGGAGAGCCATCCCCGCTACCTGTTCAGCTGCCCGGTGAGGAACATCACCGTCTCGTCGGTCCCACTTGAGTACGTGAAGAGATATTATCGGCCCGGGGAACGCCTCGCGTCCATCGTCGAGGATGGCCCCAGGGACGATCTTGAGTACAGGCTGAGGGACCTGGTCACCATCCTGACGGGGCTCTCCGAGCTCAAAGCGGGTGACCTAGGGGTGACGGGCTCCATCCTGACGGGGAGCCACAGCCCGGATTTCTCGGACATGGACCTCACCGTCTACGGGGCTGATGCCTCTCTCCGGCTCAAGGGGGCACTCCTGGAGATGAGGGAGGAGCATGGCACGGTGCGGCCCTTCACCTCGGCGAAGAAGGAGGTCTGGAGCCGGGGGAGGGCGGGGAGGTTTCCCCTGAGCTTCGGGGAGCTCATGGAGTTCGCCGAGAGGCGGTGGAACTATGGCATCTTCATGGACACCTACTTCTCCGTCCATCCGGTACGAACAGACGACGAGATAACAGAGGAGTACGGGGACCACACCTACACCCAGCTGGGGGCCGTCAAGGGGAGGGGGGTCATCAGCGACAGCTCCGAGTCCATCTACCTCCCCGCCCTGTACGGGGTCGAGGACGTGGAGTCTGAGAATCCGCTTGGCTCACAAATATCGGAGTTAGCCTCCTACGAGGGGCTCTACTGCGACATGTTCGACCCTGGGGACATGGTCGAGTTCTCGGGGGTGCTGGAGAAGGTGAGCGGGGACGCCGAGTATCTCCGTGTGGTGATCGGGGGGGCCGGATCGGAGCCCAGCTACGTGAAACGAGCCCTTTGACCCGCTTTCCATTAGTTTTTTAACGTCTCGCCCCTCATGACTTTGAAGGGTAGCCCATTTGGACGTCCTGACGTGCCTTGGTATCGAGTCCACAGCCGACAACCTGGGGGTAGGCATAGCCTCCTCGGACGGCAGGATACTGGCCAACGAGATCACCACCCACGTACCGGAGGAGGGGGGGATCCATCCCAGGGAGGCGGCGAGGCACCACGCGGACGTCGTCGGGGACACGATCTCTAGGGCTCTGGCCACGGCAGGCATCACTTCAAGGGACCTTGACTTCATCGCCTTCGCCCAGGGACCGGGCCTGGGCCCATGCCTGAGGACGGGGGCCACGGCCGCCAGGGCCCTCTCCTCGTACCTGAAGGTGCCCTTGGTGGGGGTGAACCACTGCGTCGCCCACATCGAGATCGGGAGGCTCACCGAGGATGCAGTGGATCCCCTGACGCTCTACGTCTCAGGGGGGAACACCATCGTCACCGGCTACGAGGCTGGGAGGTACCGTGTCTTCGGGGAGACCCTGGACATCGCCGTGGGCAACTGCCTGGACGTCTTCGCTAGGGCTGCGGAGCTCCCGTACCCCGGGGGGCCCGCGGTGGAGGAGCTGGCCCTGAAGGGCGAGAAGCTGATCCCGCTCCCCTACGTCGTGAAGGGGATGGACCTCAGCTACAGCGGGCTCCTGACAGCGGCGATGGGGGAGCTCAGGAAGGCAGAGCACAGCCTGGAGGACATATGCTTCAGCCTCCAGGAGACGGCCTACGGGATGCTGGGGGAGGTGACCGAGAGGGCCCTAGCCCACACGGGGAAGGGCGAGCTGCTACTGACGGGGGGCGTCGGGGCGAACAAGAGGCTGAGGTCGATGATCAGCCTCATCGCGGAGGAGCACGGGGCGGCGGCCAAGTTCGTGCCCATCAGGTATGCCACGGACAACGGGGCGATGATCGCCTGGACGGGGGTGGTGGCCTACATGAGTGGAGTTAGGACGCCGGTGGAGTCTAGCTTCATCGACAGCAGGTGGAGGCTTGACGAGGTGGAGGTCCCATGGAGGAGTTAATACTCATCGCGAAGGGGGCAGAGGCGGACCTCCTGCTAGACCCCGACTGGAACGGGGTGAAGGCCCTCATCAAGAGGAGGGGTGAGAAGAGATACCGGCATCCCGAGCTGGACAGGGAGATACGCCGGCAGAGGACGATACACGAGGCCTCGATTATCCACAGGGCTAAGGGGGCCGGGGTCCCCACGCCGGTCATCTACCAGGTTGACCCCGACGATGCGACCATCGTCATGGAGTTCGTGGAGGGGGAGAGGGTGAGGGATATCGTCGAATGTCTCCCCGGGGAGGAGAGGCGGCGGCTCTTCAAGGTCATAGGTGTAATGGCTGGGCGCCTCCACCGGGCGAGTATCATCCACGGCGACCTCACGACATCCAACATCATCAACACCGCAGAGGGGCCCGTCTTCGTGGATTTCGGATTGGGGGAGGTATCGAGCGAGACTGAGAAGAGGGGGGTCGACCTCAATCTGATGCACAGGATGCTCACCAGCACCCACTTCAGGCACACGGAGGAGCTCTTCGCAGCATTCGAGAAGGGCTATAGGGAGAGCCTGGGGGAGGAGGCGGAGGAGGCGCTGGAGAGGATGGAGGAGATCTCGAGGAGGGGGAGGTACATTGAGAGAGAGTAAGATCTGGATGGCGACGAGCAGCGACGACAAGTACACCGAGGCGAGGGATATCCTAACCGAGTTCGGAGTGGAGCTTGAGAGAATAGATGTCGAGAAGATCGAGGTTCAGGCGGACGACCCCGTGGAGATCGTGGTGTACAGCCTCCGGCAGATGGAGGACGACGGGAGGGCGGTGGTCATGGAGGACGCCGGCATCTTCATAGAGCACCTCGGGGGATTCCCTGGTCCCTATTCTTCGTATGTTCTCGGGAGGCTGGGCAATCCTGGGATATTGAAGCTCATGGAGGACGTCGAGGACAGGAGCGCCCACTACCAGTCTGCTGTAGCCATCCGAAGTGGGAACGAGATTAGTAGCTTCCGAGGCTACGTTAGGGGAACCATAGCGAGCAGTGTCAAGGGGACTGGGGGCTTCGGCTACGACCCTATCTTCATCCCCGACGAAGGCGATGGGAGAACCTTCGGTGAGATGACAGAGGAAGAGAAAAACGTCATTTCACACCGGGCCAGAGCATTTAGAAAGCTCGGGGAGTGGTTAGCAAGCTCCCCTTAAATTTTCCTTTTTAAAAAATAGGTACGTGTTTAGCTCGTTACGCATATAAGTCAAATTAAATTCTAAACAGTGCTTATTTTAACATTTTCATGATTTATTTAGCAAAAACTAGATAGAATATAAATAAATCTCGCTTATTTTAATCTGAGCTAAACACG
>JADHWN010000045.1 GCA_016783455.1 Candidatus Bathyarchaeota archaeon
TGGCGGGCCCGGTGGGATTCGAACCCACGGTCCCCAGCTTCGCAGGCTGATGTCCTATCCAGACTAGACCACGAGCCCCCACATACAACCCCCAAACCAGATAAATAAACCTACTCCGCCAAGACTATAAACACCCAACCCACCCAATAAAACAACGATGACCACACCAACAACCCTCCAAGAGGCCTACACCGCCATCATGGAGAAGAACAAAGAGCTCACCATAGCAGAATCCGCCGGGGCCATCCTCTACTGGGACATGGAGACCAAGATGCCCCCCAAAGCAGTCAACCTCAGGAGCCAACAGCTCGCCCTCCTCCAGAAGATATTCCACAGGATGCAGACCGACCCCGAGATCGGCAACCTCATCACCCAGATAAACACCCACCCCGACCAGGCAACCCTCGACCAACAGCAGCAGAGGAACGTCCACCTCTCCAAGAAGAACTACGACGAGATGACCAAGCTACCCGAGGACCTCGTAGTTGAGACAACCAAACAAATCGCCCTCACCATAAACGTCTGGAAGAAGGCCAAGGCAGCCCAGGACTACGCCGCGTACAGGCCCGACCTGGAGAAGCTGTTCGACCTACGCGTCAAGGCGGCGGAGATCCTCATGGACGTCAAGGGCACCTCCACCCCATACGACGCCCTCATAGACATCCACGAGCCCGGCGTCAACGCCAACACAATCTCCACACTATTCACCCCCATGAGGGACGGCCTCATCAAGATCATAGACAAGATCAGAGACAGCCCAGAACCAGACACCGACTTCCTCAGACGACGGATACCCATCGAAACCCAACGGGAGATCTCCGAGGCCATCGCCGCCGAGATAGGATACGACACCCAGACGGAGAACGCCGGCGGCAGGATCGACGAGACCGAGCACCCATTCACCGTAGGCTACTACGACGACGTAAGGATCACCACCCACTACTACGAGGAAAGATTCGAGTCCAGCGTCTTCTCAGTCCTCCACGAGGGAGGCCACGCCCTCTACGAGCAGAACCTCCCAGCCGAGTGGATCTACCAGCCCATAGGACTCGCCTCAAGCTCAGGGATACACGAGTCCCAGTCCAGAATGGTCGAGAACATCATAGGCCGCAGCCCCGAGCTCTGGAGCAGCCTCTACCCCAAACTCCAGTCCCTCGTGAACGGCGCCCTCTCCGACACCACCGTCGACCAGTTCGTGCGAGGCATAAACAGGGTCAAGCCGTCCAAGATCCGCGTCGAGGCAGACGAGGTCACCTACGGCCTCCACATCATCATAAGGTTCGAGGTGGAACAGGACCTATACACGGGCAAGATCTCCATGGACGAGCTCCCCCAGATCTGGAACCAGAAATACGAGAAGTACCTGGGCGTCGAGATCGAGAACGACTCGGAGGGAGTCATGCAGGACACCCACTGGGCCGGAGGATCCTACGGGTACTTCCCCAGCTACGCCCTCGGCAACATCTACAGCGGAATGATGCTTGACAAGATGACCGCGGACATACCCGACTGGAAGGAGGGACTCACATCCCAGGGATTCTCCCAGGTGGGAGGCTGGCTCAAGGAGAACATCCACAGCCACGGCAACCTCCACGACCCCGTCGACCTGATGAAGGAGATCACGGGCAAGAACCTCACAGTGAAGCCCTTCATCAGCTACCTAGAAGAGAAGTACTCGAAGCTATACGGATACTGAGGCAGCCACTTGAGCGTCCCCGAGGAACTACGCAGCGTCTACCGCAGGCAGGGCTACCACCTCGTGGGCGCCCACAGCGCAGTCAAGACCTGCCACTGGGTACGGAAGAGCCTCAACACACGCGGAGAGGAGCACTGCTACAAGCAGCGATTCTACGGCATCCCCTGCCACCGCTGCCTCCAGATGACCCCAAGCCTAGGCCACTGCAACCAAAGCTGCGTATTCTGCTGGCGGGCCACACCCGAGCACCTCGGCGTCCATTGGGAGCAGACCAGAATACCGGAGCACCTCGCAGACGACCCAAACACGATAGTCGAGGGGAGCCTGCAGGCCCACCGGAAGGCCATGTCAGGATTCGGTGGCAACCCCAACGTCTCCAAGGAGATGCTCAGCGACGCCATGAACCCGGTCCACGCCGCCATCAGCCTCGAGGGAGAGCCCACGATCTACCCCCACCTAGGAGAGCTGGTGCAGGCCTACTACGACCACGGATACAAGTCGGTATTCATAGTCACCAACGGCCTCAACCCCGAGGCCCTCGCGAACCTGAGCACGGAGCCCACCCAGCTCTACGTGAGCGCCTGCGCCCCCGACGAGGAGACCTACGCACGCACGTGCAGGCCCCTCATCCCCGACGGATGGGAGAGGCTCAACGAGACGATGGAGCTACTGAGAAGCTTCAGCTGCCCAACGGTGCTCAGGCACACCCTGGTCCCCAAGCTCAACATAGTGAACCCCGCCGGATACGCCAAACTCGCAGAGCTCTCGGACGCCACATACCTGGAGCCAAAGGCCGCAAAATCCGTAGGCTACGCGAGACAGAGATTTGCATACGACGAGATGGCCTGGCACGAGGACATCCGCACGTTCGCTGAGCAGCTCGCAGCAGCGTCAGGATACAGCATCCTGGATGAGCAGCCCCAGAGCTCCATCGTCCTCCTCAGCAAGTTGAAAGAGCCGAAGAAGCTCTACTAGATGAACCTGAGCAGCGTCATGACTACACCGAGCACCATGAAGGTGCCCCCAACGACCCTCGCAAGGATGCGCTCATCCATGGAGTTCACGACCCTGGCCCCAGCGACCCCCCCGACGATGGTAGCCGCAGCCATCACGACACCCACGTAGACATCCATGTTTCCCCGCATCAGATAACCCACAGAAGCTGAGGCAGCCGTAATGGCCATGATGACGGTTGATGTCCCGATGGCCGAGTGGACGGGGTAATCTAGGACAAACAGGAGAACGATCATGATCAGGACCCCTCCTCCTGCCCCGAAGACGCCACAGTTAACACCTATCAGAACTCCCAGTAATAGAGAAGTGATCACCTGTTTCGAGCCTGAGTCAAATCTCAGGTACTTGGCAAATCTATCAGAGATGGCAGTCCTGTTCATCCCATTCCTCCAGATCATCAATCCAGCTCCCAGCATCCAGACTCCGTAGCTAAAGGCCAAGAACCAGTCGGGTAGGGCGACGGTGTAACCCGCCCCCAGCTGAGCTCCGGCCACTGATCCCAAGGCTATCCAGAGTCCATGCCCAAGGTCCACGTTCCCATGCCTCCAGTACTCGTAGCCGATCGCAAGGGAAGCCAGAACATCGACCAGTAGGCTTACACCTATGGCGAGATGCATCCCATAACCCAGAATGATGCTCAGGCTGGGGACGACGACCATAACAGCACTGGCACCGACAAGGCTCATCACCAGTCCGCTGGCTAAACCTATTGCCAGGATAATTATGAGCGAGGCCGCATCCATGTCCGGAAACTTTCTAAGAGGGCATTCAAAAGACTTTCCATGGACCATTTTTTAGGGTAAGCCTTTAAATGTCCCCCATCACAATATTTGCGATTCAGTCAGAAACCGAGGCTCTCACTGAATCAGGATGTATGTAAAAATGATAGTCCACTTCGGCGTACGGACAACGGAGCCCATGAAAGTCGCCTTTAAGGTACTGGAGCCCGACGAGGACGTGTCCAGTGCGGTCTCCGAACTCCTCAGCAAGATGACGGAGCTGTACCACCAGCACCACACATCATACGATCACTCGATGATCGTGTACTACGATCCTCCGGATACCCTTGGGGGTCGCAAGGAGGTCCTGGTGCCTCTCCCCTGGGAGATAGATGGCGTAGACTCCAAGACCTTCCCGTCAATAAGAGCGGCATTCCTGGTATACGAGGGAGCCGGCACACCGGTCGAGGCTTACCATAAACGGTTAGAGGAGCTCATAGAACATGATGGACTCGAGCGAGACGAAGAGATACACAGCATCGAGATCATGTACGTCCCGGAGGACTTGGACTACACGGATTACACGATTGAGATAATGTTTCCAGTCAAGCGCTAAAAAAGGATTTAAAGCCTCCCCGGTGTAACTGGTAGGTCGGCGACCGTAGTCCAGCGGTTAGGATTTTGGCCTTCCAAGCCAACGACCCGGGTTCAAATCCCGGCGGTCGCACCAAACTCTGTTAAGGGACTCTGGTCGACATCGTGGAGGGCTAATAGGTGATAAAGGCTGTGACGTTCGACCTATGGAATACACTTATGGAGAACAAGGACTTCACTGAACCAAGAATTAACTCCCTGAAGAGAGACCTAGAAGTCGAGAGCTTATTTTTCACAGATAGTGAATTATTGAGGGCCTACAATTCTGCCTCTGATCACTATCGCAGGGAATGGGAGCAAAATCACAGCCACCTCAACGTGGAGAGAAGGGTCGAGCACATTTTAAAAGAGTTAAGGATACCGTTCACAGCGGACCTGATACGATCAGTCATTGACAGTTTCATGAACGCATATGTTGTGGACCCCCCGGCGCTCAAGGGAGGAGTTGAGGAGACACTGGAGGCGTTGAACGGAGAGTACAGAATGGGCATCATCAGCGATACGGGGGTGACGCCCGGCTCGATAATCTGCGAACATTTAGAGGGCCACGAGCTGCTCCACTACTTCACGTCCACGGTCTTCTCGGACGAAGTAGGATACTGTAAACCAGACCCAAAGGTCTTCGAGAAAGCCCTCAACGAGCTAAAGGTTAGATCGGAGGAGGCCATCCACGTCGGCGACCTCCTGAGGACCGATGTAGCAGGGGCGAAAGGGATAGGCATGAAAGCCGTCTGGGTGAGCGATACCGGAGACTATCCTCACGGGGAGTACAGTCCAGATTTCGTGATCAAGCGTCTGCCTGAACTATTAGACGTCATTGAGAAAATGTGATCAACACTTCATTACATGGGTGCAGGGGCTTAGACGATTCTCATGATTTACATAAGACTTAATGTCATCGATGGCGTATGATCTCCACGGGTTTCTCCCTTGTTAACAATAGCGATAATAGGGAAGACCAACGTGGGCAAGACGACCCTCTTCAACGCGGCCACGCTCCTCAACGCAGAGATATCCAACTATCCCTTCACAACTAAGCAGGCGAACGAGGGCATTGCGTACGTCTGCGATGTTTGTGTATGCAAGGAACTAGGATTGGAGGATAACCCCCTAAACTCCACCTGCATCGACGGCTGGAGGTACGCCCCTGTAAGGCTCCTAGACGTGCCCGGGTTGGTAAAGGACGCTTGGAGGGGAAGAGGGCTCGGCAACAGATTTCTCTCCGTGATCGGGCAGGCGGACGCACTGATCCACGTGGTCGACGCCTCTGGATCGATAGATGCTGAGGGTAAGATCGCCAAGCCGGGCAGCGGGAACCCGGTGCAGGACATCATGGACATCGAGATTGAGGTCGAGAGATGGGTCGCCCAGATCATAAAGAATAACAGGCAGCTCATCATAAGGGAGGAGGCGTCTACATCCCTCGAGGAGGCCCTTACCAAGGCCCTCTCAGGCATCAAGGCTGGCCCCCATCAAGTCGCCCAGGCATTGAGGAGTACGGGGCTCGACGAGATCGATTTTCAGAGATGGAATGCAAGACGTACGAGGAAGTTCGCCGGGGAGCTCCTCCCGCTAATCAAGCCCTTTCTGATAATCGCCAACAAGATGGACCTGCCTTCGGCGGAGGAAAACATCGAGATGCTCACTGACTACTACAGTCAGGGGCTGGTGGCGACGTGCTCTGCTGAGGCTGAGCTCGCCCTGAGGCGGGCTGAGAGGAGCGGGCTGCTCTCCTACATTCCGGGGCAGGAGAAGTTCAGGATCGCTGAGGACGCTGAGCTCAGCCTGGCCCAGAGGCAGGCCCTAGAATATGTGGAGCAGAGGGTGATGAAGAAGTGGATGAGGACCGGGATACAGCAGGCCCTCAACACCCTGATCTTCAGGCTTCTCAAGGTGAACATGGCCTACCCTGTCGCCAACGAAGCGGAGTTCTCGGACCACCACGGGAACGTACTCCCCGATGTCCACCTTATGCCCGACGGATCGACGCCTCTCGATCTTGCCAGGGACGTACATACGAGACTCGCTGAGAACTACATTCTTGCCATTGACGCTAGGACGGGGATGCGCCTACCCAAGGATTACAGCCTGAGGCACAGGGATATAGTCAAGATCATGACCCAGCAGAGAGTGAAGGCAAGATGAATGAGCCCTCAACGCTTGGCGTCATTTTTTCTCCTGAATAGAGAGGGCAGGAATCGGTCCGTGCTCTGCATGTACCTGAGGTATTCCTCTCCGAACCTGAGAACCAGCAGGTCCTCCTCAATGGGCACTGTACCCATGTAGCCAGGGATGGCAATGAATGGGATTATTGCTACAAGGTTGAGCCAGGTGAGGAACAGCCCGACGACCATCAAGAAATATCCAAGATAGGAGGGGTGACGTACGTAACGGTAGGGCCCCCAGGTGATGAGGGCGTGATCCTCGGGCATCTCCCAGGAGACGGCGTAGCGCCCCCTACTGATGACGCTCCAGATGAAGACGAAGACCCCCATCCCCATGCTCACGATCCCCATGAGCTGCAACGATACATCGTATTGGACATGTAACTGGAGGGAGGACAGGAACCTGTACGTGTCACCGCTAAACCCAATGAACATCAAGACTATAGCTTCAGCGAAGAACGTAACGGTGCCTGTGGCTGCAAGTGTGAGGAATATGCCCTTAGGCCTTTCAACCTCAGCGTAGGGTTTCACGTCACGCCTTTTCTGAAGCCCTTGCATGACATTATGGGCGTTTACCAGGAAGAATGAGGACAGGTAGAACAGCAGAATCCATGAGACTAAGAGGGGTGGAAGCACGATCTCACGGACTTTTAAGTGAGATTTATGGGTTTCCACAGGTCTAGCGAAAGGATACAGGGAAATCCTGTGTGTGAGAGGCGCATCCATTAACTCTTGGTTCTACCGGAAAATGTGTGTGTAGTGAGGCTATATTCACTAAGTATTAAGATTGGACACAGCCTGCAACTGTTTGTAGGGGATTACAATACCGACTGTCAAGATTGCAGTACTGCCTGGAGATGGTATTGGGCCCGAGGTCACAAGGGAGGCCGTCAAGGTCTTGGAGGCCACTGGACTGAAGTTCGAGTTCATCGAGTGCCTCGTGGGGGGCGCGGCCTACATCGAGAACGGGGACCCTCTGCCGCAGGAGGCCAGGGATGTCATCGAGGAGTCCGCCACAGTGCTCTTCGGAGCCGTGGGGCACGACTATGCCCCATATGGGGTCCCGAGGAAGGTGCTAGCTTACCTGCGTGTGGAGAAGGATGCCTACGCGAACGTACGTCCCCTTAAGCTCTACCCTGGGATCAACGGTAAACATCAGACTCATGAGGATGTGGACGTGGTGATTATCAGGGACAACTCCGAGGGGACGGCCCTGGAACACGAGGGATACCTCTGGGAGGACAAGGGGTTGGATAAGCGTGTTATCACCAGCTTCGGCGCACGGAGGATCTCGAGCTTCGCATTCAACTACGCCTCTCGGGAGGGGAGGAAGAGGGTCACATGCGTGGATCTGAGCGGTTGGCTGTACGGGGATCAGCTTTTCCGACGCTGCTTCCTGACGGTGGCTAAGCTGATGCATGGGGTCGAGAGCGACTGCGTTAGCGTTGACATTGCGGCGATGATGCAGGCTAGCGACCCGAGGGCGTTCGACCTCATCGTGACCCCGGATATGTACGGGGACATCCTCTCGGGGATCGTGATAGGACAGATCGGGGGCGTCGGGATGGCGCCCTCTGCCTGTATCGGCGACGACTTCGCCTTCTTTGAGCCGGTCCACGGTACGGCGTGGGACATTGCGGGGCGGGGGGTGGCTAACCCCATTGCGTCGATCCTGTCTGCCAGGCTGATGCTGGAGTGGCTGGGTTTTGGGGAGCAGGCGAGGGTTGTTGAGGAGGCGGTCTGCCGTGTGCTCTCCGAGGGCAAGATCAGGACTTCCGACATCGGGGGCAGCTCGACTACGTCCGAGGTGGGAGATGCGATCGTATCGTATGTCTCTGATGGTCCACCCGTGGATGCGCCCGCTGCCAAGCTTGTCGAGGCCGAGGGCTGACGGGGCTTCTTGTGTCGGGGGCTTCCTTGGCTCCCTATTGTGTTTGTCAGTTCTGGTTGGGTGTGTTGGGCTGGTAAGGTTTTAATTCTGTTCTGGTTGTATGGTATTGGCGTGGGCGGGGGTTCCCGAGCGGCCAAAGGGGTCAGGCTTAGGACCTGATGGACTAGTCCTCCGTGGGTTCGAACCCCACCCCCCGCACCAGTTTGTGGCGCGTGCCGCTGGCGGGGGATAAGGGTTCAGGGGCTTGTGAATGGTAGCATATGATAAGCGATTTTTTCGTATGCGGCCGGCTTAGGATAAGGGTTCCAGGGTGTTGTGTTTTCCGTGTGAAGGGGGTGGGGTTCCGGGGGGCTTGTTCACTGCTCCGTGGAGGGGTTGGGGTTCGTCTTTTCATTGGGTGTGCCTTGGATGGTGCCTCTTCTTGGTGCGACGGTTTATGATTCGCCCCCGTTGATAGGGGGGCTCGCGCTTGCGTACATTTCTCTTGGATGGCGGATTCATTACGCTCATGAAATGCGTTGACCAATACTCTTATTATCTCTCCTTGAGGATTCATGGAGAGGTGCTGAGCACGATATGGAATTATCGCGACTCTTATCCCTTCTGGCCATCGTTGGTGCTTTGAACATCTTCTACGGGGTGTATGGATTCACCCGGATGAGCTGGGTGAACGCGTTGATTCCCGCAGTCGCTTATCTGATTCTAATGTATTCATCCGCAATCGTGGATGGTAAAGGCGGGGAAATGGCGCGTGGTGGAGGGATGGATGGGATTAGGCTGCATGCGAGCGACCTGGGAAGGGAGGTACGCGCTCCTTGATTACTTCAAATGAATACCCCCCGTGCCCCAAATGCGAGGGAATAATGTATCCGACGTTTGATCATCAAACAGGAAAATCATACTTGAAATGTCATTCCTGTGGGTACGACGACAGGAAAGTGAAGAATGATTGAATGCGAGTGTGCAAGTGAGGAACGGGAATAGACGCGAGGAAGAATTGTATCCCCCATGTAGGGATGATTCGTGCGAGTTTTATGCGCGCGGGACAGGATACTAGGCTTACCATGTGACATTTGTGAGAGAGCGATGGATATTCAATGACAGACTGGATGCTACTCATGGAAGAGGTTGTCGCGATCAGCGTGCTATTCCTTCTAGGTATTATGTACCTTTTCTACGTAAAATACCCGTACAACAAGAATACTGACAGGAGACCTGAGGACTGAGGATGAGACAACGTATACACGAATAGCACTCACTTTACTCGTTATCGGTTCGATAATGCGAATAATCGACTGAAGCAAGGGAGAGTCTCATGGCGAATGAGGCGTACTGCAAACGCCCACATTGCGAGGGAGAGGTCATGATCGTTCTGAAGGGGAATGGTCATCTCGTGTCACTGAGGCATAGCGAGGAAGCTCAGGACAGGGAATGAAATGAGCGTGCGCGTATCGCTGAGAAGGCTTATCTACGGTTTTTTAAGAATGAAATTTAATGCCTTCGAGCTCTACTCAGCCTTCTCGTAATTCAAGCAGTTGAACCCTGCATGCAGACGATTTAATAATTTTGTGTAAAATGGTCCTAATTCTTATATTATTATATTAAAGGCAATCCTAGCGCGATATATATTATAAATATTTTATTAATTATAAAAGGCGCCTGAAATCCATATTGTTTATATTAATTAATTATAACATGCTCTTGCTCTCGCTTGATGTTCATACCCCCAACGCCTGGTACCACGTCCTGCGAGAGTAAAAATCAAACGCGCGCTGGTCGACATGTACGAAGAAGTTTTAATACTGTGCCCAAAGTGCGGTGCAATGAACAACGTGGATATTGCTCCTTCAGCCCTCGTTCAAACAGCATTCTGCAGAGAATGCGGGGCTGAACTGCACCTGATTGTAAAACGATCACGCCCTTCATCATTTGCTCCACCTTAGCAATTACGCCCGTCGAAATAGGCGTGTCGTGCAGCGCGCGCAAATGGTTGAAAGAGAAAAAAGGGAAAGAGACGGGAGATATCTCCACTGGGGGTAGGGTTCGACCCCCACTCCCCGCACTTTTGACCCAACCAACGGGTTATTTGATGACTTCGAGCGCACGCGACAAGGGAAAATTTCTTATACAATTAGAAAAAAGCTATTTTGGATACTTATGTCAAGCAGTGATGACCATCGACTGAAGGATTTCTTCATCTTAGTGAACAGCTCCCAGGAGTACCGAATGAAGTTCCTCCTGAACCCGATACCATACATAGAGAAGATGCTACCCGAAGGCGCTCTGACGGAAACCATGACAGAGGACATCGAGGAGATAAGGGAGAAGCTCATCGAGGTGCACGGCATCGTCGCCATCCCTCCGGGGATCAGGGGACTGATCGATAATCTGCGAGAGGGCTCAGATCTCCCTGAGGAAATGGAAGACGACTCGTTTGTTTGCTGATACATATGCATGGCTCTGAGATCTACAACGATTTCAAGGAGGACATCTACTGGATAAGGGAACGGATCCAGGGAGATGTCCGTTTTTTTCCTGACTCCATGAAGCCCCTCGTGGAGCACTACATCAAGAAGCGTCTGCTGATCATACCGTCCAAGGAGCGCGTCTTCGGCAGCTCATTCGACTACGAGCTGGGGAGGCCTGTGCCATACGCCACATTCTGGTTCGCGGACGCCTTCGGGTTGAAAGATGAGGCCGTCTGGAGGAAGCTAGGCCTCGGGTTGATCTACTCCGCCTTGGCGACGACCATACGCGACGACATAATCGACGGCGAGGGACCGCAGGACCCGCTACGCACAAGCCTGCTGAACTACTACAACCACAGGTACCTAGAGATATTCGATGGCCTTTTCCCCAGGGACTCAAGCTTCTGGTACCACCTGTCAAGGGGCATCCAGGAGACCGCCCGGTACGAGAGCTGGAACCTACTCTTCGACGACGGCCTCGGGGTGGACCCGTTCTCCGAGACGTTCCTCCAGGAGTCCTCGAGGTACTTCTCGGCTGTCGTCATGCCCACGCTAGCGGCGTTGGCCGTCCTCACCGGCAACGAGGGCGGGGTTCAGGTGGCCAGCGGGTTCCTCAGGCACTTCTCGATGGGGTGGCGGATCTACGACGACTTCTGCGACTGGAAGAAGGATCTGAAGCGGGAGAACGTCAACCGCTCCTCCATCCTGCTCTACATCAAGCAGAGGACCCAGGGGATCACCGAGCTCAACGAGGAGGCCGTCCACCTCATGTTCCTGGACGCCGACTTCATCAAAGGCGCCTACGGGGCGATACTGGGATTCTATGAGGAGGCGAAGAGGGACATCGAGGAGCTTGACTGCGAGTACCTCAACAAGTTCATGGACGAGCAGTTAAGCTTCCACTCGAGGAGGAGGAAACTCATCCTCGAAAGGTCCGGGGAGATCAACTCGGAGATAGACGAGAAGCTCAGAGCCATCCTCAGCTTATAAGCCTCACAGGTCAGCTCGGGATCAGGTATATCACTCGTCTCATGATCCACTGGCCGATGATGACGATGATGATGGACATCGCCATCCCCGCCAGACGGCCTATGATCTGGGTGTCGAAAGGCCATGTGGGTACGTCCTCCAGCTCGTCCTTGGTGATGTCGACCTGGAGTACTGTCGTCAGGCGTTTCAGGGCGTCCTTTATCTCGGCGGCAGACTCCAACTCGTCCTTCTCCTCATCTGCAGCCCTCACAACTTTGGACAGCTCTATACGGAGCAGCTCCCGCTCGACCCCCTTCGCTTCTACCATCTTCTTATGGAGGGTGTACTGAGGGAGGAAGAAGAGGATCAGCCCTACCATGGCACAGAGGGATAACACAATCATGTATCCCAGAAGCGAGGCCTCGGGTTGAAGGATCGACGGCAGGAGACCGAGGATGATCAGACCCACGAAATATGTGTAAGTGAGATTAAGTGAGAGGGAGCCGACAGGTCTGACCCCGAGCATCTTGTCCTCGTTGAACGTCTTCAGCTTGACCTTCTTACCCAACTCATAGAGGCCTCTAATTGAGCCCACGTACACCCAAACGAACGTACAGAAGGCGATGAACCAGAAGGGCCAGGCCACCAGTAGGAACACGACGTTTACGTTGTTGATGCAGAAGATGACGAAGTTGTCTGGCAGCTCAGGTATACTCTGAAAAGCGATAACAAGTGCTTTGTGGACCATCATTTATCGGTTGTAACCCCATCCACCGGTTCCCACAATCTCCTCACATGTTCACCAGCATGTTGTAGAGGGCCACCTTGCCGGCCAGCTCCAAGGCGATGCAGCCCAGGCTCCTACCCATGG
>JADHWN010000020.1 GCA_016783455.1 Candidatus Bathyarchaeota archaeon
CGTGGTTTCTGAGGGATTCCAGGTCCAAGATGAGTTCTCCTCGTTTTATGAGCCTCTCATCGACTGCTTTCCAGTCCATTGGTTAGGGAGTAGCCAGGTCTGATCTATAAGTTTTTCCTAATAGTCCACAATGCAATAAATGAATACTTTCCCGGCCCACTCGATGTCGTCTACATTCATATTGTTGAAAATGGCTAATGTGTCGCCCCACACGTCAACTGATCTACTGAAGGTTTCGTATGCCTTAGGGCTCGGTGCCTGTAGGGTGGTGACATGGTTCCAGTCCGAGTCGAATATGTAGGCCCTGCCTACTTTTTTGAGGTCTCCTAGAGCCGCATTATCCTCCGCTATTAGAAGGGTGTCTTCATATAGCGCCAGATCAGACCCGAATCCTCCGGAGGAGGTGAGTGTCGGTGCCTGCATTGTTGCGATAACATGGTATTCCTCCTCAGCTCGTACCGGGGCTATGAGGAGTGACGCTATGATGCACAGCGTGATGAGGCCAACAAGTTTGGTTCTATTACTTCTCATATTCAACACATTTCATCCCAACACAATGTGAAAATTAAACGCAGGTAAGCGTATAGTTAGTTTCATATTTAACTTCACTGGATGTGCCTGTCACTCCATAGGTTTATTCACAGAATATCATAATGCTACACGGTGTGATGAATGGTCGATTATGGTACTTTATCGATCGTGCTCACAGGAGTAAGTCAATTCATACCGGAAGAGGAGCCTCCAGTCCTCAAAATATTGATATCCTCAAGAATTGAGTAGGTGGTATGCCTGAGGTCGACAGGGGATCACTTCTAAGGGTGCTCTACCTCTCCATCTTCCTGACGTCCACAGGCCTTGGAACCAGCACATTCCTGCTACCAGTCTACGCTGAGACACTGGGAGCCACATACATGGACCTAGGGAGGATAGGCGCCGCCGGCAACGTGTTCTACTTCCTTGGGACCCTCGTGACGGGTTTCCTCCTAGATCGCTATGAGAGGGTCAGCCTGTACCTGGGGTTCACGCTGGGCGGCGCAGCCACAATATTCCTGTTCAACTTCGCGGACAGCATACCCCTGATAACCATGATGAGGCTCCTGCTAGGCGTCTTCTCAGCCGCCTTCTGGGTGACAGCCAGCACCCTAACCGCCGATATATCGCCCACGGATAAGCTGACCCAGTCCATGGGCAGGTACAACTAGGCTTGGATCCTTGGGTTCACGGTCGGCCCCCTCATCGGAGGACAGGTAATCAGTGCCTACGGATACGGCGTCTTTTTCCTCAGCCTTTCGGCAGTGATCGCAGTCAGCCTCATCACCGTTTTCCTGAGGATGAGAGGCCGGATAAGCCTCGTCAACACGTCTCAGAAGGAGCACCAGGGGCTAGGTAGGCTCAGAGGGGCACTGCGTGGGTACCTGACGCTTATACCTTACACGCTGATCCTGGGTATCTACATGGCCATCATGCCGGGACATATGAACGCGGCTGGTCTCGCCTCTGCGACTATTGGCCTCCTAATCACCGCCACCAACGGGGTGAGAGGTGTCACATTCATGAACGTTGAGCGCCTTGTAGAATGGGGCCACACGAAGTCAATCGCAGTCGCCGCATCCATCCTGGCCGCATCAATGTTCCTCGCAACAAAGGCTTCGGACACACCGAGCTTCGCAATACCGTTACTGCTCTACGGGATCGGCTCAGGGATCGTCACCCCCGTCGCCCTCGACTGGATAACGAAGAGGACGCCGAGGGAGGTACTGGGCACGGCGATGGGGGCTCACGAGGGCATCTACGGCGTGGGGATGTGCCTAGGGCCCCTGGCGGGAGGGTTCCTGGCTGACGCCTACGGCCCATCCACTCTCTACCTGGCCCTGGTAGGTGTCGCCCTCGTGATGATGCCCTTGACCTAGAGGATGAGGGACACCGGTTGACGCCACAATGGATCCTCCATCCTGAGGCGTAGATCTAACCACACGAAAATCTTCGAAGACACCGATAGTTTTTGATACTACCCCGATTAAACTCAGATGATATGAGGAACTTCGTCAAGAGGAAGCTCAAGGCCGGCAAGCCGTCCGTGGGGACCTGGGTCAGCGTAGGGCACCCGGACGTCACCATGTACCTAGCCGACATGGGCTTCGACTGGATCGTATGCGACATGGAGCACGGCCCCTTCGGCGTAGAGACCTACCACCACATGGTCCAGGCCATGCTCTACAACAGGGAAAACTGTATGCCCATGGCCCGCATCCCCTACCACGACCTCATCTGGTACAAGAAGGCCCTCGACGCGGGCGCCATGGGCATCGTCACGCCCCGCGTCGAGACCAGGGAGATGGCCGAGGAGATGGTGAGGTGGATGAAGTACCCCCCGTGGGGGGAGAGAGGGGCGGGGCCGCGGCTGGCGGCGTTCCGGGACCCCGACTACTTCAGGACGGCCAACGAGGAGACCATGGTCGTCGTCATGATCGAGACCGTGAAGGGCGTCGAGAACATGGACGAGATCTTCAGCGTCGAGGGGGTGGACGCTTGCTTCGTGGGCCCCAGCGACCTGAGCCTGGACATGGGCATCCACTACCAGTACGACAGCGAGGAGTTCACCTCCACTCTGGACAGGATCGTGGACGCCGGGAGGGAGCACGGCGTCGCCCCGGGGATGCACTGCTTCCTCAGGCCAGGGCCGACCCACATCAACGACGCCCTGGAGCGGGGATTCCTCTACTGCGCGTTCCAGTCCGACACGTCGTTCCTGAGGGAGGGTGTCAAGGCGGGCTTCGACATACTCAAGGGCTGGAAGCCGGGGGAGATCGGCGAGGAAGTGGAGCTGTAAACTGAGAAAGGCGCTAAGCCCGTCTCACACACCAGAAGCCCACCTTCGAGGCGTCTCCCCAAGCAGACAAGACCGCGGCATTCGAAGGTGGACTAATCCCAAATTACGATCTCTGGCTCCAGGATGACCTCAGAACTTATGGACTGCCAGATGAGGCTGTACTTCTCGGCCAGCCTCAGGGCTCTCTCGACATCTCTCTCACCGCAGGACCTCGCCTCGATCCTCGGACGAAGTGTAACCCTGCTGAACTTGGAGGTCCTATCGAGAAACTCCTTGACCTCTCCAACAGCCTCGCAGTCGTATGAGGCCAGATCGATCTTCAGCCGCTCGACCGCCCAGATGAATATCAGCATGAAGCAGGTATTCAATGACCCCACGAAGGCGTCCTCGGGAGTGAGGAGACCCGACTCGCCGTGGAGGGCTGCAGGCGCCGAGAAGGGCATCACGGCACCGTTGCTGCCGCTAAGCTCCCCCCTGTGGCCGCCGACCCACTCCACTCTAGTTGAGTACTCAGGCATCCTGGGCCTCCTTGATCCCGTCCACCTTCTCCACGATCGCCCCTGCAACCATAGCCACCATGGCCATGTCCTCTGGAGTGAATATCCTCCGTGAGGCTGGGGGATCCGAGCCCTGCTCCTCCAGCATGCTCTCAACGTCCACCGTGGCCGCGGTCGCGCCGCTGTACTTCTCGATGGCTTTGGTGGCGCAGAGCTTGTGGCAGCCGTCGACCGCCACGGTCGGGAACTGCTTGGCGAACATCCTTTCCCCCGAGTCGCCGGCCAGGAACAGCGGGAGGCAGATGGTGACCGTCTCACCGGCCTTGAGGTCCTCGAGAACCCTCCTCGTGGCTATCCGGCTCAGCGTCCCCAGGCTGCAGCACTCACCGCTGCATGAGACCACGCCGACCTTGGGCTTAATCAAGACCACCACCTCCTAGCTCGTCGACCTTCACTGCTATCCTCTCTGCCAGCATCTCCGCGAGTCTCGTCCCATCGTCGTCCAGGAATGTGACTTGCTTAGGCTTGAGACCTCTGTTATCGCGAAGGAGGTCCATCACCCTGAAGTAGGCGGCGATCCTCCCTCCGGCGATCTCGATGTTCTTCCTTGCGCACTCAAGGGGGCAGCCATCTACGGCGATACAGTCGCTCTCCCTGATCTGCTCCGTCGCCTCCTCGTCCCCCATGACCAGCAGTGAGAGGCAGCTCGTATCGGCCCTCCCTTTCCTGAGCTCGTCTACGACCCTGAACGTGGCGTCCCTCCCGATGGTGCCGAAGGGCTTGCCGATGCCGCTGCAGGGAATGATCAGAATAGGTCTCTCGTTCAAACTTGGCCCACCTCACTTGAAGACGAAGCCCCCGCCTCTTCCTTCATCAGCTCGAAGTACTCCTCGGGGGAGAGGAGCGCCTCTAGGTCCCCACGGTTCACGGGCTCCACCCGGGCCACCCAGCCCTCCCCGTAGGGATCCTCGTTCATCAGCTCGGGCCTCTCAATGAGCACCTGGTTGACCTCCACCACCTCGCAGTCGAAGGGGGCAGCCACCTCGAGGGCGGCCTTGATGGTCTCATAGAGCGCGACGGGGTCCCCCGCCTCGACGACCCCCTCAGTGGGGAGGAGCTCAAGGAAGACGATGTCGCCGTCCTTCGTCTGCGCGTAGTCGGTGATGCCCAGGGAGCAGCCCCGCTCGCCCACCTCGACCCAGACGTGGTCCCTCGAGTACCTGAGCCCCCTCTTCACCCTCAGGACGAACTTGTCGACTGTCGCTTCCAGGAACCCCGAGCTCATACCGGCACCCTCTCGGCCACCTCAGGTGCGCCCCAGAAGCCCCTGTCCCTCAGCCTCTTGCCGAGGTAGACGAGGCTGAGCATGACGGGCACCTCCCAGAAGAGGCCCATCGTGGTCCCGAGGGCCGCCTGGGAGCCGAGGCCGTAGAGGCTGATGGCTGTCGCGATGGCTATCTCGAAGTGGCTTGAGGATCCGATTATGACCGTGATGATCCCCTCCCGGTACCGGAGCCCCGCCAACTTCGTTATCAGCAGGTTGGCCCCCACGACGACGAAGAACCCGACGAGGAGGGGGATGGAGATGAGCACCATGAGGTCGGGGCGCCTCAGCAGGACGTCGCCGTTCAGGGAGAAAAGCACTATGAGCGTCGTCAGCAGCGCCAGCATCGAGACCCTGCCCACAGCGGGTCTGTAGACATCCTGGAACCAGAGCTCACCCCTGGAGCTGATGAGGTACCTCTTCGAGAAATAACCCAGTACTATGGGCAGGCCTATGAAGACCAGCACGGAGACGAACAGCATCACGCGGTCTATCGGTATGTTCTGCACCCCCGTGAGAAGGGAGACCACGGGCGCGTAGAGCACCATGATGGTGACGGTGTTCAGGCTAGTGGTGATGAAGTTCTGCTCCTGGTTGCCTTCGGCCATGGTCCCCCAGACGAGCACCATCGCCGTACAGGGGCTCGACCCCAGCAGGATCAGTGAGACTATGAGCTGGTCGTGCCCCTTCAGGAACATGTTCGCGAGGACCACCGTCACCACGGGGGCGATGATCCAGTTGGAGAACAGGGTCAGCAGGATGGGCTTGGGGTTCCTCGCCAGCTTCCTCAGCTCCTCCAGCCGGAGGTTGAGGAGGGCCGGGTACATCATCAGGAATAGGCAGATGCCGATGGGGACCGATATGCCCCTCACCTGCCAGCTGTCTATCGCCAGGCTGAGACCGGGCAGGTACTGGGACAGCACGAGACCGACGACCATGCAGAGGCCAACCCAGATGGCCAGGTACCTCTCGAAAAATCCGAGACCCGTCTCCTCGTCCGACATCTATATCGTCTCCTCGACTTCCTTGAACGTGAACATATAAACATATATAAATGTGTTTATATGTACTTCCAGTGGAGACGGGAACCATGGACAATGTCGTGGGAGAGCTGAGCGAGTTGCTGGAGACCCATTACTGCGACGCAGAGGACGCAGCGGAGCACGGGTCACGCCTCAAGGACCTGGCGGACACCTTCCTCAGGGAGTTCGACCTGAATGCCGAAGCCCGGGTCCACGGCGCCCTCTCCGACGTGAACCGCCTCAAGATACTGAAGCTCCTCGGGTTCAGGGAGATGTGCGTCTGCGAGCTCACCGCCGCCCTGGACATGAATCAACCCAACCTGTCATACCACATAAAGAAGCTCGAGAACGCAGGGCTGGTGCGAAGCGAGAAGAGAGGGAAATGGGTCTACTACTCAAACCACGATTCGTAGGATCCATATTCCAGAAAACGTCGCATCGAGACATCACCGTCTTATAAATCCCAGATACGTGGTCGGGGGTCAGAATTATTAACTTAGGCGACGGATAGGCATGGCGGATAACCCATGGGAAGCGCCTTCATCGTCACGACATCCTCAGGCTTCGAGGGGGAGGGCAGGCGGGAGATCTTGAAGTTATTACCCTCCTCAGAGGCGAGGAAGCTGTTCTTCAAGGGGAACCTCTACATGGAGTGCAGCCTGCCCGAGGTGGAGGCCATCGAGGCGCTGAGGGCGGCGGACACCACCTACCTGGGCCGGGTCTTCCCCGTGGACGCCGAGGTGAAGATCTCAGCGGCGAAGGCCAGTGTCGATGCTATATCCGATGTGGTCTCCGGTATCGGCGACCTGGGGGAGGGGGACACGTTCCGTGTCAGCTGCACCAGGCGGGGGAGCCACGAGTTCCGAAGCAGGGACGTCGAGGTCACGGTGGGCATGAGGCTAGAGGAGGAGACCGACGCCGTCGTCGACCTCAAGAGCCCCTCGAAGACCGTTGTAGTCCAGATCTTCCAGGACTTTGCCTACGTCGGGGTCACCCCGTCCGTCAACCTGCTTGTGAAGGAGATCAAGCGGTTCAGGAAGTACGCCAAGGGGGAGAGGCCCTTCACCAGGGCCGAGTTCAAGATAAGGGAGGCCATCAAGGCTTTCGACGTGGAGGTCACCAACGATTTCAGGGTCCTGGACGTGGGTGCCGCACCAGGCGGATGGACGAAGGCCCTCGCGGGGATGGCCAGGAGGGTCGTCGCCGTGGACCCGGCGGACCTCCACCCCTCGGTCGAGGAGATGTCCAACGTCACCCACCTCAGGTGCAGGGCCGAGGACCTCCCCGATGACATCGGCATGTTCGACCTCATCACGAACGACATGAACATCTCGCCAACGGAGTCGGCTGAGATAATGAACGCCCTAGCGGAGCTACTCAGGGAGGGAGGAGCCGCCATCATGACCGTCAAGTTCGTCACGAGGGAGCGCAGGAGGCATACACGCGAGGCAATAGGGATCCTGGAAGAGGCATACACGGATTTCAAGGTCAAGAGACTCCCCCACAACAGGAACGAGACATCAGTCTACATGCGTAAGAAAACATGAGTAGAGCGGTGATTCACCGGTTCTCCTCGCAGATGAGGGAAAAACCACAGCCTCTTGCTCATAGATGGGCTCCAAAGAACGCCTTCAGCCTCTCCTCGATGGGTTTACCCATGGCGTAGACGTTGTGCTCAACCTCCGTAAACAGCTCCAGATCCACCTTGCCCCCTGCCCTCCTGAGGCCCTCGGCAAGGGGGACGGCGTTCGTCTCCGCAGGGATGTTCGCGTCCCTCGACCCGTGGTAAATGGCCGTCCAAGGGAGGGGCGTACCCGACTTAAGCAACTGGATCCTCGGCATCGGATCGTGGGGCTTGATCCTGGCGATGGCCTCCTCGTCTGACGTCTCCTCCGGGAGGCCGTAAGCGCTGAGGCATGGGGGCTTGAACTTCTGCTCCCGGATCACTGCCGTGAGGTTCGCTACGGCCTGCATCACCGCCACGGCCTTCACCTTCCCCGCAAGGGGCCCGAGAACTGAGTTCCAGATGAGGGCGCCTCCCAGGCCTCCCCCCATCAAACCAGTCCTACCAGCGTCGATGTGGGGCGACGCCCCCAGAGCGTCGAAGAGAGCGGCGTTAGCTGAGACGGCATCGGAGTTCCCCCAGTGGTCCCCGCAGGCGTGGGAGCCCGCGATGGCGCAGCCACCCCCTGCCATGACCGCTCTGAGGTAGGCCGCTTTGGACTCGGTGTCGAGCCAATCAGCCTCCCTCTCCCTCACGTATCCCCGGGCCCCGTGGTGGTGGATGACCACGGGCACAGCCTCCCCCACCTCGAATGTCTCGGATGTCCAGAGGTAGCACCACTCACCCCCGGCCTTGAAGAAGACCTTCTGCTCACCATTAGAGAGAACTGGAATCCCTGACATAGAACCTCGTTAACAGCTTGAATCCATCAGGATATAACGATTGAGGCCATACCGGTGACAGGCCTCACAGCATAATATTATCTCTTATCCCAGAGATATACCATTCATTCGAATTTAGGGGTCATATTGATGGAGGAGATAGAGGTCGAGGGAGCCGCTGAGGCCTACGTGGAGCTCTTCAACAGGTACGGGGTCGACTACGTCATCAGCTCGCCCGGCACAGAGTTCGTCCCCCTCTGGGAGTACCTGGCGAAGTACAGCTCCCAGGGAAAGAAGCCCTCCTATATCAACGCCAGGCATGAGGGAACAGCCCTCACGATGGCGAAGGGGTACGCCATGGCCACCGGGAGGCCCCAGGTCGTCCTCACCCACGTCCTCGCCGGCCTCCTCCACGGGGCCATGGAGCTGAGAGCCCTCTACATCGACAACCTCCCCGCCCTCCTGATAGTGGGGCAAGCCTGGACCCACGACAGGGAGATCCACGGCGGCACTCCCGGCCCTCACTACCTCTCGTTCACCCAGGTCGGGGGACAGCAGAGGCTTGTCCAGCCCTACGTCAAGTGGAGCGAGAGCCCGGCCTCCAACGCAAACATCCTCGAGACCATCGCCAGAGCCCTCGACATCGCATCGACGGACGTGAAGGGCCCCGTCCTCCTCGCCCTCTCCAGGGAGCTCATGTTCGAGAAGGCGACGAAGATGAGGATGCCACGGAGGAAGCCGAGGCCCTCCCGTGTCCAAGCCGACCCCGGTGAGATACAGAAGCTAGCGAAAATGCTCGTGGACGCCGAGAATCCCCTCATCTACACGAGGTACCTGGGGAGGAACCCCGAGGCCGTGCCGTCCCTCGTGGAGCTCACCGAGCTGCTCTCCCTGCCGGTGTTCGAGACACCGGGGTACATGAACTTCCCCACCGACCATCCACTGCACATGGGCTACGACGTCGCACCGTATCTCCCAGAGGCCGACCTGGTGCTCGTCATCGACAGCAGCAGCTGGCCCCCATGGTATCCACCAGGGAGCATCCTGGACACCAGCGAGGCGAAGATCGTCTTCATGGACCTGGACCCCCTCCAGACGAAGTACCCCTCACACGGCTACCCGGCGGACATGCTCATCACCGCGGACTCGGCTCTGGCGCTGCCGGCGATGACGGAGGCGGCGGAGCCCATGCTGGAGGGGTCAGCCGACAGGGTACAGGAGAGGCACAGGAGGTGGGAGGCGGAGCATAAGAGGCTCAGAGAGGAATGGAGAAATGAAGCCCTCAGCGCCAAGGACGATCATCCCATCGATCCCCGCTGGCTCTGCCTCAACGTAGACGAGGTCGTCAGCGGGGGAGCCATCACCGTCCACGAGACGATCACCCACGGAAGGATCGTCCACAGGTACATAGAAGGGAACAGGACACGCCCCGGAACCCACTTCGCGGCGACGGGCCCCGTCGCCCACACAGGGCTAGGGCAGGGCCTCGGCGTCGCCCTGGGGGTGAAGCTGGCCGAGCCCGAGAGAACGGTCGTAGCCCTTGAGGGGGACGGGAGCTTCAACTACAACCCGGTGCCGGCCTGCCTCGGCCTGTCACAGGAGTACGGGCTGCCGTTCCTGACCGTAGTCTTCGACAACCAGTCCTACGCCGCCATGAAGCAGCACTCAAGGCACTACGCAGATGGCTGGGCGGTGAAAGGAGGGAAATACTACGGGGTGTACATGAAGCCCAAGCCGGACTACGCTAAGATAGCGGAGGCCTTCGGGGGCTTCGGGGAGACTGTTGAGGAGCCCTCCGAGGTCAAGCCCGCATTGGAGAGGGCCGTCGAGGAGCTGGGGGAGGGCAGGCTGAGCCTCCTCGACGTTATCTTAAAACAGTCTTGACCTACCCTGAGAACTAGTCTAGAAGGTGAATCACGTCCTCCACGCGATACGTTGATATTTTAGTGAGGGAGTAGATCGTTACGCGCCGGGTTGGCTGAGCGGTTTAGGCGTCCGCCTGCAGAGCGGATCTACGGGGGTTCGAATCCCTCGCCCGGCTCCAATAAAAAAGGGAAAATCTGTTTTTTCCTGAACCTTACTATCCCGGAGATACGCCTATCTCGACTTTCAATGTCCCAAGGGACAGGTGAAGGTCAGGCAGCATGTAGTTCGACAGGAGCCCCGAGCCAATACGCAGATCGATGAGCAGACTCTCAGTATCCACGCTTACCTCGAAGGGCGAGGTTTCTATCTCAACCTTCTGACTCGGGACATCGACGCCTATCACATCGTCGTTGCTCAAGGTCGCGTTGGAGTCCTCGAAACCGCGGACCACACGGAACCTCACCGCGGTGTAGCTCCCGGCGTCGAGGCTCCCAGCCTGCGCATTGAACGATATCTCCCGGTCCCGTAGCATGTTGAACGAGACGCTCCCCACGGTCAGCTCAGTCCAGCCTCCGTCCTGCCGCCTCGCCTCGAAGCCGTCCAGTGTGACGTTGAGGTGGACCACGTCGGCCTGCCCCTCGCCCATCTTGACGACCTGGAACCCGTATCCGGGAATCTCCTGCAGCGCCACCATGGTGTTTACGCCGACCTCCTCTCGGACGGGGGCGAACACCAGTATAAGGAGGGCAGCTATTACGACCCCGGCCGCCCCGAAGAGGACTATCTTCCGGCTGCTGTAAGCCATATCTGTTCAGGCCTCCTAATTCACGGGGATCGACCGGACTCCGCCTGCATCTCATCCAGCCTCGACCTTATGCTCTCAAGCTCCCTCTGCAATTCACTCCTCGGTTGCTTTTCCCCGGGTATCAGAGCATCCACTGCGACTGTGGATGTCAGGGCGATGAGGAAGAATACGAGGTATCCCCCGAATGTCATGCCGCCTCCCTCCAGGGAGATGATTACGATACTAGCCAGGACGAATGTCCAGACGAAGGCGATGATCAGCTTCTTGCTCTCCATTCCTTTAAACCTCCAATTATCTGGTCCTACATGTGGAATCGAGGGATATAATGAAATGCTTTAGAACACTCCGTACAAAACATTGTACAGCGGATTCTAGGGCCTCTGCCTCCACACTCTGACGGCCTCGTACCAGAAGATCACTGTGCCGAGGCCCCCAAGAATGAGGGCGAAGACGCTGTAGAACGTCAGCTCCCTCAGCTGCGTGAGCAGGAACGCCAGCAGGGTCGTGAACATCGTCGCGTAGAGGACGTACCTGGGGAGGAGGAAGGTGCCCAGCTTGACGAACTGCTTGAGGACGCCGACCCTCACCTCCCTCACGAGCCTGTAGTCCCCCCTCTCCCTCGCGACGAGCCTCATCTCGACCAGCTTGTTCAGGTGGTAGGCGGCCAGGGCGGGGCTGGAGAAGCCCAGCTGCCTCTGGAGCTCCCTGACGCCCATCGTGCCGTCACTCGAGTTCAGGAGGGCCCAGTAGACCCTGAGGGCGTTCCCCTTCAACTCGCTGGCTATCTTCTCCTCGTCGAAAGAGCTCAAAGCACGAAGATACCACTAAACCGTGATATATATTCTCAGCCCTTACACGAACGCGATCCATACAGAGTTGTTCCAAATCAACTTGTTCTACAGTGAGTCGACGCGCCTGATAAAAAGGAAAAGCACATAGGTCAATTGGTATCTGGGATGAACGGAAAACTCCTTTTTGTCATAAACAGCGGATCTGAAAGCCCCAGCAGGGTCAAGTGGGGCCTAAGAATGGCCCTGAACACACACTCACACCCCTATGGCGAGAAGATACTGGAGGACATCAAGGTGCTGCTTTTCTGCGGCGGAGTGAGCATCGTGGACCCTGTTTCACCCCACGCCACCGAGTTCCGTGAGAGGCTAGGCGAACTGGTGAGCGCAGGCGTCGAGGTCGCATCATGCATCTCGATAGCGGGACCACTCGGTCTCGAAGAGGAGACGACGGCACTCGGCATCAGACTGGTCCACGCATCCGTCTACGTAGCAGAAAGAGTGGGCGAGGGATACACGATCATCACCTTCTGACGAAAGTAAGGACGTCGATTGCGGAGTATGCTTAATACTCCTAGCCAGTTGTGAAATTTTAAGTAGACATAGGAAAAAGGAGATACTCAGGTTGCTCCAGTCATGACGAGAGGCACAATCAGGGTTGAAGACGAGAGCATACTTCTCAGATCCGGTCAAGCCAAAGTCAGGATCGAGGCCTGGGGGAGAGACGGCATCAGGGTCAGAGCCACCACCCTTGAGGAGATAATGCACGACCTCCCCGGCTCTCTACTAGAGCAAGAAAAGGCTGAAGCCGATGCCTCCTTCGACGGCAAAGTCGCCGAGATCAGGAATGGGGCGACAACGGTGAAGGTGGAGCTTGAGCCCCTCCAAGGCTGGCCGATCCCCTGGAGGATCAGCTTCCACGACAGCGACGGAAGGGAGCTCCTGGGGGAGAAGCTGGACAGGTTCAGGCGATGGCCGGGCGTCTACCTCAAAAACTCCTCCGGGGACCAGTTCAGGGCGGAGGCGAGGTTCCAGGCCCACGAGGGCGAGAAGTTCTACGGCCTGGGCCAGCACCAGCACGGGCTCCTCGACCAGAAGGGCTGCGTCATCGACCTGATCCAGGGGAACACGGAGGTCCCCATCCCCTTCCTCTACTCTAACAGGGGCTACGGCTTCCTCTGGAACAACCCGGGGATAGGACGCGTCGAGCTCGGAACCAGCGAGACGAGGTGGGTGGCAGACTCCACGAGGCAGCTCGACTACTGGGTGACAGCCGGGAGCCCCAGGCAGGTGATGGAGCGCTACGCGGAGGCGACAGGCCACCCACCGATGATGCCCGAGTGGGCTGCCGGGTTCTGGCAGTGCAAGCTACGGTACAGGACACAGGAGGAGCTGCTGGAGGTGGCCCGGGAGTACAGGAGAAGGGGGCTACCACTCTCCGTCATCGTCGCCGACTTCTTCCACTGGACCCTCATGGGGGAGTGGAGGTTCGACCCCGAGGCCTGGCCAGACCCAGCGGGGATGGTTAAGGAGCTCGAAGAGATGGGGGTCAAGCTCATGGTCTCGATCTGGCCATCCGTGAACCCCCTCAGCGAGAACTACCAAGAGATGCAGGAAAGAGGCCTCCTCATAGAGACGGAGAAGGGGATCCCAGCCCACACGGTCTTCGCCGACCGCCGCCCCGAGGGGCCCATGTACATGCACTACTACGACTCCACCAACCCTGAAGCCAGGGAGTACATCTGGGGGAAGGTGAAGGAGGGCTACTACGACCACGGGATCAGGGTCTGGTGGCTCGACGCCTGCGAGCCTGAGATCTACCCCTTCGACCCCGAGAACCTGAGGTTCTACCTGGGCAACGGGGTGGAGGTCGCCAACCTCTACCCCCTGATGCACCAGATGGCCTTCCACGACGGGATGAGAGCGGAAGGGGAGGAGGAGATAGTGACCCTCTGCAGAGCGGCCTGGGCGGGGAGCCAGAGGTACGGGGCGGCGGTCTGGTCCGGGGACATCCCCTCGACCTTCGAGGCGCTGAGGGTGCAGGTGGTGGCTGGGCTCAACATGGCGATGAGTGGCATCCCGTGGTGGAACACAGACATCGGGGGCTTCCACGGCGGCGACCTGCGGTCCCTCTGCTTCAGGGAGCTCATCGTGCGCTGGTTCCAGTATGGTGTTTTCACCCCCATACTCAGGCTCCATGGCCACAGGCTCCCCGCGCTCGCGCGGCTCCCCGACATGGGGTTCACGGGGGGGCCCAACGAGGCCTGGAGCTTCGGGGAGGAGGCCTACGAGATCATCAAGGGGCTCCTGATCCTCAGGGAGAGGATGAAGCCCTACATCCTTGAGCAGATGAGAGCCGCCCACGAGAGGGGAACCCCCGTGATGAGGCCCCTGATCTTCGACTTCCCAGACGACGGAGAGTGCGGCGACATCGGGGACCAGTTCATGTTCGGAGATAAGATACTCGTAGCACCGATCCTAGAGAAAGGAGCACGGACACGCAGGGTATACCTTCCCCGGGGTGAGAGATGGAGGGATGCTTGGACGGGAGCACTGTTGTCTGGGGGGGCGTGGATAGAGGTGGAAGTGCCCCTCGATAAGATACCCTTCTTCTACCGTGGTGAAGAGGACATGGGGCTTCTCGTCCATTAGCCTAGGGCGTATCCACACGGCATTAATGCCTTTGGATGACGAAGAAGGCCGCGGTCCCCACCAGATATATGGCGCTGCCTATGAAGAAGATTATCTGCAGGCCGAACAGGTCGCCGAGGATCCCGGACAGCAGAGGGCCGGCGATCATCCCCAGGCTCATGGAGCTCTGGAGGACGCTCATGGTGGTCCCCATGCCTATCTCCCTCCCCTCGATGGCCACAATGGCGGTGAGAGCCGGCATCCCCAGGGCTCCGCCGACTGTGAAGACAAGCTGAGCCGCCAAAGCCTCCCAGGTGGTGCGCGCCAGCGGGATGAGGGCCAGCCCCAGAGCCCCCAGGACTCCACCCAGCAGGATTAGCTTTATCTTGCTGTACCTGTCTGCCAGCTCCCCGAAGGGTCCCTGGAGGAACGCCGAGGTGAGTTGGCTCACTGAGAGGATGAGCCCCACCATCGAGTATGAGATACCTAGACCTCCCTCGACCACGGGGTTAGAAAGGTACATGGACAGGAATCCCATGACGCTTCCCCGCCCCAGAGCCCCGACGACCCTGTAGATGAAGGCGGCCCGTAGAATTCTGATCGAGAGGACCGTCATGAAAGACGGACGAGGCCTGTCTCCCATGTCGCTTTCAACCCTCTCATCCGGGAGGAAAACCGTCACGAGGAACAGGCTGAGGGCTGATAGGCCGCCCATCGCGTAGAACGCGACGCTCTTGGAGCCGAACATGTCGGTCAGGGTCCCTCCAAGGTACGGTCCGAGGCCCATCCCCGCGAACATGGCGGAGGTCATGAGACCCATGTAGCGCCCCTCCCGCCCCCGGGGGGCAAGGGCTGCCCCGTAGGCCATGGCGATGGGCATGGTCATGGCTGAGCCGAGGCCGTGGAGGAATCTTATGGAGATCAGGCTCGTGAAGTCCCAGGCCAACACGTAGAGGAAGGAGATGACGGAGTAACCAGCAGGCCCGCCATGATCACCCTCTTCTTGCTACCCCTGTCGGAGTAGCGCCCAGCGGGGGCAGTAAACACGAGCCTCGAGATGGACCACGCCGAGCTCAGGAGTCCTATCTGGACGAGGTTCGCGCCCAGGTCGCTCGCGTAGAGCGGCATAATGGGGCTTATGATGCCGAGGCCCAGCATGGCGACGAAGATGCAGACCAGTAATATCTGTATAGACCGTTCGATCTTGAGCAAACGAATCTCAGACTAAGCAGAACTATGATATAATAAGACTTTCTGGAGGCTACCTAGCGCATCACGTCTACTCTTTATTATCGGGCAAGGTTCCAAGTAGTAATTAACTGGTGAAATAAATGGAGAGAAAAGTGCCAGTCCTGGCAGGTCTAACCGAGGAGAGCAGTCAGGAAGAGAGGGCGACGGCGGCCTTCGAGACCATCTACAAGATAAGGAACGTGACGGTCTCCACGGTCGACCTAACTTACCCGCCTCCAGGGTCTTCGACATGGCCCTACTGGAGGACGGGAACATATACTTCTGCACAGCCACGGGCAAGCCGGCGTACAAACAGTTACAGAAGAAGCCCTACATTGTCATAACGACGTAAAAAATGACTTGTACCTTCCTGATGATGCGTGGGCTTCGTTATCTGAGGGTACACTCCCTCTTTTCTTAAATGGAGGCTGGGGGTACGCTCTGAAGCAGCTCGCTGGCGGCCGCGCTGATGAAATATCTCAGGCCACTGCGGCCATGCTTGTAGACCAGAACCCCCAGGTCCAGAAGCCTCCGGCGGAGGCCCTTCGGGAAGACATCTCTAGCCCTCGTGCCCTCGCTGAGAGACATCAACTCGTCCTGATAGAACCAGACAAGGTTCTTGAAGTTGACTTGGTCCAGTTTCTCTGCGGCCATTGCTCAATTATAGTCTGTAACGGTCCGAAATAAGAATTATGACTCTCGCTGGCAGGCCTTCTATGCTTGCGTAAGCTCGAACGATTCAAAGAATCCTACGCCTACATCGAAAAGACGGGCTTTTCACCATCGGCGACGTGCATTGAATATGTCCCACCGCAGAACCTTCTGAGAGAGTTCTCCAGGTCCATGAGAGCCTCCTCGAGGCTCTCCCGGGGGATGTCCACTGAACCGTCAACGAACATGATGAACGCCCTCGTCCCCTCGGTGATCTTGGTCTCATCACAGTCCCGGTAGTTCCACCTCCGAGTAAGAATCCTAGCGTCATCTGCGTAGACCACCTCCCCCGGGTAGGTCTCCTCAGGATCGGAGGCACCCAACGGCATGAAGGACTCTCCACCCTCTGAGAACCGGAGCCTGATCGTCCCCTGAACCCTGTCCATGTCGAACCCTCCCATGGGGATCCGATGCCTCACCGAGACAGCGTTGTACGTGTCGACGGCGGCGTTTATCCGGGGGAGCCCCTTTCTCTTTATCGCCCTCCTCAGCAGCGCCTCCGCCGAGGGGCGGTAGTCACCCGGCTTCGTCTTGAAGGCCCGGTACATCTCCCGCCACGACCTAACATGAGGGTGAGACGTGACCGGATCCGAGCCGAAGGATCCGATAGCAGCCTCGACGACCGAGGCCTTGAACGCCTCCAAGCCCTCGTCTACCACCCCAACATCCACATCTTGTCCTAGGAGTACGCCTATATTCACGCCCTGAAAAGTCGAGAGTATCCCTTCATCTACTCGAAACACGGTCCTGCTCATGTGTTATGCCTCCTTTCCAAGCCTGAATACATTAAGTGGCTGATTTTCAAAGTCAGTTATCCTAGGTTTGGTTGCTACTCTTTGAGCTCCTCGACCTCGAGCCTCCTGAAGAGGCTCCGCAGCTGGCGCCTCATGGATGCCCTGTCGGTGCTGAGACCCAGGTAATCAGCGAAGTCGGCGGTGGTGCTGACGATGGTCTCCCTCCCTTGCTTCTTCCGGGAGATGAGCCCCATCCGCTCCAGGGCCCTCAGGTGCTTGTAGGCCTGGCTCCCCCGGGCCTCAGAGACCTGCTTCTGCTCCACAGGCTGGTTGTAGGCGACGTAGGAGAGGGTCCTCAGGGGGCCCTTCGTCAGGAGGGGCTTTATGGAGAACTTCTTCGCCTGCTTGTTGTAGTCGGGCTTTAGCTGGAGGACGACCCTGTCGCCTGCGACCTCGCTCACCTCCAGAGGGCTCCCGTCCCGCTCGTAAGCCTCAGAGAGCTTTACGATGAGGTTGGTGACCTCCATCTCACGGTCGAGCCTGAGATGGGCGACGAGGTTGGTGAGAGTAATGGGGCGGCCGGAGGCGTATAAGATAGCCTCGAGCTCCGCGATCTTGTCGTCCATTCCTGCCACGCCTCGACACCTTACGAGTGAATATCTTCCCATTGGGAGATTAATAACGTCTACGCTCGACTCCTAGACCCCGGCCCCTATGTCCGTCCTGTGGAAGAGCTCCCCCTCTATGAGGGGCACGTCGGAGTAGACCCTCTCCCTCGCCTCCGAGACGCTCCTCCCCTTCGCTAGGAGCGCGATGGCCCTGCTCGTGGTCGTCCTGATCTCACCCGCCTCCTCGTGGACCGAGGCGAAGAAGAGCTCTGAGCTCCTCGGGGCGTTGATAGTCACCGGCATGTCCCTCTTGGGCTCCACGGGGTACCCGTCGGGGACGAGGTAGACGCAGACGGTCGCCTTCTTCTCGAAGACCGGAGCAGAGAGCCTGCCGTCGACGACCTGCCACCCCACATCCAACAGGGGGCTTCCGAGCAGGGAGAGGACGTTCATGGCCTCGGGGTCTCCGAACCTTGAGTTATACTCTATGAGGTAGACCCCTCGCTCCGTGTCCATGAAGCCCCCGTAGAGAACGCCCTTGTACTTGTCAACGGAGTCAGCGAGCTTTTGCACCGTCCTCTTCATGATCTCGGTGCCCTTCCTGATGGAGGCCTTCGAGAGGCCGGGCAGTCCGTGGTCGGGGCAGCTGTAGCTCCCCATGCTCCCGGTGTTGGGCCCCTGATCCCCGTCGTATGCCCTCTTGAAGTCCCGCACCAGGGGCATGACCTCGACCCGCTTCCCGTCCGTGAAGGCTTGGAGGGTGAACTCGTCGCCCCGGAGCTTCTCCTCCAGCACGACGAGGCCGTCGGACCTGATGCGCTCCGCTGCGTATGCCTCGACCTCGGAGGCGCCGTGGAGGTGCTCACCGGTGATCATGACGCCCTTCCCGCCCGTCAGGACGTCGGGCTTGACCGCCACGTCGGGGTGCTCCTTCAGGAAACTCCTGATATCCTTCATGGACCTGCAGACCCTGAACGCGGGGTTCCCCTCTATACCTTGGTCGTCGACGAACTCCCGGGTGTAAGCCTTGCTCCACTCAAGCCTCGCCGTCTCCCTCGTCGGCCCCATCACCTGCACTCCGAGTCCCTGGAGGCGGTCGGTGACCCCCGTCGCGAGGGCGGACTCTGGCCCGATGAAGGCTATGTCTATGCTCTTGAATTTATCGTATGGCTTCGGGTCATTGATGTCCATGATCTCGACGCTCTCGGAGAGACTGGCGATGCCGGGGTTCCTCCTCCCCATCGCGGCGTACAGCTCCACTTCAGACTCGGCCAGGCTCTTGGCGATCGCATGCTCCCTTGCTCCATGACCAACAACTAAGACCTTCATGTTCAAGCACCTATACAACGAGGGGGATGGCCCCCTGTAGATGTGTTACTTAATGATTGTAAAATATAAAAGAATTTTCTCATGCAATTGCGTCAAACATGAAATACATGTTGGTTGCATGGGCATCTCACGAATGGTTTAAATCGAGTGGTCCTCCTGTAACACCTGTATGTCAAAAATAGTTGACGCACTCAAGGAGCAGAAGGCCCTCGAGCTGGGCCATATCGAGAAACTGAAGCCAGAGGTCGAGAAGATCGGGCACCCCCTCGTCTCGGCCCTCATCAAGACCATCATCCACGACAGCAAGAAGCACGCGACCCTTTGCCAGGCGCTCATCGACGTCGAGGGAGGCGCTGCCCCGTTGACGCTTGACACCGGTATGGACACCGCTGTGAGCCTCCACCAGTCCATAAAGCAGCATATGCGGGTCGAGGAGGACATGATCAACAGAGTTGAAGCTCTGGCAGCGAAGGCCGAGGACCCGAGGGTCAAGGACATCCTGGGCTACATCCTCTCCGACGAGAGGCGCCACCACTCGATGCTCCAGAGGCTCTCCAACCTCATCGACAGGGACACCACCGCCTTCGACGAGTACCTGGAGCTCTTCCAGAAGTACGAGATCGTCCCCGAGTAGAACCTAACTACTCACTTCTTTTTTCAGGCATTCCGAGACTTGGACAGGTAACTATACAAAAGTGTAAAAAAAGGGGATTTGTAGACCTCAGCTGATGATCGTTAGCTCCTTGTGGTAGTTGCTGAAGGGCACGCCGCCCTTGTCGGTGACCATCACGACGTCCTCGACCCTCGCGGACCAGCTGCCCCGTAGCAGGATGCTGGGCTCGATAGTGAATGTCATCCCGCTCCTGAGGACCGTGTCGTCCGGGATATACAGGAACGGTGGCTCGTGGACTGTGACCCCGATGCCGTGGCCGAGGCGGTGGACGAAGTTCTCCCCGTAACCTGCTTTTTCGATGATGCTCCTCGCTACGGTGTCCAGGTCCTGCGCGGTGATGGTCCCGTCGATCATCTTCTCCATCGCGGCGGCCTGGGCCTCCATCACCAGCCCGTGGATCTCGACGACGACGTCCGGGGGCTCCCCTACGAAGACGGTTCGACCAAAGTCCGAGCAGTAGCCCCTATAGCAGCCTCCGAAGTCGAATGAGATGGAGTCGCCGACCTCCAGCTTCCTCTCGGATCTCCTGGGGCCGGTCATGCTCCTCGGCTTGTCCGGGCTTGAGAACTTGACCCCGGTGACGAAGGAGTTCTGCTCCACGTCCCTCTTGGCGAACTGGTAGTCCACCTCGTGGGCGACGTCCACCTCGGTGACCCCCACCCCCAGGAAGTCGACGACAGAACCGTAGACATCGTCGGTGATCTTCCCGATCTCCTTCATGACGGCCATCTCGTCGTCGTCCTTGATCATCCTCATGGGGTCGACGATCTCCGACGCCAGCGACATCTCGCTCCCGGGAAGTGCGTCCCTAAGGAGGAGGCTGGTCTGGGTCCAGGCGCGATCGTCGACAGAGACGCCCTTGCCCTCGACGTGGAATGTGTCCACGACCTCCCTCAGTACGTCCTTGGGCCTCCGGTGCTCGTCGAAGATGACTACGTCCTCGACCCAGGGCTTCCCCTCGGCCTCGCTCCGCCACCTGGAGCCCCCCATCCTGGGCCCCACCAGGGTGAAGCCCTCGTCGGCCCCGATGTAGGCCCCGCAGACGTAGTCACCGTAGGCGTTGTGGTCGGTGAGGGAGGGGCCGCTGCGTTTGACCCCCGTGAGGTACCAGAGGTTTGCCCCCCGGGTGAGGTACATCAGTCCGATGCCCTTCTTGCGCATCTTCGTCCTTGCGCGCTCGAGTCTACCTTTGAAGTCCATACGTGATCGGGTATTGGGTGATTCTCCTGGTTTTTAACGCCTTAGGGTTGCTGAAAGTTTTATTAGGTCTGGTGTTTGTTGTGTTTCGGGGGCCCGTGGCCAAGTTCGGATAAGGCACCGGACTTCTAATCCGGAGAACGAGGGTTCAAATCCCCCCGGGCCCGCTTATCACCTCTACAAATTTCTCAAAACGCTTCAGTATTCCCAAAGAAAATACCAAGGCCTGCTTGGGAACTGGAGGGAGTTATCCCCTGGGTCTCAATCCTCCTCCCCCGCAACCGGTTCAGCTGCAGGGAGTAGGGGAGACCATTCATCTCCATGAATAGAATCGGACCTTTGACGCCCAACACGACGCCCGACGCCTCAAGACCCGCCCTCACCCTCAGCTGAAGGGGCCTCTTATCAAAGCCTGGCAGCCCGTAGAGGGGGAGAATCACCTGGGGCTCCTCGGTGTAGTGGCTCTCCTCGGGGAAAAGGTCATGGACCCTCCCCCTGAAGGACTCTAGGAGCGCCACGGCTGCGTCAACATCGGCCTGCCTCCTGACCGGATCGACCTTCAGGCTCGAGCGTACATGGTTGAGCGCCCCCAGCTCCCTCTGGATCCTGCTCTCGAACCTCCTGACCTCCATCCCGTCACCCACGAGGACCCTCAGCGCGACGTCCGCCCCCTGCTCCACCCACCTCTTCAGCACCCGCCTCCCCCTAGAGACACCGGCCTTGACCCTGCCGTCCCCGAAGGAGGCGAGGTAGACGTACGCAGTGCTCGCCTCGCAGGCCCTCCTCACCTCTGGGTGGGCCAAGCACACCGTTCCGTCACATCGGAGGCAGGCCCTCATGACATCCTCCGAGGAACAGTCCCTGCAGTGGATACCCCTCTCAACCTCCGCCCCGTTCGGGCACGGCCTCTGCTCCCTCCAGGCGTCCAGGTGGCCACCTCCCTTCGAGGACAGCCCCGTGTATCCGACGCAGAACCTCCCATTGAGGACCCTGAAGGCGAACTCGGATCCCGGATCAAGGGTGATCCGGCGGTACCCCTCATCTAGGCCAAGGAGGCTGCACGCCCACCTTTCCCCGAGGTGGCGCCACTCCACGGACGAGACCAGAATACCAGCCAAGTACATCAGCCCGTGAATATTGGACAATGGATATTTAACAAGGTGGTGGATACGAAGGGCTCTCCCACATCGTTTCTAGCTTGACCCCCATGATATGAGGGGATGAATAATCCGGGGAACCTAGGTTTTCCGAGCAGCCCAGTCGAAGACCATCTTCCTAGCAAAGGCTCCAGCAAGCTGGGCTGCATCTTTCTCCCCCTTCGACTCAAGCACGACGGAATAGACCTCTTCCTCCGGCTTCCTGGAGATGGAGATCCTGTTGTAGACGAACCTGCGGCCTATGATGGAGCCGGACTCACTGTAGTAGAACGAGACACCATACTTGGGGACCCCCTCCTCCTCCCCATGCTCCAGCTTCACGCTGACGATGTAGGGGACGCTCTCGGCGTCTCCGAAGCCCTTGATGTACTCCTCAGTGAAGCTGACGAAGGGCCCGATGCTGTCATCCTCGACCTGCAGCGGCATCGGCATAACCCAGAAATCGTCAGGGGTCTTATCCAGCTTCTCGATCCCCCACCTCCGCCTCAGGGAGGGCGTGAGGACCACAGAGCCCCGCATCGCCAGGATGGATCCGATGGTGACCGATGCGACGGAGATCCCGATGGCGGCGAGGCTCCACTTGGCCGAGATCTTCTGCTGGACGTCGGGAGCCCACTGGAACTGGGCCATCAGGGGGTACCACCCCAGCCCCAGGATGTAACCCAGGCCTCCAGCTACGACGCCCATTATCATCGCCTCGGCAAGAAAGACGCCCGAGATATGGAGGGGGTTCAGCCCGATGCTGGAGAGGATGTTGATCTCCTTCCTCCGCTCGTACATGGAGTTGAGCATCGTGGTGACAACGTTCAATACGACTATCCCCCAGGGGATGAGCAGGGGCAGCCCCTTCCCGGCGATGGCGTCCCCCATGTAGGCCAGATATACAGTCTCCCCGTCCGAGACCCAGATCCTGAACTCCCTGGCGAGGGCCATCCCCTTCCCGATAGCCTCGGAGTTCACGGTATCTGAGAGCTCGATGCCGATCCGGGAGACCTGTACGTCGCCAAGCTCCATGGCTGTGCTCAGGGTCGTGATCACCACCTCCTGGGGGGAGCATGATACAGTGTCAACGAACGTGGTGGATCGGTAGACTGTGGTCTCATGCTTCTGGGGCAGGAGGCCTCCGCCGTCCGCGTCCCTCACCTCCGTGATCCCGTCATCGAAGGCTCCAACCACCTCAAGACGATGGAGGGGGTAACCTGAACTGGCGGAGGGTCTCGACCGGAAAGGCGTCGTCGCCCTATCGTACAGGGTGATATATTCCCCGACCTGGGTTACGTTGCCGTTTATCAGTGACACGTGGACGAGGCAGGTGCCATCATATCTCAGAGGCTCACCCTCCACCACGCAATCGTCCAATGCCTCCAGCAGACGCTCCTTTCCGGTCTGGACGCCTACCACGCCGTTTATCCTCGCAGCCCCATCCCTGAAGTAAGAGTTGATGCTCGGAAGGCTCTCGGCCTTCAATGTGACCTCCTCCACGTCGTCCCTCCGCAGGACCCACTCCACCGTAGAGTCCGTCACGGGGCGGAAGTTACCGGCGTCGATCATGCTCCACACCCTGTCGCCTCCCTCCTCCCCTCCGCCCTTCTCGACGTAGATCGCCTTCGGCTCATAACTCGGGTTCCTCAGGGTCAGCCCCTCGATGCCCGGCGTCCTGTCGTCGAGCCTTGTGTAGATGAGGCCGTAGTTCGTGGACATGGAGGTGAGGGCGACGAAGCTCATCGTCAGGGCGAGGAGGGTCACAAGTGTGAGGCCCGATCTTATCTTCCTTCGCCTCAGGTTCCGCTTCGCGATGGAGGAGACAGATACAACCGCGTCGAGGAGCCCGATGCCCCCCGATTTTATCCGGTTGAGAGCCCCAGGGCGGAACCTCGTCACGACTAGTATCACCATCAGGGAGGCCACGCTCACTGCGGCGAACCAGCCCAGGGTGACCGCCCTGCAGCCCGGGTAGACGTAGTACAGGAAGGCAAGCATGGGCACATAGAACACACCGGAGAGGATGGACTTCCCCACGTCGGAGTCGATGAGGAGGGTCGAGAGGGCGTACGACGTCAGGGCCAGGAAGACGACGAGCACGTTCACGGAGAACGCGGCCTCGGCGAGGAGGCCCTCCATCTTGATATTGATGTTCTCGAGCTTCAGCCACGCCTCCTTGAGGTCCACGTACGCGTCGTCGTACATCACCTGAGCCATCTGGAACCGCGAGGACTCCGTGAGCTCCCTGGATGCCCTAAGCTGGTGCCTCTGGGAGGCGATGTAGAACCCCTCCGACTCGAACCGCGTGAGGTTCCCCTCCACCCTCTCGGTCAGGGCCTCCACCTTCCCCAGGTCGTTCCTGAGGCAGTACTTGCCTATGTCCAGTGTGAGGGTCTCGCCCTCTCCGAGGGTGAAGCCCCCGTCCTCCACGATGTCGAACTCCGGGAAGTCATCCCTCACCCCGTAGTCGCTCATGATAGAGCTCCACATCCATCCCCTCTCGACCTCGTAGGGCGGAGAGACCCTGATCATAAACGGCGAGTCAGCGGGGACCGCTATCGTAGAGCGGGGCAGGTCCAGGGCGGATACCAGGGAGCCCCTGCTGGGACCGTAGATGAGGGCGCAGTCACCATAGCGGAGGAGCGCCCCGTAGACTGGATCCACGACAGAGAAGGCGTACTCGGAGACCTCGCTGCTGAACTCCACGGGCCTTAGCTGCCCTAGCAATTCAACCGTGGCAGCGGGGTGGAGAGTGAAGTTCTCCAGGCCTTCCACGTCACCGAGGTCCCCGTAGCTCCTGGCCGAGGGCAGGAAGTCGTAGCCCTCCGTCCCGGGATCATCATGGAACGCATAGACGGTGCAGGACCTGCTGTAGTAGCTCATCGACAAGGTGTAGTGGCCATCAGCGTCCGTGGTAACCTGGCCCCTCACACTTGACCTCCAGAGGACGATCCTCGCATCCTCCAGGGGGTTTCCGTCGACATCGTGGACGAAGCCCTCTACAGAGGGGGAGGCACAGCCCGCAGATGGAAGGCTGGTGCACACGAGAATGAACAGCGAGAAGGCGAACGCGAGAATGAGCCTTCTATTATTCTTCATCTCCGCTATCCAGGGCACACACCTGTCACTTGGATTTCCACATCGATAAGAGGCCAGTTTTTCGTCAACGTAACACAGCGTTATCGTTTAAAACAGTAGCCATACATCGACATCTCTCCCTGGAGACACTAATCAAGCCAAAAATATAAGATGAATAAGGAAATTTTTTTCTTGTAGGAGTTCAATGAGATTAATGGAGTCGGTTGGAGCATGGCAAAATGCGCCGTATGCGGAGAGAACATCGGATTCTTCTCGGATAAGTTGAAGTGCAAGCGGTGCGGAGCCTGGCTCTGCAAGGACCACAAGTACATCGCAGTCCAGTCCAACAGGTGCCCTGCGTGCGGGAAGCACAATCCTGCATGACTCATGACGAATAAGACCTAAAGAAAATGGGGTCCTGAATCGAGAGCCTCGTTCTAAATCTCCTTGATAACCTCGTCGTTGAACCTAGAGAGCTCCTCCTTCATCTCCTCGATGGTCGAGGCCGGCCTGATATAGACCACCATCATCTTCACCCCCAGGTCCTCGGCCTTCCTGAACTTTTCCACCAATGCCTCCGACGTCCCGGAGAAGACGTCTCCCTTCACGTCCTCCACGGACCTCTTAGACCTCTCCGCTATCCGTTTCGCCATGGACTCGTACTCCTCGTCGCTCTCATTGACGGTCACCTGGGCGGCGAAGCCAGAGAAGTAGTAGTCCTCAAGCCTCTTCCCGTTTCTCTCCAGGGCAGGCACTAGGAGTTCCCTGATCTTCCCCAGGGAGTCGAGCCCCCCTCCATTGTTCAGCCCGTCTGCGTACTTGGCGGCGATGCGTATCATCCTGGGCTTGTCGGCCCCCACGGAGATCCGCATGGGCCGCTGCACAGGCAGGGGGAGGTTTATGGCGTCCCTGAGGGTCCAGTACTTGCCCTCGTAGGAGAAGACATCGTTGTCGAACATCCCCCTGAGTATCTGTAGTGTCTCCTTGAACCTGTCCGCCCTCTCCCCGGCGGAGGGCATCCCCCGTCCCCTCTCCATGAGGTCGTAGCCCAGGTACTCGGGCTCGTTCCAACCCGCCCCGATGAGGAGCTCGTATCTCCCCCCTGACATCCGGTCCAGGGTGGAGACCGACTTCGCCAGGAACGCCGGGTTCCTAAGCGAGTTGAAGAGGACGATATGCCCCAGCCTTATCCGCTTGGTCTGCACCCCTATCCCCGCCATCGCCGTCCAAGCTTCCAGGTAGGGTCCCATGCCGTCCTGCCTCATCGAGTGGACGTGGTCGTTCAGGAACACCCCGAAGAGGCCCAGCTCATCGGCGTACCGGGCCATCTCGACCATCCCCTCGTAGGTATCGGCGGGTCTGATGTAGTATCCAAACTCCATAACTGAAGAGAACAGGGCCGAGATATTTAGGGATTAACTCCGAGAGTAGATATCACAGTTATCCACACGATTCCACGAACACCTTAAACGACAAACAGCCACAAGGTAGTGCGAGGGATCTGAATGGTTAACCTTGGACTGGAGGGTGCACTGACCTTCTTCTACTACAACGACCTCGAGGAGGCCTCCGACTTCTACAAGGAGGTCATGGGCTTCGAGAGAGTGATGGACCTGGAGTGGGTGAAGATCTACAGGATCAAGGACAGCTCCCACTTAGGGCTGGTGAACGCGGAGAGGGGCTCCCACAAGCCGAACCCCATCAAGCCCGTGAGGCTCCAGCTCATGGTGGAGGACGCTCAGTCCTGGCTCGACTACCTCAAGGGGAAGGGGCTGGAGATGGACCGGGAGGAGCTCCACGTCAGGGAGGAACTCAAGATAAAGGCCTTCACCGTAAAGGACCCTGAGGGCTACACCGTCGAGATCTGCGAGTTCCTTACACCTTACGGACTTTAGCCTTATTAGCGAGGGCGCTCACCGAGCCTTAGTAGCTCGGCTTCAGAGAGGACGTGGACCCCGGCGGTCCACACCCCTGTGCCCAAGACCTCCCTGTAGACATCAACGGCCTTCTCCGTCATCCCTCTGGATAGGTAGTAGTTGGCGATCGCCTGCCCTCTGGTCGGTAGCCGCGCCGGCCCCTCTGATCTGGCCTTCTCCAGAAGCCCCTCGGGGGAGATCTCCCCCTTGTACATCATGAGGGTGTCGTAGTAGTCGTGCACCTCGATGATCTCCGCTCCGACGGGGATTCTGTCCAGCAGCTCGTCGGCCTCCTCCTGAAGCCCAAGCCTTACGAGGACCATGTAGAGCCAGTGAGCCGTTGAGTATAGCCCCTCAGGGTGGTCGATCGCCCCGAGGCACCGCCTGTAGGCCTCCGATGCCTCCTCAAGCCTCCCAGCGACGAAGTAGGTGAAGCCCTGGTGGTACCAGACGTTCCAGTTGAAGCTCATGACGCCTATCTTGCCATCCTTACGACCACCGCTCACATAGTGCTCGGCCTCATCCTCCCTCCCCTCGATGAGAGCCGCAGCCTTCTTGAAATCGGCTATCGCTAGGTCGATCCTCCTGAGGATCACGAACCGGTGCCCTCTGAACCTGTAGAACCGGGGATTGTCCGGGTACTTCTCTATCCCCATCGAGAAGATGGCAGCGGCCTCGTTGAAGTTGCCCAGTATCCCTGCGCGCCTCCCCAGCCACTCTATCTTCTCAGGGTCGTCGGGGTCCTCTAGGTACTCCTCCAGTGCCTTCTCGTAGCTCTCCAAGTGCTCCCTGAGCTTCCTCTCGTAGGCCTCCTTCTCGCTGGGAAGCCAGAGAGTGATGGGGGCCTTGTAAAGGGGCTCCCCGAACAGGCTGAACGCCTCGATGTTCTCTACGGACTCCAGTCCTTCCATACGGGAAGGTAGCAGCCTGGAGATAAAAGGTTAGAGAACCGCCTAGGACAGCTTACTGAGGGCCTTCTCTATCCTGTCCAGTGCCTCCGAGACAAGCCCCTTCGAGGTAGAGAAGACCAGTCTGATGTTCCCCTCTCCACCGAGCCCGAAGTAGCTGAACCCCGCCCCGTGACCCGGGACCACGGCGACCTTGGCCTCCTCCAGGAGATATCTGGTCATCTCCACGCTGGTCATCCCGAAGGACGAGATGTCCGGGAAGACGGCGTAGGTTCCCTCGGGCTCGTGGCACCTGACGCCCTCCATCTCGCTCAGGCGGTCGCACACGTAGCCCCTGAGGTCGTGTAGGTGTTTGAGGAAGGCATCGGCCCAGTACCAGGCCTTCGAGTAGGCGGCCTCCCCAGCGGCCTGCGAGACGCTGTTGACCGTGTAGAAGTACCCGGGAGCAGCCCTCTTGATCCCCTCCATGACCTCGGGGTCCGTCGCCACGGCGTACCCCAGGCTCAGACCGGCCATGGCGAATGTCTTCGAGAAGCCGTAGAGGGAGACCGTCCTCTCGGCCACCTCGGGTCCAAGGGAGGCCGTGCTCACATGTCTCTTCCCTCTGTAGACTATGTCGGACCATATCTCGTCGGACATGATGACGAGGTCGTTGTCGACCACCACCTCGGCCATCCCTCTCAGCTCTGCCTCGGTTAGAACCCTTCCTAGGGGATTATGAGGGTTGCAGATGCAGAGCAGCCTTGTCCTTGGGGTCACGAGCTCGTTCAGACCGTCGACGTCGAACCGCCTAGATTCCTTATCCACCCGACTGTAGACCCTCTTGCCCCCCGCCTCGTCAACCGCCTTCCCGAAGAGAAAATCGACGGGGTCGAAGAGAATCGCCTCGTCCCCAGGCTCTAGGGCGAACTTGGCTACCAACATCATAGCTTGGGCGACCCCGGAGGTGACCATTACGTCCTCCGGTTTGCATGGTATCCTCTTCCTGGATCTCACTGTCTTGGCTATGACCTCCCTGAAGCCCAGATTACCGTGGGACTCCCCGTATGAGAACGTGCCCTCGCGCCCGACCTCCATTATCGCCTCCCTTATCTCCACAGCGACCTGGAAGTCCGGATCTGCAGCGGTCAGCGGGATCACCCCATCTGGGAGCGCTGCCCACCTCGTCCTCGAATGCTTCTTAAGGAGGTCGGGGCGGACTGATCCATCTGAGAAAAGTGAGTCCATGTCAAGGGAGAAGGGAACTGGACAATATTTAAGATCACCAAGTATCTATGAGTGACCTTTTATTTTTTCAGTGGCTAGTATGATGCGGTGTTGATATGGTTGAAGTACTGAAAGGCGTCCACTCTATTAATCTATCAGAGGACGGGGGACTCAGCTTAGAAGCCTGGATCCTCAACTGCTCTGAGGGGCTGATCCTGATTGACACAGGCATGAGGGAGTCCGCCTTGGACAAGTTAAAGGCCGAGCTGGAATCCATCGGCAAGTCCTGGAGCGACATAGAGAAGATACTGATCACCCACAAGCACGGTGACCACGTCAGGAACCTGGCCAAGGCGGTGGAGCTTACAGGAGCGGAGGTCTGGTCCCATGAGGACGAGGCCCCCCTCATTAAGGAGGCTACAGGGGTCGAGGTGAAGGGAATGAAGCACGGAGAAGTGCTCGACTACTGTGGCGGGATCGAGGTCATCCACGTCCCCGGCCACTCCGAGGGGAACGCATGCTACTACCTCCCCACCGTGAAGGCAATCATCGCAGGGGATACGATATTCGCCGACGACGACGGGAAGATGGAGACGCCCCCCGAGAGGTACTGCCTCGACGCAGACCAGGCCGCCCGTGAGATCAAGCGCCTCTTTGACAAGGACTTCGATGCGATACTGCTCACCCATGGCAAGAACACGATGACGGGCGCCAAGGAGAAGGTCAAGGCCCTCTACAAATAGACTACTTCCTATCTTCCCTTTTTTCTATCTAAATTTACAATCGGGTTGACTCGCAATCATTACACACTATCATTCAACATGAACGTATATTCCGGGAGTCGATCGCCACGAAGAGTGACGCAACAACCCTAAACGGCCTAAAAACCTTCCTCAAGGGGAAAGAAAAGAAAATAATAGGTCATTGAGGCTCAGAAGCGTTAGTTTCTGACATCTCCTTTCCTCTCACGCCTTGATTAGGTCCCTCACCCAAAACTATGACATTTACATGCCGATGATACCTTTTTAAGGGAAAAGATGACCTGATAGGCTAGGACTAAGAATCCTGCTGAACGAACATGAGGAAGTCACAGTCATGGGGCAACAGTGAGCGACACTGGGCCGAAGAGGCCATTCTATAGCTCGATCCCAGCCCAGACCCTGATAGCCCTCCTCTTCAACACCCTGAGCCTAGTCGCGGGGGGCCTCATCTCCATCTTCACGCCCCAGTTCGAGGCCGCCCCCTGGATACTCGCCCTCTTCCCCCCTGTGCTCACCATCAGGGGCGGCATAGGGGGGATCTTCTCAGGGAACCTCGCCACAATGCTCCACATAGGCCTCATCCGCCCCCAGTTGAGGAAGAACACCCCCGTCTACTATCAGCTCATCAGCTCCATCTTCGTCATCACCCTCGTCGACACCTTCATCATGGGAGGCGTCTCCTTTCTGCTGAACCTCGTGCTAGGACGCGTCTCAGTCCAGCACCTCCTAGTCTTCATGGTCGTCCCGCCGGTGGCCTGCGTCACCGCCATGGCCGTCTCTATCCCCCTGACGCTGATGATAGCGATCATGACATTCAGGAGGGGGCTCGACCCCGACATCCTGGTCTACCCGATACTGGCGTCGGTGAATGACATCGTTGTGTCGACAGTCTTCGCCGCCACGGTCTTCCTCGTCCTGTGGGGGAGAGGGTATACGATCCTGCTCTGGGCGATCTTCCTCCTCATCCTCACGGCGACGGGCTACATCGCGTGGCGGAACTGGCGTGTCCCCTTCTTCTTCAAGACCATAAAGGAGGGCTCGACCGTGGTCGTGATGTCGAGCGTCTTCGGGAGCCTTAACGGCGCCTTCCTCTCGGGGATGAGCGCGGAGCTCCTGAGGTACCCTGGTGTCGTGGTCCTCTACCCGGGGCTGACCAACGCCCTCGGGAACATCGGGTCCATAATCGGGTCGACGACCACAACTAGCTTGGCGTTGGGGTACATCAGAGATCTCCGCGACGAGGTGAAGGCGTCCATCTCTACCATCATGCAGGTCGAGGGCGTCGCCCTAATCATCCATGGCTTCTTCGGGCTGATCACCTACGCCATCGTGAAGCAAAGCGTCAAGGCGGCGGACCTCGCCTTCCTAGTATCGGTGGCAGCCCTTTCCAACCTCATCAGCTTCCTCCCGATAGCGATCGTTGCACTGGCAGTTGCACATGCCGCCTTCAAGAGGGGGTTGAACCCAGATAACGTAGCTATACCGGTTATAACGACTGTTGCTGATACCGCAGCTACTCTGACGCTGTTTCTCGTCCTCAACATCCTAGATCTAGTTGGATTATTCTGATCCACAGCCCGCCGTCACCCAGCGTATCTTATTTCCCGATGAGATGGCACTACGTTAGGAAAATACTAAATCGTCCTTGGTCACATTATGTGTCGTGTCAATCTAAGATGTATAAGGAAACCAAGCTCAATCTTTACAGATCTATGGTCCGCATAAGGACCTTCGAGAACGGATGCAGGAAGCTCATCAGCGAGGGGAAGCTCCCCGCCCGGTTCGGCATGTACACAGGTCAGGAGGCCGTCGCCGCGGGTGTCAGCGCCCACCTCGACAAGGAGGACGAGATAGGGAGCACCCACAGGCCCATCGGCCACCTCATCGCCAAGGGATGCAGCCTCAATAAGCTGATGGCCGAGCTCTGCGCCAAGAGGACGGGCTTCAACAAGGGGAAGGCCGGCCCCTACCACACATTCGACCCCGAGTCGGGATCCCTGGGCGCCAACGGGATAGTCGGGGGGAGCGTCCCCATGGTAGCTGGATACGCGTTGGCCCACCAGATCAAGAAGGACGGCGGTGTGGCAGTCTCCTACTTCGGGGAGGGAGCCTCCAACCAGGGGGGCGTCCAGGAGACGCTGAACCTCGCCGCATGCTGGGAGCTGCCCCTGGTCTTCGTCTGCGAGAACAGCTCCCCCGAGGTGCAGAGGATGCTAGGTCACGAGATCGACTATCCGCAGCTCAGTATCGAGAGGGTCTCGGACAGGGCCGCGGCCTACGGGATGCCGGGTTCCTCCCACGATGGGTGGGACGTCCTAAAGATTTTCGAGGTGGCGGGGGAGGCAGTGAGGAGGGCCAGGGAGGGGAAGGGCCCCACGCTGCTGGAGTTCAAGGTCCACCAGATCGAGGGAAACTTGGAGGGGCGGATCGAGGCAGAGGAGGATGAGAAGGTCTGGTGCCCCATCCACAACCTGAGGCAGAAGCTCGTGGCTGACGGGACACTGACACCAGAGATCGACGATAAGATACGGAAAGAGGAGTCAGTGGACGTAGAGGAGGCCATCACCTTCGCCCTCGGTAGCCCCGAACCCGAGCCGATAGAGGCGTTCGACGACGTCTTCGTGGAGGGCGCCTGACATGGCCGACAGAGTCATCACGTACAGCGAGGCCATCAACGAAGCCCACACCCAGGAGATGGAACGGGACCCCAACGTCATCCTCTTCGGAGAGAACGTCTCCAGCAGCTGGAGGGGGGCTACGAAGGGGCTCAAGGAGAGATTCGGGCGGGAGCGCGTCAGGGACACGCCCATCACCGAGACCAGCTTCATCGGGATGGGAGTCGGCGCCGCCATCAGGGGCCTGAGACCCGTCGTCGAGCTGATGCTCGTCGACTTCGGCCTCGTCGCCATGGACCAGATCCTCAACCAGATGGCGAAGAGTCACTACATGTCCGGGGGGGCCGTCAAGGTCCCCATGGTCCTCAGGGCCGCCTACGGCGCGGGGACCTCCTCGGGGGCCACCCACTCGGAGAGCCTCTACTCCATCTTCGCCCACATGCCCGGAATGAAGGTCGTGCTGCCCTCCAACCCATACGACGCCAAGGGGCTCCTCATCACAGCCATCAGGGACGACAACCCCGTGGTGTTCATGGAGCACCGCCTCCTCAGCAGGACGAAAGGCCCCGTCCCAGAGGAGCCATATACGGTTCCCTTCGGAGTGGCCAACCTGGTGAGGGAGGGGAGCGACGTCACCATCGTGGTGACAGGCAAGATGGTAGGCTTGGCCATGGAAGCCGCTGACGATCTGAAGAAGGAAGCCAGCGTCGAGGTCATAGACCCCAGGACCATAGTCCCCCTGGATGAGGAGGCCATCCTCAACTCCGTTGGGAAGACGGGGCGCCTTGTCGTCGTCGACGAAGACTACGAGCGATGCGGGTTCAGCGCTGAAGTTGCGGCTATCGTCGCTGAGAAGGGGTTCAACAACCTAAAGGCATCTGTTTGCCGGGTGGCGACGCCCAACGTCCCACTGCCCTTCAACCCGACGCTGGAGAAGCAGCTCCTCCCCGACAGGGAGAAGATAGCCAGAGCCATCAGAAACGTGATGGCCTAACACCCCCTTTTTTATCCTTTAGAGTCAGTATTCAAGGTGATTATTATGAGTGAGATTTCCTTCGATCAGTATCACGACTATCATGAGGTCACGGAGATCCTGAAAGGCTGGGCGGTCAACTACCCCGACCTAGCCACTATGATCACCATCGGGAAGACCCCTCAAGGGAGGGACCTCTGGGTCCTGACGATAACCAACAAGGAGACAGGACCAGCGGATGAGAAGCCCGGCTTCTGGATCGACGGCAACACCCATGCAGGTGAGATCACAGGTACAGAGGCCTGCCTCAAGGCAGCATGGCACCTTCTCACCCAGCACGGCGAAGACCCCTTCATCACCGAGTTGCTGAAAGAGAAGGCCTTCTACGTGATGCCCAGGGTCAACCCGGACGGATCCGAGATCTACCTGACCCAGCCCTACAGCCGCGTGGGCGGAGGGATCCCCAACCCTGACTTCGAGGATGAGTTCGCGGAAGGGCTCTACCCTGAGGATCTGGACGGCGACGGTTTCATCACGATGATGCGGATCCAGGAGCCCAACGGAGACTGGAAGGCCAGTGAGAAGGACAAGAGGGTCCTGGTCAAGAGGAAACCCGAGGAGACAGGTGGGGTCTACTACAAGGTCTACAGAGAGGGGATGATCAAGAACTACACGGGCGGCGAGGTCAAGATGGCACCCTCCAGGTGGATAGGAGGATCCAACAGGAACTACCCAGCGGGCTGGTCCCCTATCCAGTCAGGGCAGGCGGGGCTCTACCCCCTCTTCGAACCCGAGGTGCGGGCCATGGCGGACTTTTTCTGGGAGCATAAGAACATCGGCGGTCTCCTCACATATCACACCTACAGCGGCATCGTGATGCGTCCCTACGCCCTGTGGAGCGATAAGCACTGGGATGAGAAGGGGCTCGAGAAGGACCTGGCCATCTACAACGCCCTCGGAGAGATCGGGGCGGAGATGAGCGGATGGCCTGTCCTATCGCCGTATGAGGAGATGACCCTCAACAAGAAGGCGGCGAGGGCGGGGTGCTCCATGGACTGGTGGTACGACCACTTCGGACTCCTTATGTACGGCATCGAGATCTGGGACATGCCGACTCGGGCCGGATTCAAGGACTTCCACGAGAGGGGCATGCGCTTCGTCATGGGCGACCTCTCAGAGGAGGAGAGCCTCAAACTCATGGCCTGGATCGACAGGGAGACAGGCGGAGAAGGATTCGCCGACTGGGCGCCCCATGTACATCCCCAGCTTGGGTCTGTCGAGATAGGGGGGATGAGGACCAAGTACACGATGCAGAACCCCCCACCCCACCTACTGGACTCGGCGCTGGACAAGATATTCATGTTCCCCATCAGGCTAGCGGCGATGCTACCTCAGGTCAAGATCACCAAGGCGGAGGCGACGGCGGTAGGGGAGGGCCTCTACAAGATAAGGGCTGAAGTCTCGAACCAGGGATTCCTCGCCACGAACCTCACGGAGCAGAGGAAGAAGATCAGGCTGGACAAGCCCGTGAGGGTCAAGATTGAGCTCGGCGACGGCGTGGAGCTCATCGGAGGGAAGGAGCGGAGCAGCCTGGGCAACCTCGAGGGACGCTCAGACAGGCTCCCGGGGCACCCGTCGTACAGCGTATCAAGCGGGAGAGCAGAGGGCTCCAAGAGAACGGTCGAGTGGACAGTGAGAGCCAAAAAGGTCCCTGGAAGGGTCGTGGTCTCGTCCTACTCGCTCAAAGGCGGAAGAGACAGGAAGGAGCTTGAGCTAGCCTAGGGCCTGAAGCTTTTTTTCCTCAAATTTTCGCGATATGCGTGTTCAGGACAGCCTCGAATCGAGGCCTACCAACAGCCCCAACGATCCGATCAACAGGTCTTCCCTTCACGAAGAGCACGAAGTTTGGTATGCTCACGACCCCATATCTCCTCGCCAGCACCTGGTTCTCATCTACGTTCACCTTTGCGAAGTAGGCTCTACCCGAGAAATCTCTTGCTAGAGCATCGAAGACGGGCTTGATCATTTTACAGGGCCCACACCATTCAGCCCAGAAGTCGATCATGACAGGTCTCTGGGCCTTCCCCAGCGCGTTGTCGAAGCTCCTGCCATCCAGCTCCACGACGGTCCCGTCAGTCCAGGGGCCAGTGTCGGGAGGCTCCATCATCCTCCTCAACATCTGCTCCTTGATCTTCTCAAGCTCCTTATCCTCGGACATACCGTGAGCACGTGAACTCCGAGGATTCACTCCTATTTAACCTAACGAAAAAAAGAGCCCCCCAAGAATGATGGACACATAAGCGTTAAATACGATCTCGTCGCCAGCCGATGAAGGTTTATATACTCTAGTATAAACCCTTTCAGAAGAGGTATAAAATTGAGAGAAGAGATCGCACAAGCCCTTGAAGAGGTACGCCCGCACCTACAGGTGGACGGGGGAGACGTTGAGCTTGTCGACGTCGTGGACGGCGTCGTGAAGGTCAGGCTCACAGGCGCCTGCGCAGGATGCCCGATGTCCCAGATGACCCTGAAGTGGGGAGTCGAGAACTACCTGAAGAAGAAGGTGCCAAGCGTCAAGTCGGTCGAAGCAGTACAATAAAGGGAGAATAGATTCTGATATCGGCTGATATAGAGAAAGCCAAATCCTACGGCGATATCTTCACCCTCGTAAAGAAAGCCGTCCAGAGTTCACTAGGCCAGCACAGAGTAGGATTGATGCTCTACCTGGGCAACCTACCCATGAGGGTCGGCGCATTCCACCCCATGGGGACCAACGACATCGTCCTCAACAGGAAGTTGATCGATGCAGCAGCCAAGACCGAGCCTAAGTGGAAGGCCTACGTCTTCTCAATACTGCTCCACGAGTACCTCCACACCCTCGGCTACGTCGACGAGAAGCAGGTGAGGAGCCTCACATACAGGATATGCCTGGACAACTTCGGGAGAGGACACTACATCGTGGAGGCCGCGGCCACAGGCCCATGGGTAAACCTGAGCCCCGAGGCCTTCGAGTCCCTCGGAGAGGAGATGGACCTAGAACGGGTCCCAGACTTCGAGAGGATTGACAGCGGCTACATCATCTAACCCTTTGTTGTGCCAGATCTCTTAGCCGGTGAGTATTCTCAGGAAATCTCTTTCTCTGTGGCATTTTGGGCAGTCCAGCCGCTGATCGTAGCCATGGGGGTAGTCAACCACGGTCCCGTGGGCGGGACATTTGAATGCGTAGAAGGGAAGCGATCCTTCCCACCCCGGCATCGTACGATGCTCAACGTAGACCTGCCCCGCCAGACTCATGATTAGCCTCCTGTAAATACCTAAGGTTATTTCATCGTCACCCGGTCTTTCGATCCTTATTCTCCGGTTTGAGAGGGGGTCAGTCTTCGACTCTGAAGTTTGAGCTGGAGCGTCCTCGATATTCGTGAGATCTAAATCCTCTCTCTCAGCAAGATGCTTGTTCAGTGTAATCCCTGGCTGGATCCAACTCGAAAAAACTGATAGTGGTTATGTAACGGACACTAATTCAACAATAGGACAATGACATTACCGTGTCCTTTCCCTATAACTAAGATCCTAATTCAGACCTCATTACAGTAAATGGACGTAATTAGTGTATTTAGGTAAACAATATAACTGAGTATTCTAGTATGGAGCGGAGCACACCAAATCTAATCTTTGGGGTGCCTGGAAAACGTGCGGGCGGACCGGTTAAAAGCTACAAAGACCGTAGTTTTCACCTAACGGTCCGCTCCACGTAACAATTATTTTCGTCCTCTGAAGCGTAAAGCAGATTCCAGAATCCTTTTTCCAGATAATTTTCTATTAAAAACATCAATCGAAAAAGGGTTATACAGAATATATCCCAATATGCAGTGGTATTGTCAATGGGAAGAGAGAAAGTTGAGAACTTCAGTTTCATCGCCGAGACTGACAGACTCCTTAGAGATGAAGGGCTCCTCCTAGTCTCCGAGGGAGACGACGGGAAGCCCAACGCCATGACCATAGGCTGGGGCCTTGCGGGCACCATGTGGAGTGAGCCGTTCTTCGTAGTCGCCGTGCGCCTGTCCAGGCACACCTACAAGCTCATAGAGGAGGCAGGTAAGTTCACTGTCTGCCTCCCATCAAAGGGCATGACCGAAGCACTGAACGTATGCGGCACCAAGTCGGGTCGGGATATGGACAAGTTTAAGGAACTGGGCCTTACAGCGAAGAAGGGTCATACGGTTGATGCACCCTACATTGCTGAGTGCCCAGTACACTACGAGTGTGAGGTCGCCTTCAAGACACAGGTAGAGAAGGGAGAGCTTAAAGAGGAGCTGGAGAGCCGCGTATACGCCTCCGGTAACTATCACGCCCTGTACTACGGCCACATCAAGGGAGTCTACGCGGTAAAGGACGCCAAAGAAAAGCTCCCATGAATAAGGGAGGTTTCTCATGAAGGTCTTAATCGTATACGACTCCCGATCGGGGAACACCGAGAAGATGGCCCACGCCGTCTCAGAGGGGGTCAGTGAGGAGGGCCTCGACGTCGAGGTCAAGAGGGTTGATGAAGCCTCCGTCGACGAACTTCCCGGAGTTGACGGCCTGATCCTGGGCTCCCCGGTCTACTACGGGCTTCCCACGGCGAAGATAAAGGAGTTCATCGACGACTCGGTCAAGTACCACGGGAAACTAGACGGAAAGGTGGGAGGAGCCTTCGCCAGCAGCGGGGGGACCCACACAGGCGCTGAGACCACAGTGATGGCGCTCAACGAGGCCCTCTTCATCCACGGCATGGTCATCCAGGGGACATCCGGAAGCAACCACTACGGAGCCGCCTCAGTAGGAGCCCCAGACGACAAGGACGTCGAGAACTGCAGGAAACTCGGCAGCCGCGTAGCCAGCCTAGTCAAGAAGATCCACGGCTGATCCCCGACGCCCCCATTTTTTTATAGCTCATATCGTTCTCACATACTTCTCCAAGGCCTCGTAGAGGAGCTCAATGCACTCCTCCCGACAACACTTCTCGTCATCGGTCAAAGGATCGAAGAAGCTTTTCTTCAACAGTGGATTGTCACTCACGACGTGGAACGAGACCGCCTTCATCCCGTACAGGGCAGCGATCGTGTAGACCACGGAGGTCTCCATCTCTATCCCGAGGAGGTTACGGGACCTCCAGAGCTCAAGGAACTCATCCGTCTCAGCTGCGAAGGCATCAGTAGTATAAATGGGGCCATAATGGACCATGTGGCCGGTGTCCCCGTAGACCTCGTCAAGGGTCGATGCCAGGGAACGAAGAAGACCAAAGTCAGCTACGGCGGGATAGGACTCCTCGACAAAGTATTTCGACGCCCCTTCACCACGCAGGGCCGCAGTGGGCACTATCACGTCCCCGACTTTTATGGGGGGCTGCAGGGCACCGATCAACCCGTTGAAGACTATCTTCCTGCATGGGGTGAACCGCAGATAATAGGCGCAGTCGAGAGCTACGGGACTGCCGACCCTTGAGTCGAAGACAGAGACCTCAACGCCTCCCAGCACGCCGTTGAACCCACGGTTGAACCCTTCAAACTCCTCGACGTCCTCAGATCTGTGCTTCAATGCCTCCCACCAATCCTTGATGGGAGTCATCAGTACGATCTCTGCCACTTCATCGGCATCGCATCCGTAGAGCACTCTTGTGAAAGAACTGGGATCTCCATTAGGCATCATCGATAATCTCTCAGGCATCGTGTGTCGTATGCTGATAAAATGTTTGCGAGATCGAGGATACTGCTACAACAGCCCCCAGAAGAGCCGGCTCACACTACTTTGAGCTCGGACTCCTCTCCTTTGACCATATCCTTAATGATCCCCGGTGAGAGCTCCAGCCTGAAATTCACTATCCTAGCAATTCTTATGGCTCTCCTTGTGCTCTCGTCCACTCCCGACTCGACCTCCAATAGTCCAGCCCGCTCCATCTCAGCTACCCTCTGCCACGCAGTTGTGTATGGAATGCCCATATCCTCCGATATGGTGGAGATGTGCGTTGGCCCCCCAGTTAGTTTCTCCACTATTTCAAACGAATGTGGTTTTGAGAGAACCTTTAACTGTTTTAACAAGTGCTTCAAGTGAGTACACCATACAACCTTTTATCTAATATTTAATTAACAAAAAAACAAATATTAGTACGTGTTTAGCTCGTTACGCATATAAGTCAAATTAAATTCTAAACAGTGCTTATTTTAACATTTTCATGATTTATTTAGCAAAAACTAGATAGAATATAAATAAATCTCGCTTATTTTAATCTGAGCTAAA